>NZ_JBYIPT010000007.1:0-158391 GCF_057707225.1 Microbacterium sp. bgisy189 | reverse complement strand
TACCGCTCCTACGCCTGGCGAGATGCCTGCTCCGAGCTCAGCATCCGCCACAAACGCACCCGCCCTTACCGACCCCAGACCAACGGGAAGATCGAGCGCTTCCACCGCACCCTCGCCGACGGATGGGCCTACGCGAAGCTCTACACTTCCGAGACCGAGCGGCGCGACGCCCTACCGGGCTGGATCCACTTCTACAATCAGCACAGGCGACACTCCGCGATCGGCGGGACACCGATCAGCAGACTCAACAACCTGCCTGGACATCACACCTAGGCGGACGCGCGCGACGACGTCTCTGTCGTCCGGATTCTTGCGGATCGGCTACTGGTTCCCCCACGCCACCTATCTTGGCGGACAGCAGAGACATCCGTTGATAACCGGAGTCCTTTAGGAGTCCTCCGCTGATTTGGAACATGCAGAAGGCCCGGAACCTCTGTTGAGATTCCGGGCCTCGTCCGGTCGGGATGACAGGATTTGAACCTGCGACCCCTTGACCCCCAGACATCGAGACGACATCTCGTCTCGTGTCGTCGAGTGTCGGGACGTAGTCGGGAGTTGACGTCTCTCGGCTACGCCCGACACTCTCGTGACGTCTCGTCGCGGGCCGTGATGTGCAGTGTGCACAACACGCTGCACAACGCCGCGACGTTGCCTGACGTACCGTTGCCACGCCCGAAGGGAGCAGCATGCTGACGTTTGACGAGTGTCGCACGATCGTCGATCACGAGTTCGGTGAGCCTGTTGCTGTCGACGGCTTCGAAGACCACGACGCATGTCTCGTGACCTTGCAGCGCGTCGCTGACGACGAAGCGCTCGGCCTCATCGAGATCGGCCGACCTTGGCTGGTCGTGCAGCGCGCGACCGGAGAGATCGAGCAGTGGCCACATCTCGAATATCTCGGCCTCGTCTCGAACATGCGATTGATTCGCCGCTAGAGCACAAGCGACTGCTGCTCAAGAATCTCCAGTCCGCCGTCTGTATCGTCCGCCCGCAGCCAATCAACGTCTCGCACCCAGAGCGCCCATAGCGCTGACTTCGTCGTGTGATCTGCGCCACCAAGATAGGGATCGACGTCTGCTCGCTCCAGATCGCCCAGGGCTCGGATAATGAGTGCCTTGTTGTCCCCAGCCGCGGACTGGGCGTGTGTAACCAGCGTCTGAATCTCTCCCCGTCTGGCCAGCAGATGCGCCGCAGACGCGACTCGCCTGAGATCCGTGCTCGTCAGCCAGGATTCAAGTTCCGCCTTCAGCCAGTTCGTCAGCGGGTTAGGCACGACAGCGCCCGCATGAAGCGCGACGAGGTCATCGTGGTCGTCAAGAAATGCGATGAGGCGGTCCGGCTGTCCCGCAGCGCCGAGGCCCAAGCCCCATGTCGCAGCCGAACGCAACTCCGAGGCAAGCGTCACGTCCGCGGCGATCTGCTCCAATGCCTCTGCTGCATCATTCGAGGCGAGTTCGGTGAGGACGAACACCGCTTCCATTGGCGCGCCTTCCTTCGCCCCCGAAAGTGCGTGCTGAAGAAGGACATCAACCATTGAGGGCTCGTGCGGGCTCAGGCTCGCCGCGGCCTCGATGGCGACTCGCCAATCGGCACCCGACTGGAGAGCGAGGACGCGCAGTGCGTCGTCAGCGCTTCCCCGATTGAGCCAACGCGCCGCCTTCACAGCCGCGAATCGGTCATCGGTGTCCGGGGACGCAAGATCAGCCTCCCAGTCCCACACGTCACCCGCGCACGCTACGTCTGCTGGAGCGACGGAACTAACGACCATGTCGCCCGCAGCGAAGTGGGCCCCTTGAGGCAGGTAGGGGTGCTGACTCGGCCACTTCGCGTGGTTTCGGTAAGTCTGACGCCGACCATCGCTCTTCTCGATCACGATTTCTGTATCAGTCAGGACATCGATGATCCCCCCGCTCGTCGGAGTCCAGGATGGCCACGACACTGCGATCTCCGAGCCGTCAGCGACCGACTTCCGCTGACCGGCGACGAGCGCGTCCTTCGCTTCATGCAGCGCCTCGCGAGTCACGTAGACGACCTGACCGACGTCGACGCGGTTTGGCTGAACTGCGACTCGAACGAACCCGAACACGTCGTCCTGTCGCATCCCTCCCGCCCACCACTCACGCCCGGGCGTTGCGCTGTCAGAAAGTTTGAGTTCGAGCGCCGACTTACCCTTCGATTCGAACCGTCGGCCGCAGCGCAGACACATGAGATCGGGCAGGCGCATACGCTTCACCTTGACCTGCCAGATCTTGTTCGCGCGTGCGTAACGCTCGAGTTCGATGATGCGATGCCCGTGATTCTGCTCCAGGTCTCGCGATATGGCCGAGGCCGCGTGTGCCCCGATCGTGAGAAAGCGCGCGAAATCGTCCGGTTCCTTGAACCCCATTTAGTTGTGTTCTCCAAACAGCCGCGCAGCCGGCAAGCCCAGGGCCTCCGCGAGCGCGTAGATGTTGTCCAGCCCTACGTTGCGATGTCCGCGCTCCACGCTAGAAACGTAGGTACGGTGGAGTCCTGACTTCTCCGCGAGTGCTTCCTGCGACAGCCCAGCCGCGAGACGAAGATCGCGTAGCCGGTGCCCGAAGGCTTCGCGGTGTGTGGGCGAAGGCAACTCCGGAGCGCGAGACATCGCCCTCAACGCTACGAACCTGAAGACTATGAGGCTACAGACTATGAGTAACATCGACCTCGTGCCCGAGGAAATATTGGTCGGACGGGGCGACCCCGTCTACATGGCTCACGCTTACCTGACCAAGGTGCCGGTGCCCGCCATCGTCCCGTTCATCAGCGCGTACTCGAAGCCCGGTGACGTCGTCGTTGATCCGTTCGCAGGCTCGGGCATGACAGGCGTCGCTGCGGCGATCTGCGGGCGACGGGCCCTTCTGTCAGACATCTCGGTTCTGGGTCGCCACATCGGATCGAACTACGTCAACTTGGTGGACGCGACGACAGTCCGCAAAGCCGCGAGCGATGCATTGGGACGAGCGCAGGCACGGCTGGGCACCGTGTACTCAGTCACATGTGCATCGTGCGGTGAGGACGGCGAACTCGCGAAGACGGTGTGGAGCTATCTCGTCGAGTGCAACGAATGCCACGAACCTGTCAACTTCTATGACTCGCTGAAGCACGCCGAATGGTCGAAGGCTCGAATGACCTGCCCGCACTGCTCCGCAAGCCTGACGGGCCGCGCAGCCCGAGTTGGCGAAGCGCCGGTCGTCGACTATGTGAAGAGCGCATGTTCGAAGACTCAGGTCGAGCAGCCGTCGTCGCCCGACAGCACGGACGTCGACCTCAGCGGTGCACATTACCCCCGCGTTGAGATCACGCCGGATCGCGAGATGTACAAGGCTCAATCGCTCGGCAAGAGCGGGCTCACCACGGTCGCCTCGTTCTACTCCAAGCGGAACCTGCTCGCACTCTCCACACTTCGTGAAGAGATTGAGCGCGAGCCGAACACAGCGATTCGCTCGAAGTTGCTGTTCGCGTTCACTGCAACTCTCACTAGGGCATCGAAGCGCTATCAGTGGTCGCACAAGCGCCCACTCAATGCTGCCAATGCCAATTATTACGTGGCGGCGGTCTTCTACGAGTGGAACATCTTCGACCTCTTCGACCGCAAGGTCGACGCAGTCATCAAGTCGGACCAGTGGGTTCGCGCTGAGACGGCTCGACTCACCGGAACATCAGACGCAGTACCCGACGTCGTTTACAGCACTCAGAGCGCAGCCTCTCTCAACTATGCAGATGAGAGCGTCGACTACGTCTTCACCGATCCCCCGTTCGGCTCGAACCTCTTCTACGCGGACATGGCTCTGTTCCAAGAGGGCTGGTTGGGCGAGTTCACTGATGTCCATCAGGAGGCGGTGATCGATCGAAGCCGCGACAGCAAGCGCTCCGCAGGGCGATATGAGGATCTTCTGACTGACGCCTTGCGCGAGTGCCGTCGCATCGTCAAGCCTGGCGGGAAGATCAGCATGGTCTTCGGCAACTCTTCCGGCAAGGTCTGGGCTCTCGTGCAGCGAGCAGTTGCGAATGCAGGACTCAGGATTGATCCGGGCGCGATCGCCATCCTGAATAAAGGACAGCGCAGCGTAAAGGGCTTGGCCTCCGGGTTCGAGCACGTCGCGACTCTGGACCTCATCCTCACGATGACGGCGACGAACGACCCCGCACCTGGGCTGCACGCACCTTCCCGCTCAGAGATTCAGGACGTCACTCGACGCTTGGCTGAGGCCGATCACCCGTCGCCCAGCCACCTGTACCTCGAACTCCTTCGACACGCGCTGTTCGAGGACTGGAGCGTCGCCGATCTTGATCTCCGCGACGCTACGGCTGCGCTCATCGAGGCGGGGTGGACGATCGATGCGAAGTCCGGTCGACTCGTAAATGTGAACGAAGACGAGGTCAGTGAACCAGCGTTCGTCTGACCCGGACGGCTCACGACGACTCGTCGCGGTACTCTCCAACCCGCCCAGCGAAACAGACGGCAGTCGCACGCTCAGCCGCGTGCAGCAGGCGAGCGCCGCGCTCGGTACTTCGACTATCGATGTCGTCAATCTGTTCTCTCTGCCGACGTATCGCAGCGATGAGATCAGTCGCGCTGGAGTCGCGCCCGAGTCATGGCTCTCGGCAAGACCCACGATCGCGAAGGCAATTGAGCGCGCTGATGCGGTTCTGCTCGCTTATGGCATCAGCGAGCCGACCGGCATCGCCCGAGATCTCCATCGCGAGCAAGTCCGTTGGCTCACCGACCTTCTTCGTGAGTCCGGCCTGCCCGTCTACGTAGTTGGGGATGGCCCTCGACACCCGACCCGGTGGCAGCGATACACGACTCGTCACTTTCAGCACCTGTCGTTCGGTGATGCACTTCGTCAAGCACTTGTAGCCGTCAGCCGCCCGCCGGCTACTTGACAGCGCGTCAACGTCCCACGCTGCTGATCAGCAGTTTCCGGGATGATCGTGCAACGCGTGTGCACCTGTCACGCCGGATTGGGCAGCATCAGCGCGTCTCCCCTAGATTGCTCGTATGACGGCCTTCCCCTACGCGATCGAGCCGTCGACCGGGACACCGCTGCTTCGAGGCATGCCGACCCGCGCCACCGACCGCATGGAGTTGTTTCAGTTGGGCGTCGTCGAGTCGCTCGCTGCTGCCGCTGGCTGCAATGTCAGCGCCCCAATCATCGACAACGGCATCGACATCGATCTCACCCACGAATTGCCAGGGGACGAAGACGTGCCGTTGCGCGTACAACTCAAGGCCGTGACGAGCGGTTGGAATGCGAATCGTTCAGCGATAAGCGCAGACCTGTCTCTCAAGCGCTACGACAAGATGCGCCGCCCCGGAGTGATGATGCCCTCGATTGTCGTCATCATGGATCTCCCCAAGGACGTTGACGACTGGTTCGCCTCGGGCCATCCCCACACGACCATGCAGCACTGCTGCTACTGGGTGAGCCTGGAGGGCGCGCCCGCCCGCTCAGGAAAGACCGTCAGCGTGTCGGCGCCCGCTACTAACCTCTTCGACGACGTCGCGCTTTGCGCGATCATGGCTCGCATCAGGGCGGGGGGTAGGCCATGACGGACCCGTCCCCAGAATCGATTGTCCTCCGACGAGTGCTGCAACGCCTCGGTTGGCAGCGAACGGGTGGTTTCCGAAATGCGCTCGACTACTGGGAGGCCCGTACGCATTCACACGAGATGTCCGCACTTCGCGACACTCGCCTAGTCTTCCCACTGATTCCCGATGCTCCCGACTACGAAGATCTGCTAACCGATCTCGAACAGCGGCTGCGGATCTTGCACGGCGACGATCTGGCACGCGCGATCGACCTTGTAAGAGTGATGATCAGCCGACGTCTGGACGAAGTCGATGTGAAGCGCGAGACCGACAACGAAGCCGGTCTGATCGCGTGGCAGTCGGGAAACCAGATGATCGATAGCGCGCGGGGTCTTCTATCCACCGCCGCCAAGACCGCAAGCGGCCCACGCAAGCGATTCGCCCACGCGAGTTCTACGATCGCCGACGAATACCTACGACACTGCTACATGGGGCAGACCCGAGTTGGCAGCTATGTAGTTACAGCGCTCACTCCATCTGAAGAGTCGTTCGCGACCTCCAAGTCGGCATCCGCCAAGTCGAAGAAGCATCCCCGCATCCCGGGGCGGCAGATCACGGCCACGTTGGTAGGCGCTCTGGGAGCAGTGTCTGCGGCCATCGAGGAGAGTCGAGGCGCGAAGGATGCGCTTCAGGCATTCGATGAGAAGATCGGCAGCGGCGTCTCATACGAACTCCTTGCAGCACTGGAACCGATCACGACCGGCGATGAGTCAGCGATTGTGGTCGAGTTCAACGAGAACGACCAATTGGCGCTCGCCGAGATGCCCGTTCATCGCGCGGAGTTCGCCTTCACCCCCGAAGACGGCAAGGTCATCGCTCGGGCTCGCCAGCACTTCGAGCAGGCACCGGAGCCACGCCTTCTTACAGTGAGCGGCGAGGTGACGCTTCTACGCTCGTCGCAGGCAGACGCCGAGCGACAGATTCGCCTGCATACCCGCATCGACGGGCGCCCTCGCTCGATTTTGGTGAACCTGAGCGACGAACAGTATGACCAGGCCGTGCGCGCCCACGGGGCGAAAGTAATGCTCAGCGTCACCGGCGAGGTCGAGCAGCGAACTCGTGGCTCAGCGATCGATAGGGCTGAAGCGGTGCGTGTCGAAACCACGCCAGTGTCTGCCGAGGTGAAGTCAGAAGCCCGCGCGCCGCTGTTCGACATGGGCGAGTAGCAGTACCGGTGGAGGCAGTCGCGGTCGCGAACTGCCTCCACCCTCCAGCCTTCAGCCTTCAGCCTTCAGCCTTCAGTGGCATCCAGTCGGCGTAGCCACTCGTCGACCTGACCGTCGAACGAGTCGCGCACTGCGTTGTAGCCGTCAGCGTCGGCACGATGCACGTTCGCCCATGCACCGATCGACGCGTTGCCGTGCTCGGCCGCTTCGGTCATCGCAGCGTGCCATGCGATCGCAGGCGCGTTGCGCTGCGCCATGTCGCGCGACGTCGCAGCACGCTCGACGCCGAGATCAGCGAGACGGTCGAAGACGAGGCTGCGCGTCTCGTCGACGATCGCTGCGCCGTCGTTCGACTGCAGCACCTGCGGGAGCGTGTCGACGAGATCGGCGATCGCGAGCGCGGTCTGCTCGTCAGCGTCAGCGATGATGCGCGACAGCGGCTGACCGGCGTCGAGTCGAGCGCGCACCTTCGACTGTGCGTGCTGCAGACGAGCGATCTCGTCGGCGGTCGTCGCGGTCATCGACGCGAGCACGCTGTCGCGAGACTCGCCGCTCTGCGGGAGCAGCGGGCGCTTCGCGAGCAGATCGGCGCGTGCCTTCGAGACGATGTCGCGTCGACGCTGCGCGTTGCCCTGCTCGCTGAGGTTCGCGTCGTTGAAGCGCATCGCGGTCGCGAGCGCCGTGCGGTACTGCTGCACTGCTGCAGCGAAGGGGATCGTGTCGGTCACGGTGTTTCCTCTCTCTGGGTGATCTGCACGGGGTCGTCGGGCAGAGGTTCTTCGGGGTCGTCGAGATCGTCAGCGACGAGCGATCGACGCCATTGCACGAGCACGGCCTTGAACTCTTCGACGCCGCTGTCGGTCGTGTTCTCGTAGAGGCCGAACAGTCGCGCGCGTTGGTCGATGATCTTCAGCAACCGATCAACCGCGACGAGGTCGCCGCGCAGAACTCGCGGCATGATCGCGAGTTGCGCAGCGTCGAGCGTTTCGACTTCGAGCGTGCGCAGCGCGGTCGCGTTCTCACGCGGGATCGACTTCAGCGCCTTCTCGACGGCGCGATGCGCGCTGCCGGGGTTGGCGTAGCCGACGCGCTGCGCGATCTGCCGATACGACATGCGCGCGAGACGCAGTCGCAGCGCTTCGTTCTGCCGCTGGGCGGCGGCGTGACGGGCGCTCGTGCTGTGACGATCGCCCCCAACGTTGTTCGACTCGTTCAAGCCTTGTTCTCCGTTCTCGTGGCTCGCGCGATGATCTCGGCGAGCAGTTCGCGCAGTTCGCGAGCATCAGCCCGGTTCGCTGCAGCCTCAGCAGTCAGAGCAGCCACATACGCGCTGACCGCGAACTCGTGACGCGGCGGCATCTGATCGAGCGCTTGCCCGTACGCTTTGACAGCGCGAGCACGCCGGGTCTTCGCCTCGCGCAGCGACGGGCGCTTCATCTCGACGAGCACGCGAGCGCGCTGCAGCAGTTCAGAGAGCGTCAGATCACGCATCGTCGTTCTCCTTCCTCGCGAGACGACGTCGTCGCGCTCGCTCTTGCACGCGAGCGCACCCGCGACAGTGACCGTTCGGCTTCTTGCCCCAGACGACGCGCACGTGTCCGCGCGGGCACATCTCCCAGTCGCCGCCGTGATCGAGCAGCGCGTTATGGCTGTCGCACAGCGGCGCGTAGTCGTCGAGATCGGTCGACCAGCGCACGGCACGACTCGCGTGCTCGCCGTAGATCATCGCCTCGCCCACGAGCGCCCAGCCGGTAGCGAGACGATCGCACTCTGGCGCTGCGCACGGCTGCCCGACTGCCCGACCGCGTCGACGACGCAGTCGCGCGTGAACTGCTGCGTACGTTCTGCTGCTCACGACTCACCGCCAATCCGCCCGCAGTGCGAGCACGTGTCGCCGAGCAGACGCGCGAGCGGCTGCGTCAGCACGCGCACGGTGCGCCCGATGCGCAGCGTCTCGATCTCGCCGCTCTCGATGAACTGGCGCGCGTGCTGCTCGTCGATGCCGAGCACGAGCGCGGTCTGCGCGATCGTCAGCGTCGTCTGCTCGCGCAGCAGCCGGATCGTGCTGCTGATCTCGCTCGACGGGCCGTTCTGCTGCAGACGCTCGTACGCGTCGACGAGATCGTCGATCGCCTCGTCGCTCTCGAACCAGTACGACGTCGCGTGCTGCGCGTCTCGTGCTTCGATCTCTCGTCTGAGGTCGCTCACTGCTGCTCTCCCTTCTTGGCGGCTTCGGTCAGTCGTGTGATCGTCGCGGCGAGATCACGCAGCGCTGCAGCGATCTCAGTCGTGTGCTCGCGCCACGGCGCATTGATCCTGGGGGTCTTGATCGGTGCGCTCATGCAGTCGTCATCCTCTCTCGGGAGGGTTGACACTGAGTCAACGAGCCACGCGTCTGATCTGCGATTTCCTGGTCGTGTGTGCACGAGTAGTGCACCCGTTGCGCTGTCATGACGCGCTCCGTTCGCTGTTGTCGAGCAGCAGCCCGTGCTCGCGCACGTAGCGCTGAGATGCGGGCGAGAGATCGTCGAGTCGACCGTGCAGCGACTCGTCGCGGCTGCGTCGATGCTCGATCTGCTGCCAGTAGTCGCGGATCAGATCGTGAGCGTCGTCGATGCTGTCGACGATGACGTCGTCGTCGATGTCGAGCAGCGATCGTAGATCGTCGATGAACCGACGCTGAGACGCAGTCGCTGCTCTCGTCGACTTCGTCGCTTCGACGTCGTCATCGGCGCGCGACGCGAAGCGGTGCGCTTTGTCTCGTTCGTGAGTCTCGTTGCTAAGTCTCGTTAGGGGTGCTCTCTGCACCCACCCCTGGGTGCTGTCAGCACCCACCTGGGTGCTCTCTGCACCCACTTCGCTCGATCGCTCATCTGCAGGGTGGGTGCTGTGAGCACCTACCCGCGCGCGCTCGATGTGCAGCGTGTAGAGGTTCGGCAGGTTCTTCGTGCCGACACGACGTCGCTCGATCTCGATCAGCCCGCGCTCTTCGAGAGAGCGGAGCGCGCGCTTCACGCTGTCGCGCGAGATGCGCGCCTGAGCGGCGATCGTCGCGAAGCCCGGATGACACTGCCCGGTGCTGCGCGCGTGCTTCATCAGGACGATCAGCACGGCGTAGTCGTGCAGCGCGATCTCGCTGCTCTCGACGAACCAGTCAGGGATCATCGTGAAGCCGTCGCGCGTGCTGCGCGCTCGGGTCGTGGTCATGATGTGCGTCTCGCCCTCCGTCGAGTGATTCAGTCGCGTATCTGTCAGGACTCGCCCAGCCAGGCGAGCAGCGCGGGCACCGGCACGAGCAGGCGACGCCCGATGCGCTTCACGGGGAACGTGTCGCCCCGGCGAGCGCTCGCGTAGGCGTTCGAGCGCGATACGCCGAGCACCGATGCGGCCTCGTCGACCGAGATCGTCGCGCGCCCTCGCACGTCATCGAGCGTCAGCGTGCCGCGAGCGAGCGCGGGCGTCGCGGTGTCGTGCTTCGTGTCTGTGGTGGTCATGTTGTCCCCCTTTGGTCGGGTGTCTAGTCATGACGATACGTGCTCTGCTATCGTGGCGTGTATGCCTACTAACAAACGAGTAGTACAGCCGATTGACGAAGTGATCGGCGCCCGCATCAAGCACCTGCGCACGACCACGACGCCGAAGCCGATGACGATCGACGAGTTCGGAAGGCAGATGCGCGAACGGCTCGGGCAGGGCTGGCAGCCGCCCGCCGTCATGCGCGTCGAGCGCGGGCAGCAGCCGATGCGGTTCGCCGAACTCGTCGCAGCCGCCGATGTCTTCCATTGCACCGTCGCCGAGATCGTGGACACACCGACGCCCGTGCATCTCGGCGGTGACGGGGAGGGCTCGATCGTGGCGCGCCTCGACGCTGTGATGGGCGGCGCAGACTCGATTCCCGAGTCAGTGATCTTCGAGCGGTTCGAGCGCGCCGCCGAAGCGCTCAATGAGCAGCGGCATGCGGAAGCGCGCTACCGGAACGAGATCGACGCTGTGCGGCGCGCTCTGGCGCGGGGCGACGAAGTCAGCGAGTCGCTGCGCGCTCGCATCCTCGCGCGAGGGCGGGGCGCGGTTGAGTCGCTTCGCGTCGAACTCGAAGCGATGCACGCTGAGGACATCGAGCATGCTCGGGTTGTCGGCGCCGAGCCGCCGCCGATGTGGGCGCCCGTCGTTCCCCTGACGGTCGCGGCGAAGGATGCGCTCAGCGATGCGCCGCTCCCGGCAGAGATCTGGGCGCAGGGTCGCGCGCCCCGTAATCGTCCGTCCAACTGAGACGGCCAACCGAAAGAGAGGAAGACAGATGATCTACAGCAGATGCGCGTGCAAGCGCGCAGACGGGAAGCCGTACGGCAATCTGCCCGAGCACGCGACAGCAGAGCAGATCGCGAGAGCGTGCCCAGCGCTCGTCAGCGCTCGCGAGAGCGGCGCGAAGCACGGGAAGTGGGGCTACTACCTCTCGCGCGGATTCGACGCGGCAGGCAAGCGTCTGCAGACGCGCGTCGCGACATTCGACACGAAGCGCGCAGCGCAGTCAGCGCTCGCGAAGGCGAAGACGCAGCACGATGCGGGCGACTTCGTCGAGACGAGCCGCGTGCGCTTCGCTGACTGGCTCGACGAATGGCTGACTGGTCGCGAGCAGCGCGGCGACATCAAGCCGTCGACGCTCGACAACTACCGCCGCTACGTCACGAACGACATCAAGCCGTCAGCGCTCGGGAGACTGCGTCTGACCGACATCAAGCGTCTGCACGTGCGCGCGTTCATCGACTCGCTCATCGCAGACGGGCGCGGTGCTGTCACGGTACGTCGCATCGTCGCCGTCGTGCAGGGTGCGCTCACCGCAGCGCTGCGCGACGACATCATCGCGACGAACCCGGCGCGCGGCGTGCGTCTGCCGAACGTCGACGCGCACGAGTTCGAGCCGTGGACGCCGCAGCAGGTCGGCGCGTTCCTCGATCACGCATCGCAGCATCGTCTCGGCGCGCTCTTCGAGGTCGCTGTGCTGACGGGTCTGCGTCGCGCTGAACTCGTCGGCCTGCGCTGGGTCGACGTCGATCTCGCGCGTCGCGAACTGAGCGTCCGATCGACTCGTGTCGAGACGTCGACGGGCGTCGTCGAGAACGCGCCGAAGACGAGCGCGGGTCGACGCGTCGTGCAACTCGACGACGCTGCTGTCGGTGCTCTCGTCGCATGGCAGATCGCTCAGAGCGGCGAGCGCGCACAGTGGGACGCCGCGTGGCCGGGCGGCGGCTACGTCTTCACGTACGAGAACGGCGAGCCGCTGCGACCGCAGTACGTGACGCGACTGTTCGACTCACTGCGCGCTGCTGCCGATCTACCCGAGATGACGCTGCACGGTCTGCGCCACATGCACGCGTCGCTGCTGCTCGCGTCTGGTGCCGACATCGCGCTCGTCTCGAAGCGGCTCGGGCACTCGTCGATCTCGATCACGTCGGACATCTACACGCACCTGATCGGTGACGCTGCTCGACGTGCTGCGGAGAGCGCTTCAGCGCTCGTTCCGCGCGCTACTGCACAACGAGTGCACAACTCGGGTGCTGCTGCAGAAACGACAGAGGCTCGGAATCTCGCGATTTCTGCGTGATTCCGAGCCTCTTCCCGGTCGGGATGACAGGATTTGAACCTGCGACCCCTTGACCCCCAGTCAAGTGCGCTACCAAGCTGCGCCACATCCCGGATGTCGTCTTGCGGACAACTCCCCTATCCTAGCCGCTCTCGAGCGGTGCCGCGAACCATCGTGCGACGACCGGCCTTCCGAATGTCGGGCGTCGCCGCTACGGTCACGACATGGCTGAGATCACGATCCGTCCCGCCACGACCGAACGCTTCGCCGATGCGGAGCACGCCCTGACCGGTGGCGGCGACGGCGGCTCTTGCTGGTGCCAGTGGTTCATGCTCACCGGTCGCGAGTTCGACGACACGTCGCGCGATGAGAAGCGCGAACGGCTTCGCGGCGATCTCGCCACCGCGCCGACCTCGGCGCTCATCGCCTACGTCGACGACGAACCCGCCGGGTGGGTGAAGGTCTCGCCCAGGCCCGCACAGCCACGGCTCGCACGCACCCGCAACGTCGCGTCCTCACCCGAACCGCTCGACGCCCCCGATGTCTGGGCGATCACCTGCTTCGTGGTGCGCCGCGAGCACCGCAAGCAGGGCCTGAACGCGCGTCCGCTCGATGCCGCCGTGCGACACGCGCGCGAGCACGGTGCACGCGTCGTCGAGGGCTACCCGATCGACACGGATGCGAAGAAGACGAGCACGAACGAACTGTTCCACGGCGCGCTCTCGACGTTCCTCGACGCCGGATTCACCGAGGTCGCGCGCCCCGGCGCCGCGCGACCGATCGTGAGCCTCACGCTGTGAACCGCCCCACGCTCACCGCCGTGCTCGGCGACATCACTGCACAGCGCGTCGACGCGATCGTCAATGCCGCCAACACCGCGATGCGCGGCGGAGGCGGCGTCGACGGCGCCATCCACCGCGCCGGCGGACCCGAGGTGCTCGCCGACTGCATCCGCCGGTTTCCCGACGGCCTCGCAACCGGGGATGCCGGGTGGACGACCGCCGGTGCCCTCCCCGCGACATGGGTCATCCACACGGTCGGCCCCAACCACAGCGCGGGCGAACGTGATCGTGGGCTGCTGGTCTCGTGCTATCGGCGCGCACTTTCCGTCGCCGACGAACTGGGTGCCGCCTCGATCGCGTTCCCGCTCATCAGCGCCGGCGTCTACGGCTGGCCGAAAGATGACGCGGTCGACGCTGCCGTCGCCACGATCCTCGCTACCGAGACCGCCGTGGACGAGGTGCGCATCGTCTCGTTCGACGCCGCCATGCACGAGCGCGTGCAACGGCGGATCGCCGCAGGCTGAGCACTAGTCTGGTCGAGCGCGGCGACACCGGCCCATGGCCGCCGTGCACCGCCCGTCCGCGCGAAGGAGCCACGTGACCGCCGCCGTCGAGACCCGACCCACCACGATCGCCTGGGGATTCACGCCGTACGCTCTGGTCTCGCTCGCCCACGTCGTGCTCCTCGGGCTCGATCACGCGTGGAGCTACCCGACCAAGCTGCTCCTCATGCCGACACTCGTCTTCGCTGTGCTGTGGGGCCTGCGCGGCATCCGCCTCGGCGCGGCTTCGACGCGATCCGATCTCGCGCCCGCCGGCGGGCTCCTGTTGGCCGCGATCGTGCTGTCGTGGCTCGGCGACGGCGCCGCATTCTTCTTCCCCGGGCTCGACGACGAACTCCCGGCGATGCTCCTCGCCTTCGGCCTGGCACACGTCGCCTACGTCGTCCTGTTCGCCCGGCACCTCGCCGTCCGCCGGCCGCCGCTGTGGACCCTCGTCTATGCCGTGTGGTGGATCGTGCTCGTCGCGGTGCTGTGGCCCCTGCTCGGCGCCCTCGCAGTCGCCGTGGCCGTGTACGGACTGGTGCTGGGCGGCACGGCGGTCATGTCTGCGCGGTGCTCCCCCGCCGTCGCCCTCGGCGGGGCGTTCTTCCTCGCGAGCGACACGATCCTCGCCTTCCGGATCTTCGTGCCGCAGACGCCCGAGTGGTTGGGCGTCACCGTCATGGTCACCTACACGCTCGGCCAGGGACTCATCGCGTGGGGTGCCGTGCGACAGTTGCGGGCACCGAAGGCCGAGGCATGACGGATTCGGTCCGCGCAGACGCCTGGCTGTGGGCGGTGCGCGTCTACAAGACCCGCTCAGCCGCGACGACTGCGTGTCGCGCGGGCCATGTACGCCTCAACGGCGAGAAGGCGAAAGCCGCCCAACCGGTGCGGATCGGCGACGAACTGCGTGTGCGGATCGCCGGCTTCGACCGCATCCTCGTGGTCCGCCAGCTGCTGACCAAGCGCGTCGGCGCCCCCGTCGCAGCCCTCGCGGTCGACGATCGCACGCCACCGCGTGAACCGGTCGCGCAGCTGGCCGTCCGCGATCGCGGCGCCGGACGACCCACCAAGCGCGAGCGCCGCGAGATCGACCGGTTGCGCGGCCGCGACTGAAGCGATCGCGTATCACGGCGCGGCGCTCGCCCTCCTCTTTGCAAGGGGGTGGACGACGTGGTCTGTCGCGAAGTGTCGAAGTGGGTGACCGAGAACGTCCTTGTGCCCGTCAACCGCTTCATCACGGAGGCGCGCGAAGCGTGCGAGACGATGAAGCGGAAGATCGAGGAGCAGGTCAGCAAGCCGATCGAGGACTGGGTCGAGAAGACCGAGGAGCGCTGCAAGAAGAACAAGTGCAAGTGGTGGTGCGCCTGCTGCAACAAGTGGTTCTGCTGGCTGGTCACCATCGTGGTCCGCGTCGTGACCTGGGTCGTCGTCACGATCGTCAAATGGGTGTCATACCTGGTCTGCAAGATCGTGACCGTCGTCGTGGGCGTCGTGGTCGACCTCGTGCTGAAGGTGATCACGCGGGTGGTGACCTTCCTGGTCTGCCTGTTCACCGATCCCCTGCGCGCGCTGTCGGCACTATGGGATCTCGTCAACGACGTGTTCGACGCCGTCGGGGGCCTGCTCGATCTCGTTGTCGATCTCATCGGCGACATCGCGAGCATCCTCCGCGAAGCCGGCGCGTTCCTGGCGGGCATCGGTATGTCGTTCTGCATCTACGGCAAGGCGATGTGCAGCGTGTTCGGCGCAATCTTCGGCGCATTCAAGGGGCTTCTCGACTGGGCCGCCGACGTCGTGGACTGGATACAGGACACCGTGCAAGGCGTCGTAGACCTCGTGATGGGCATCTTGAGTCTGGACTGGTGCCGCATCCAGAAGGGCCTTGGCATCTTCAACGTGCTGCGGGTGATCACGAGTGTCACCCGGGTGCTGGGCTCCGTGTTCTATGTCGGTCCCGCCGAGCAGTTGGCCAGGGATGACCTGGCCCGACTCATCGACGGCTACCTCGGCAACACGTTCGGCGACGACCCGGAGCGACGCGAACGCTCCCGCGCGCGCATCGGGCTCGACGGCGAACTGCGTGGCGTCCCGATGGCGATCGAGCCTCATCGCCTCGCGATTCGATCCGGCGACTTCCTGCACAGATTGCACCGCGAAGGCGCGATCGACCTGTACGCAGTGGCGGGGCGGTTCACATCGTGCCAAGGCAAGTGGACCGGCAACCAGTTCGAGGGCGAGGTGGTCTACACCGGCACGACGAGCAGGGTCACCAAGACCGACCTCGACACGTTCCTGTCCGACGGCGCAGACGCCGTCGCGTCGTTCACGGTGTACGCCCTGAAGACCCAGACCTTCCGCCGCCGGCTCGAGCTGACCGCCCGAAAGGGCACGCAGGTGGGCGTGCGGTTCACGTTCGGCGACGTCGCCGATCTCCTGGTCACCGAGCCCCGATACGTGCCGCTGGATGCCGGTATCGACGACGGATCGGTACAGACCGACCTGCTCCGTGAGGTCGGGCGCGCCGGCGAGGACGACCTGTCGCGCGTCCCGCTGATCGCCGTCTTCGGCTACGTCGACACCGGGCTGCACGGACTGGCCACCTGGTACCGTCCAGACCTCGACGCCGTCGGACCCTCGGGCGTCACCTTCCGCGACCGCTTCCCGGAGACCGTCTTCCAGTACGTGCCACCCCACGAGGTCGGGCACTACGTCGGGTTGGATCACGACGGGCACACGCATCCGGGCGAGATCATGTGGAAGCCGAACCTTGGCACCGAGTGGGGTCCCACGCTCGTGAACTATCTGCTGACGACCGGCGAGGCGAACTTCACCGCTGACGACGCCGATGCGGTGTGGCGCTGGATCACGGCGACGCCGCGCGCCCGCGACGACATCCTGCCCTGACCCGCGAAGGAGGAATCATGCGCTACATCGTGCACGACCACACAAGCCTGGAATCGCTCGCGCAGCGCCGGCTGCCTGCTGGCACCGACGCAATCGAACTCGGCGGTATCCTGTCGGACCGCCGGATCGAACGCGACCTCAATCGGCACTACGCGGCCTGCGGGTGCACGCAGGGATCGGCAGCAGTCATGGCAACTCTGGCGATCAGCGTCGTCGGTGCGATCGCAACCGGCTTCTCGGCGCCGTTCGCGTGGTGGCAAGTGCTCCTCTACCTGGCCGGTGCGGCACTGGTCGGAAAGGGGGCCGGGTTGGTCTGGTCGCGCAGCCGGATGCGCGTGCTCGTCCGATCCCTGCGCCGCAGGCTTGCGGCTGCCTCTCCGTCCGAGGTCGCCGTATCCGCCCTGGGGTGACGTCGAACCCCACTCGATTCGTTCGCGCCGAGGTGCGAGGAGTGCCAGCAGGACCGACCGTTCGGCGCGAACGAATCCGCCGCCTCGCGGGGCGCACGCCGCGACTGACCTCAGCGGCGACGGCGCCAGATGATCGTGTCGAGCACCGTGACGAAGACGATCGTCAGGCCGTACATCAGCAGGTCGCGCCAGTCGAAGACCGTGCCGAGCACGAGCATGATCGGCGGGAAGTCCGCCGCCCATTGCACGGGCAGTCCCGTCCCCTGAAAGAGCTCGACCGCGAGGCACCAGACGGCGGCCACGAACCCGACCTGCGGCGGCACCCAGTGCGGCGCGACGATCATCAGCGCGAGGGAGACCGCTGCCGCGTACAGCACGTCGCCGAAGATGTCGGTCGCCGCGTTGTCGGGCAGCGCGAAGTGCACGAGCAGCCCCGCGGTCACCGCGAGCAGCAGCAGCACGGCGCCGACGATGCGTCGGGCACGCGGCGCCGGCCCGACAGGTGCGTCATTCGCGCTCACAGTTGCTCTCGCAGCCACGACACCGAGCGCACCGAGGCACCGCCGGCGCGGACGCGATCGGCGAGCCCGTGATCGCTCGTCACAACCGTGACCGAACGCCCCGACCGAGCGAGGTCGGCGGCGGTCTCGACGATCGTGTCGTCGCCCTCGCCTGCGGCGCGCACGACACGGAGCCCGTCGATATCGGATGCCGTCCGCGCCGCGCCTTCGAGCACGACGTGCACGTCAGGGAACCAGCGATGCTCCGGCAGGTCGAGGCCACCGGCATCCACGCCCTCGCGCGCCCACGCGGCGATCGTGTCGAGCAACCGCGCCGCAGCACCGGCGCGATCACGCCACCACCCGTCGGGCACCGATCCGACGACGTTCGCGGCGTCGATGACGACGGCGGGTCGCACCGGCAGCAGGGCGCGCAAGTGGTTCCACGACGCGGCGAACCCGGGATGCAGCGGGTACGTGTCGACCTCGGCGACAGGCACCCACGCGAGTTGATGACTTTCGGGGTCGCTGATGACGGGCTCGAACGGCGTGGTCACGTCGGCGACGAGGGTGCTGTACGACCAGACGCCGACGTCGTAGACGCTCATGAAGCGTGGTCGCACCGCGCCGACCGGCACCCCGGCTTCCTCCGCCGACTCGCGCAGTGCGCCATCGACGGCGGACTCGCCCTCGTGACGCGCGCCGCCGGGTAGCCCCCACGTGTCGCCGTGATGACTCCACGACACCCGATGCTGCAGCAGCACACCGCGCTCGGCATCCACCGCGAGCAGTCCGGCAGCACCGAATCGTCCCCAGAAGCGTGTGCCGTCGTCGGCGACGACCCAGGCATCACCCGGGTCACGCGGCCCGTGCGGGCGTCGCGGCTCACCGGGTGAAGGCGGCACGATCGTCACCGCTCCAGCCTGTCACACCTGCACAGCACCGACGTCAGCGCTGGCGGCGCTCACGCACCCGCATGTTGGTGACGATGGGGGTGCCCTCGAAGCCGAAAATCTCGCGCAGGCGCCGCTGGATGAACCGGCGGTAGCCCGGATCGAGGAAGCCGGTCGTGAACAGCACGAATGTCGGCGGCCGGGTCGAGGCCTGCGTGCCGAACAGGATGCGAGGCTGCTTGCCGCCGCGCAGCGGATGCGGGTGCTCGGCGACGAGTTCTGCGAGGAACGCGTTGAACTTGCCGGTCGGGATGCGCTGATCCCACGATTCCAGGGCCGTCTCGAGCGCCGGCACGAGCTTGTCGAGGTGACGCCCGGTGCGCGCCGAGATGTTCACGCGCGGCGCCCACGCGACATGCGCGAGGTCCTGTTCGATCTCGCGCTCCAGGTACCGGCGGCGGTCCTGGTTCTCGAGTTCGGGGGTGTTCAGCAGGTCCCACTTGTTGAAGGCGAGCACGAGCGCACGACCGGACTCGAGCACGAGGTCGATGATGCGCACGTCCTGCTCGCTCAACGACTGCGAGACGTCGAGCACGACGACGGCGACTTCGGCCTTCTCGAGCGCGGCCGAGGTGCGCAGCGACGCATAGAAGTCGGCACCCTGCTGCAGGTGCACGCGGCGACGGATGCCGGCGGTGTCGACGAGCCGCCAGATCTTACCGCCGAGCTCGACGATCTCGTCGACCGGGTCACGGGTCGTGCCCGCGAGCTCGTTGACGACGACGCGCTCTTCACCGGCGGCCTTGTTCAGCAGCGACGACTTGCCGACGTTCGGACGGCCGAGGATCGCGACCCGGCGCGGGCCGCCGATCTCGTTCTTGGCGACCGCCGAGACTTCGGGCAGCACCTTGACGACCTCGTCGAGCAGGTCAGCGACACCACGACCGTGGATCGCCGAGACGGGGTGCGGCTCTCCGAGTCCGAGGTTCCACAGCGCGGCGGCTTCGGGCTCCTGTCGCGCATCGTCGATCTTGTTCGCGACGAGGAAGACGGGCTTGTTCGCCTTGCGCAGCAGGCGCACGACCTGCTCGTCGGTCGACGTGGCGCCGACGATCGCGTCCACGACGAACAGCACGACGTCGGAAAGGTCGATCGCGACCTCCGCCTGCGCGGCGACGGAGCGGTCGATGCCCTTGGCATCCGGCTCCCACCCGCCGGTGTCGACGAGAGTGAAGCGGCGCTCCATCCACTCGGCTTTGTACATGACGCGGTCGCGCGTGACCCCGGGAGTGTCTTCGACGACGGCCTCGCGGCGGCCGAGGATGCGGTTGACGAGGGCCGACTTGCCGACGTTGGGGCGCCCCACGATCGCGACGACCGGCAGCGCCGGCAGCACCTCGACGGGCTCTCCTCCGGCGGTGAGACCGGCGAGCAGGTCGGCGTCTTCATCGTCGAGTTCGTAGTCGGCAAGCGACGCGCGCAGGGCTTCGGCGCGCTGGTCGGCGAGCTCGTCGTCGATCTCAGCGAGCTTCTCGGCGAGCTGGTCGGGGCCGCCCTCGTACTCTTCTTCTGCCGGGCTCATCCCTGCACTCCTGTCCGGACGACGCCCAAGACGGCATCCACGGTCTGGTCGAAATCAAGATCCGACGAGTCGACGACGCTCACGCCTTCAGCGGCGGTAAGGAAGTCGACGACCTTGCTGTCGGAAGCGTCGCGCTGGTGCAGCGCGGCTGCCACCTGCTGCGCGTCGTGACCGACGAGCTCGGCGCTGCGTCGCGCCGCGCGCACCTCGGGTGCGGCGGTGAGCAGGATGCGCACCGGCGCGTCGGGGGCGACGACGGTGGTGATGTCGCGACCTTCGACGATGACGCCGGGGCGGCCGGATTCGGCCACGAGGCGACGGAACAGCGCGTTGACCGTCTCGCGGACGGCCGGCACACGGGCGACCCCGCTGACCGCGTCCGAGACGCGGGGCTCGCGGATCGCGGCGGTGACGTCGTCGCTGCCGACACGCACCCAGTAGTCATCGGGGTCGAGCGAGATGGCGTAGTCGAAGTCATCGGCTGCGGCGAGCACCGCGCTTTCGTCAGCGGTGTCGGTGCCGCGGGCCAGCACGTGCCAGGCGAGCGCCCGGTACGCGGCCCCGGTGTCGAGGTAACCATACGAGAGCGCACGCGCGGCCTGCTTCGACACGCTCGACTTTCCGCTGCCCGCTGGCCCGTCGATCGCGATGATGAGGGTGTCAGTCATTGGTCGTGCTCGCAATCTTCCAGCCGCGCTCGGTGAGCCCGTCGACGGCCTGGCGGACGATGGTGGGGACGACACTGATCTCGGCGAGACCGAACTGTGCACCCGGAGAGTGTTCGAGGCGCAGGTCTTCGACGTTCACGCCGAGGTCGCCGAGGTCGCCGAACAGGCGCCCCAATTGGCCCGGGGTGTCGTCGACCATGACGATGAGCGGCTCGAAGCGCCGACTCTGGCCGTGTTTGCCCGGCAGGCGTTCGACGCCGTCGTTTCCGCGGCGGATCGTGTCGGCGACGGCGCGGCGGGCGCCGGGGCCGTCGGGGTCACGCAGCGCGTCGGCGACCGAACCGAGGTCGGCGGCGAGCGCGTCGAGGATGTCGACGACCGGCTGCGCATTCGCGCCGAGGATCTGCACCCACAGTTCGGGTGCGGATGCCGCGATGCGGGTGGTGTCGCGCACCCCCTGGCCTGCGAGGCGCATCGCATCACCGGGGGCGTCGACGAAGCGACCGGCGAGCAGGCTCGCGACGAGCTGCGGCACGTGCGAGACGAGCGCGACGGAGCGGTCATGCTCCTCGGGGGTCATCTCGATCGGGGTGGCACCCAGGTCGAGCGCGAGCCCTTCGACGAGTGCGAGGTCGCGGGCGGGGGTCTCCTCGTCACGGCAGACGACCCACGGCCGACCGACGAAGATGTCGGCACGCGCAGAGATCGCGCCGCCGCGCTCACGACCGGCCATCGGGTGCGACCCGATGTAGTGGGTGAGGTCGACGCCGCGCTCGCGCAACGTACGGAGCGGTTCGAGCTTGACGCTCGCGACATCGGTGACGACGGCACCCGGATAGTCGGCCAGTTCTCGTTCGACGACGTCGGCGATGACATCCGGCGGCACGGCGACCACGATCAGGCCGGGCGCATCGCCGTCGGCAGCCGCGCGCCCTGCCCCGTAGTCGATCGCGAGCTTGAGCTGCGCGGGCGACGCATCGGCGAGCACGACATCGACCCCGAGGCCCCGCAGCGCATGGCCGACGCTCGAACCGAGCAGGCCGGCGCCGACGATGCGTACGGTGCCACCGGTGCGCGCAGCGCGCGCACGCGCGGGGGCGGAAGCAATGGTCACGGTGACTCCGGGCGAGACGGTTCCGCCGAAGCGGGTGCGGATGCGCCCTCGGACGGGGCGGCCTGGCGCGCGAGGGTGAGCAGCGCGCCGCGTTCCACTGTAGTCAATTCACGGGCCTTGCCCGCTGGGAGCGTCCCCAGGTGGAGCGGCCCGAACTGGCGGCGCACCAGATCGATCACGGGGTGGCCGACCTCTGCCATCATCCGCCGCACGATCCGGTTACGGCCGGAGTGCAGGGTCAGCTCGACCAGGCTCGTCCCACCCGACGCATCGAGCAACCGCGCCTTGTCTGCCGCGATCGGACCGTCTTCGAGCTCGACGCCCTTGCGGAGCCGCTGGATCGTCTGCGGCGTGACGGTGCCGCGCACCTTCGCGATGTACACCTTCGTGACCCCGAACGAGGGGTGCGCGAGCACGTGCGCGAGCTCGCCGTCGTTGGTGAGCACGAGCAGGCCGCTCGTCTCGGCATCCAGCCTGCCGACGTTGTACAGCCGCTCTTCCCAGTCCTTCGTGAAGCGGCGAAGATCGGGGCGCCCCTGCTCGTCCTTCATGGAACTGACGACACCGGTCGGCTTGTTCAGCACGACGTACCGCTTCGTGGCGTCCAGCTGCACGGCAGTGCCGTCGACGTCGACGAGGTCGTGCTCGGGGTCGATGCGGGTGCCGAGCTCGGTGACCACCTCGCCGTTCACGCGAACGCGTCCCTCAGCGATGTACTGCTCGCACACGCGGCGCGAGGCGACGCCGGCGTTCGCGAGCACCTTCTGCAGGCGCACGCCGGTCGGCTCTTCGAAGCTCATCGCAGCACCTCACCCTCGAAGCCGTCGGCACCGTCGTCGAGCAGCGGCGAGATGTGCGGCAGCTCGTCGAGCGAGTTGATGCCGAGGTTCACGAGCAGCGCGTCGGTCGTGCCGTAGTTGATGGCCCCGGTCTCGGGGTCGGTGAACTGTTCGGTGATGAGCCCGCGGGCCACGAGCGTCCGCACGACGGAGTCGACGTTCACGGCCCGGATCGCGGCGACCTGACTGCGGGTGACGGGCTGCTTGTACGCGATGACGGCGAGTGTTTCGAGCGCCGCCTGCGACAGGCGCGACGGTGCCTGTGCGTTGACGAACTCGCTCACCAGGTCGTCGTGCTCCTCGCGCACGTACAGTCGCCAGCCACCGCCCACTTCGCGCAATTCGAATCCTCGGCGCGGTCCCCCGCTCTCGCCGTCGTAGTCGGCGACGAGCGTCTCGACGGCCTGACGGACGGCGGGCACCGGCGCGCCGACGGCGGTCGCCAGGTGGACGAGGCTCTGCGGCTCGTCGATGACCAGCAGGATCGCCTCCAGGCGTCGCGCCACGTCGGCAGACGTGCGCACGACAGGCGCCTCGTCCGGCTCGGTCACGGTCTCATCGGTCATAGTCGGCTCCCAACGAAGCGAGGTTCTCTTCGGACCAGCGCTCGGCGGTCCAGCGCAGGGTGAGCTCGCCGAGCGGCTCGAACTGCTCGAACGAGATGGCGGCGTGGCGGTACAGCTCCAGCACCGCGATGAAACGGGCGACCACGATCCCCGGCTGCGCATCACCGGCGACCAGCTCGCGGAAGGTCAGCTGCCGTTTGTCGCGCAGCAGCGTGACGACGACCGCGGCCTGTTCGCGGATCGAGATGAGCGGCGCGTGCAGGTGGTCGAGGCCCACATGCGGGATCTCCTTCGGCGCGAAGGCGAGCATCGCGATCGCCGCGAAGTCCTCCTTCGAAAGGGTCCACACGAGCTCCGGCACGGCGCGGCGGTACTTCTCGTCGAGGCGCACGGCGCGCACGTGACGGCGGTCCTCGCGCACCATGCACCGGCCGAACCACGCGGAGACCTCCTTGAACGCGCGGTACTGCAGCAGCCGTGCGAACAACAGATCGCGCGCCTCGAGCAGGGCGACGGATTCGGCATCCACCAGTTCGCCCTGGGGCAGCAGGCCCGCGACCTTCATGTCGAGCAGGGTCGCGGCGACGACCAGGAACTCACTGGCCTGCTCGAGTTCTTCCTCGTCTTCGAGACCGCGCAGATACGAGATGAACTCGTCGGTCACCTTGCTGAGTGAGATCTCAGTGATGTCGAGCTCATGCTTGCTGAGCAGTGTGAGCAGCAGGTCGAACGGGCCGTCGAAGACCCCGAGCGAGACGCGGAAGCCGGACTCGTCGGGTGCGGCCTCGGTGGTGGGCTCGTCGCCGTCGCTCTCGACGGGCTCGTCAGGCGACGGCGCCACGGGCCACGAGCTCCCGCGCCAGCCGCAGGTAGGCCTGGGCGGCCGGGTGCTCGGGCGCGAACTTGGTGATCGGGATGCCGGCGACCGACGCGTCGGGGAACTTCACGGTGCGGCCGATGACCGTTTCGAGGACGTCATCGCCGAAGGCCTCGACGACCCGTTCCAGCACCTCACGGGAGTGCAGCGTGCGCGGGTCGTACATCGTGGCGAGCACACCGTCGAGTTCGATCGACGGGTTGAGGCGATCGCGCACCTTGTCGATCGTCTCGATCAGCAGCGCGACACCGCGCAGCGCGAAGAACTCGCACTCGAGCGGGATGAGCACGCCGTGGCTGGCCGTCAGCGCGTTGACGGTCAGGAGGCCGAGCGAGGGCTGGCAGTCGATCAGGATGACGTCGTAGTCGCCCGACACCTTGCGCAGCACGCGCGCGAGGATGGTCTCGCGGGCGACCTCGTTGACGAGGTGCACCTCGGCCGCCGACAGGTCGATGTTGGCAGGGATGACGTCGAGGCCCTCGACCTCGCTGGCCACGATCACGTCACGCGGGTCGCGCTTCGTGTCGAGCAACAGATCGTAAATGGTCGGGCCGTCGTGCGTATGGATGCCGAGACCTGCCGAGAGGGCACCCTGCGGGTCGAAGTCGACGGCCAGCACGCGGCGGCCGTATGAGGCGAGGCCTGCGGCCAGGTTGATGGTGGTCGTCGTCTTGCCGACGCCACCCTTCTGGTTGCACAGCGCGATGATGCGCGCAGGGCCGTGCCCGTCGAGTTTGGGAGGGGTCGCGAAGCCCTGGTACGGGCGACCGGTGGGCCCGATGGGGGTGTCATCCGTGGGGGCCTGCTTCGTCCCCCGCGTCTTCTGCGTCACCAACACTCCTGCTTTCTCGGTTTCGTGCCCCTGATTCTGTCACAGACCGCCTCGCAAGCCCGGATCCGCGCCGACGTTGACATCAGCGGGCGCGCGGGTGCGACGTGAGGTAGACGTCGCGCAGCGCGTCGACCGTGACGTGCGTGTAGATCTGCGTCGTCGCGACCGAGGCGTGGCCGAGCAGTTCCTGCACGACCCTTACATCGGCGCCCCCCTGCAACAGGTGCGTCGCGAACGAATGGCGTAGCGTGTGCGGCGACACGTGCGCCGAGAGCTTCGCGCGCTCGGCAGCCTGTTGGATCACCAGCCACGCGCTCTGGCGTGACAGCGGCGCCCCGCGCGCACCCAGGAACAGTCGCGGTGTCGCGGCTCCCCGCCGCGACAGTTCGGGTCTGCCTCGGGCCAGGTACGCCTCGATCGCCGCCCGGGCATAGGAACCGACCGGCACGATCCGCTCCTTCGAGCCCTTGCCCCGCAGCCGCAGCACGTCACCGTGCGCGAGGTCGTCGACGTCGAGGGTGACGGCCTCGGACACGCGCGCACCCGTCGCGTAGAGCAGCTCAAGCAGGGCGCGGTCGCGCAGGCGCACGACGTCGGTCTCGGTGACTGCGCCGGGCTCGGGACCCGCGGCATCCAGCAGCGCCGTGACCTGATCGATCGTGAGGGCCTTCGGCAGCCGTTGCGGCGTCTTGGGCGGGCGGAGGCGACCGGTCGGGTCCTCGGTCGTGACCCCCTCGCGCACCAGAAAGCGGTGCAGCCCGCGCACCGATGACTGCAGGCGGGCGAGCGACGTCGCGGCGGGCGGCGGGTCGGCCGACGCCCGCTCGGCGGCGAAGCGCGAGACCAGCTGCGCGGTCACGGCGGCGGGCTCGTCGATGCCCTCGGCGGCAAGCCACTGGACGTAGCCGGCGAGATCGCGGCGATAGGCGGCGACGGTGTGGTCCGACAGCCCGCGCTCGATCGTGATGTGCCGCAGATAGGCGTCGACGGCACGGTCGAGCTTCACGCCTGGCCCGCTCCGATCGCGCGCGAGCGGCGCGGCCACGGTGCGTCCCCCGGGGCGAGCGAGGCCCACCCGCGGGAACGGGAGGTGTGCGCGGCGAGCGCGCCGACCACGAGCGACGGGTTCTGCAGCCGCCGGTCGAGGATCGCGTCGACGACCTCGTCGAGGGGCACCCACCGCTTCTCGATGTCGGCTTCTTCGTCGGTGCGCGCGAACGTTTCGTCGGCGTCGCGCAGGTCGCGGGCGAGGTAGATGCGGATCGCCTCATCCGACCCACCGGGGGTGGTGTAGAACTCCCCCAGCACGTCCCACCGGTCCGCGACCAGGTCGGCCTCCTCGGCCAGTTCGCGCTGCGCGGCGGCGAGCGCGTCCTCTTCGGCGACGTCGAGCAGCCCGGCCGGGATCTCCCAGTCGCGCACCCGCACCGGATGCCGGTATTGCTTGATCAGCAGCACACGGCCCTCGTCATCGAGCGCGAGCACTGCGACGGCGCCGGTGTGGTCCATGTATTCGCGCACCATGGTGCCGCCGCCGTAGCGCACCTCGTCGCGCCGGATGTTCCACACCCGGCCCCGATAGACGGTCTCGGTCGCGATGACCTCGGCATCCGCCGGGTCGTCGGTGAGGATGCCGGAATCAGTCATCCTCGACCTCGAACAGCTCCGACGCGCGGTGACGGTCGAGGGCCGCGGCAACCAGTCCGCGGAACAGCGGGTTGGCCTCGGTCGGGCGCGAGCGCAGTTCAGGGTGCGCCTGCGTCGCGATGTAGTACGGGTGCACCTCGCGCGGCAGTTCGACGTACTCGACGAGGCCGCGCTCGGGCGAAATGCCCGAGAAGACGAGCCCGGCTTCGGCGATCTGGTCGCGGTAGCGGTTGTTGACCTCGTAGCGGTGACGGTGGCGCTCCGAGGCGGTCGTCGAGCCGTACACCTCGGCGGCAAGAGACCCCTCGGCGAGGTCGGCCGCCATGAGTCCGAGCCGCATCGTGCCACCCATGTCGCCGTGGTCGATGATGTCGACCTGCTCGGCCATCGTCGCGATGACGGGGTACTGCGTGTCGGGGTCGAACTCTGTCGAGGAGGCGCCTTCGAGACCTGCCATGTTGCGGGCGTACTCGATGACCATGCACTGCAGGCCGAGGCAGATGCCGAGCGTCGGAATACCCTGTTCACGCGCGAATCGCAGCGCGCCGAGCTTGCCCTCGATGCCGCGGATACCGAAGCCTCCGGGCACGACGATCCCGTCGACGCCGCCCAGTGCCTTCGCGGCACCCTCGGGCGTCTCGCACAGGTCGGAGGGGATCCAGGTGACCTGCACCTTCGTCTCCTGCGCGAACCCGCCCGCCTTGAGCGCCTCAGTCACCGAGAGGTACGCGTCGGGCAGGTCGATGTACTTGCCGACGAGACCGATCGTCACCTCGTGCTTGGGGTTGTGCACGGCGTTGAGCACAGTGTTCCAGCGCGTCCAGTCGACGTCGCCGGCCTTCGCCGACAGGCCGAGACGTCGCACGATGTACGCGTCGAGGCCCTGCTCGTTGAGCGTCGAGGGGATGTCGTAGATGCTCGGCAGGTCGACCGTGTTGATCACGCCGTCGACGTCGACATCGCACATGAGCGCGATCTTGTTGCGGTTGCTCTCGCTCACCGGCCGGTCGCTGCGCAGCACGAGCGCATCGGGCTGGATGCCGACCTGGCGGAGCGCTGCGACCGAGTGCTGGGTGGGCTTGGTCTTCTGCTCGCCGGACGCGCCCATGAAGGGAACGAGTGAGACGTGCACGAAGAAGACGGTGTCGCGGCCGAGCTCGTGACGCAGCTGACGCGCGGCCTCGAGGAAGGGCTGCGATTCGATGTCGCCGACCGTGCCGCCGACCTCGGTGATGATGACGTCGGGCTTCGGGGTCTCGTCTGCCTGCAGACGCATGCGGCGCTTGATCTCGTCGGAGATGTGCGGAATGACCTGCACCGTGTCACCGAGGTACTCGCCGCGGCGCTCCTTGGCGATGACCTGCGAGTAGATCTGCCCGGTGGTGACGTTGGCGGCCTGGCTCAGCTCGATGTCGAGGAACCGCTCGTAGTGGCCGATGTCGAGGTCGGTCTCGGCGCCGTCGTCGGTGACGAAGACCTCGCCGTGCTGAAACGGGTTCATCGTCCCCGGGTCGACGTTGAGGTAGGGGTCGAGCTTCTGCATGACGACGCGCAGTCCGCGCGCGGTCAGCAGATTGCCGAGGCTCGCGGCCGTGAGACCCTTGCCCAACGACGAAACGACACCTCCGGTCACGAAGATGTGCCTGGTGGTGTCGTTCGAAATGATGCCCGCGTCAGAAGTGTCCGTCACGGGCTTTCATCCTATCAGCGAGTTCGCCCCCTCGGCTGTGAGGATGCCCCGGGCGCGTCGTCACCGGCCGCGGCGGCGCGTCTTGATCAGCACCACGACGGCTGCCGCGACGGTGAGCCCTGCCGACAGGAGCGCGACCGGCAGCACCGGGTCGTCGTCGTACATGTCGCCGGTCGTCCACCCGAGCAACGGGAACTGCGCGACCGCGAGCAGCGGCGGCAGCCACCGCACGAGGTCGCGGGCGACGCCACGAAGTCGCCTGCCCGCAGTCCACGCCGCGAGCGCACACAGCAGCGAGATCACGGCCGCTCCGACCGGCAGCACGATCGGCAGCGACGCCACCGCCGCGGCGCCGAGCCACTCCTGCTGCGAAGGCCCGGCGAACGTGCCCGCAGCGAACTGCAACTGCGTGCCGACGTACGCCGATGCCGACGGCCAGTCCTCATCGTCCGGGACGGCATCGAGGGTGGGATGCTGCGGGTCCTCGAACGGCACGACCGGCCGTTCCGGTCGATGCGGCAGATCGTCGATCCACCCGCTCGCTCCGATGAGCTGCTGGTCGAGGCCGTCTTCGACGGCGAGCGCGACGCGCAGGTGCTCCGGTTCGTGATCGACGCCCTCCCACGTCGTCGTCCACCACGGCAGCAGGGCCGTCCACCGCACCTGGTCGCGCCACTGGCCGTCGACCTGGGCGGCGGCGGCCGCGTCGGCGAGCGTGTACGACACCGTGAGGGTGTGCTCCCCCGGCCATTCGTCGAAGACGCGTGATTGTGCGAACGCGTATCCCTTGAGCCGATCCTGATCGAACGGAACCTCGGCGCCGTCCACGGTCATGCCCGTGACCGTCAGCTGCATGTCGTGGCCGTCGACGCGGTCGCGCCACACCCGGGTGATCTGCGGTATCGCTCGCAGGTTCGAGTCGACGTCCGCCGTCAGCGTCTCGACGACGTCGAGCTGGGCCCGCCCGTCGGCGGCGGTCCGCAGCGTCGCGTCGATGTCGACGTCCGACACGTAGACGCCGTAGTCTCCTTCGACGTCATCGAGGATCTCGAAGTGATCGGGGTCATGGCGCGTCGATGCCGGCACCGTGAAGGCGACGACGATGAGTGCGGCGGCGAGCAGCACCGCCCCGACACGGACCGCGAGGCGTCCGCCGGTCACGAAGTCGGGGTCGGCGAACACCTTCTCGGTGACCCCGGCCTGATCGAGCAGCCGCAGCATGAGCCTGCGCGCCTGGCGCGGCGGCTGGAACATGAGCACGTACGGCAGGTCGCGGTCCTTCGCCGTGATCCGTTCCGCGGCGAGGGTTTGCGACAGATGGAGCCGCTGACCGCGCAGGTGCTCGGCGGCGAGCGCCCCGGCGCGGGTCAGGGGCCTCGCCGACAGCGTCACCGCCAAGACGGCGACAGCGAGCAGCGTCGTCACCGCGACGACGGCGAGCGGCCACCAGTATTCCGAGAGCACCACCTGATGCGACAGCTGGCGCACGAGCCCCCACTGCACGAGGGTCCACGCGATCGTGCCGCCGAGGAACGCGTCGCGGACGAACCCCTTGGGGACGCGGCGCAGACCGAGCGCGAACTGCTCACGCCACGCCGGCGCACCGAGGTATCGGCTCCACGCCGCGGGGAGGTCGCCGAGGCGGCCGGTCCGCCGCGCGGCGCGCACGAGGGCGCGGGTACGGCGGGCGTCTCGATGCGTTCGATACGCGGTGAGGGCATCGACGAGGGGTGCGACGCGCACGGCGCGTGCCAGGCGCGCATCCAGCGGTGGGGTGCCCTCTTCTCTCGGTGCACTCTCGGGCACGAACCACTCACGACCGCGGGCGTCCGCCCACGCCACACGACGCGCCGCCACCGAGAGCAGCAGCGAGATCGCGAGCAGGGCCAGCGGCACGAACGGACCGATCACCTGCACCCAGAACACGAACGACGGCGGCGGCATCGTGAACGTGTCGGGTGCGAAGCGGAAGGTGAACCAGAAGGAGGCGTGCGGCGGCAGGTTCTGGTCGTTGTCGAGGGTGTAGACGACCGCGTCGTCGGTGGCCTCGTCGACGGTCAGCGTCGTCGAATCACTCAGCAGCAGCCACGCGACCCCGCCGCTCGGCTGCCGGTCGTACGAGGCCGCCAGCTCTTGCGGCACCGTGATGCGCACGGCCGTCTCTGCCACCGCGTGCGACCAGTCCGGCCCGAACACGTCCCATTGCAGGATCTGCTGCGGACGCTGCGATGAGCGATCCGCGCCGACGTAGGCGACGTCGTGCAGCGTGTACCGCAGCGAAACCCGGTGGTCGCCAGTGAGTTGCTCCCCCGCATCGATGACGATCGTCGTCTGCGTCGGCCCGCGCCGCACGTCGGCTTCGACCTGCTCACCGTCGAGGCTCGCCGCGGTCAGCTCGAGCGCGAGGTCGTGCCCCTCGTACTGGGTGGCGATGACGCGCTCCACCGTCGACTCCGACGTCTCGTCGGTGAACAGCACCTCGATGGTTTCGACGACCGTCGCCTCGAGACGCCCGTCCGCGTTTCGCTCCAGGGTGTAGTCGGCGTCGAAGGATCGGGCGATCCACGTCTCGGTCGCGTCGTCTGCCGACGAGGTGATGTCCTCGAAGCTGAGCGGCTCGTTGATGACGGGGCCGACCAGCAGCAGCACGCCGATCCCTGCGAGCACGGCCCAGAACACCTGGATCGTACGCCGAAGGCCCGTCCCGCCGCGCGAGCGCAACCACATCTCGAGCCTGCGCAGCATCGCCGACAACCACCGGTACACCGGCGTCTGCCTCGTCGGCGGCATCGGCACCGAACCGGCCGGGCGGTCGAGGGATGCCGCCCCGTCAGGCGTACCGCCGCCAGTCACGCCTTCTCGCCCAGCTCGATCAGTTCGCGGGCGTGGACGAGCGCCGCCTCCGAATCCGTCATGCCCGACAGCAGCCTGGCCATCTCCGCCTCGCGGTCGGCACCCTCGAGGGACCGAACGCTGGATGCCGTGACCGATCCGTCGCTCGACTTGACGACGGTCAAGTGGTTGTTCGCGAACGCCGCGACCTGCGCGAGATGGGTGACGGCGATGACCTGGCTGCGATCGGCGAGGCGCGCCAGCCTCCGACCGACCTCGATGGCCGCTGCTCCCCCGATCCCGGCATCCACTTCGTCGAAGACGAACGTCGGCACCGGGTCGACGCCGGCGATGACGACCTCGATCGCCAGCATCACGCGACTGAGTTCACCACCCGATGCACCCTTGGCCACCGAACGCGGCTGGGCTCCGGGGTGGGGAGCAAGGAGCAGCGTCACCTCGTCGCGGCCTGCGGTCGTCTGCGGGGCAGGCTCCACGGCGACGACGAGGCGGGCATCGGGAAGGGCGAGCTCGTGCAGTTCGGCGGTCACGGCTTCGGCGAGCCGCCCGGCAGCTTCGGACCGAGTCGCCGTGAGCGTCGCGGCCGCGGCATCCAGTGCGCGCGCGGCGGTATCGACTTCGACGCGGAGCCGCTCGAGGCGGTCTCCGTCGTCGTCGAGTTCGACCAGCCGCGCCGAACCCGTCTGCAGCATGTCGATCGCGGCGTCGACGCTCCCATGCGCGCGCACGAGCCCGTTCAGCTGCGCGCGCCGATCCTCGACGGCCGCCAGTTCGTGCGGCCCGCCCTCATCGAGGTCTGCGAGATATCCGCTGAGCTCGGCGGCGACGTCTGCGACGCGGTACCCGATCTCTTCGAGCACCGTGGCGAACGCGGCGAGCTGCTCGTCGCTCGCCGTCCGCTCCAGCGCACGGCGCGCCTCCGCCAGGAGCGCCGTGACATCGGTGCGGTCGTCCTCGCCGGAGAGGGCTTCGTGCGCGGTGGCTGCAGCGATCCGCAGCTCCTCCGCGTTGGCCAGCCGTTCGGCGCGGCGCGTCAACTCGGCGTCTTCGCCGGGTTGCGGATCGACCTGCTCGATCGCCGCCAACGCCTCTCGCAGGCGTTCCGCCTCCTGCGCGCGTTCGTCGCGTTCGGCGACGAGTGTCTCGAGTTCGCCGGCGACGCGCCGCCAGGTCTCGAACGCCTCCACGTAGACGGCGCGCGCCTCAGCCACTGCGGTGCCGCCGAACCGGTCGAGCGCGTCGCGCTGCGCAGCCGCCGACCGCAGGCGCAACTGATCGGCTTGCCCGTGCACGACGACGAGTTGGTCGGCGAGATCCGCGAGCACCCCGGCGGGCGCCGTCCGCCCGCCAACCGTGGCTCGGCTGCGGCCTTCCGCCGACAGGGACCGGCCGAGGTAGAGCTCCGCGCGGCCGCCGCCGATCGGCTCGACCTCGCCACCGGCGTCGCGAACCCGTTCGGCGACCGCGCCGTCGTCATCGACGAGCCAGACGCCCGAGACCGACGCCTGCTCGGCCCCGGAGCGCACGGCGCCCGAGTCCGCGCGCTGTCCTAGCAGCAGCCCGAGACCGGTCACGACCATCGTCTTTCCGGCGCCGGTCTCGCCGGTGATGGCGGTGAATCCGGGGCCGATCGGCAGGGTCGCCTGCGAGATGACCCCCAGATCGCGCAGGTCGATCTGTTCGATCATGCCGCTCCCGGCCCGCTCGGCGCCGCGGGTCCGCGCCACCCGTCGACCGGCAGACGGAACTTCGCGACGAGCCGGTCGGTGAACACGGCGGGATGCAGGCGCGCCAGCCGCACCGGCGCTTCGGAGCGTCGCACGACGACACGCGCACCGCGCGGCAGGTCGTGTGAGCGGCGCCCGTCGCACCACAGGATGCCGGAGCCGTCGGTGCGGGTGAGCACCTCGATCGCGACGGATGCGTCGGGGCCGATCACGAGCGGGCGGGCGAACAGTGCGTGTGCTGCGAGCGGGACGACCGCGATCGCCTCGACGCTCGGCCAGATCACGGGGCCCCCGCCTGAGAAACTGTAGGCGGTCGACCCGGTCGGGGTCGACACGACCACGCCGTCGCAGCCGAAGCTCGACAGCGGGCGGCCGTCGATCTCCATGACGACTTCGAGCATGCGCTCGCGCGACGCCTTCTCGACGGTGGCTTCGTTCAGCGCCCACGTCTCGTACACGACGTCGCCCGCGGCATCCTTCACGCGCACCGACAGTGCCATGCGCTCTTCGACGTCGTACTCGTGCGCGATCACCCGCCGGATCGCCTCGTCGAGCACGTCCGCTTCGATTTCGGCGAGAAAGCCGACATGCCCCATGTTGATGCCGAGCACCGGTGCGCGCCCGTCTCGGACGAGTTCCGCCGCGCGAAGGATCGTGCCGTCGCCTCCCAAGACGATGGCCAGGTCGATCTCGTCGACCTGGGCGTCGTCGCCGAGTCTGCCGACACCACGCAATTCACTCAGCGCCGCCGCGAGGTCGGCATCGTCGCCGGGCAGCACGGCACGTGCGTCGGCAGCCTGCAGCGCGGCGATCACGCGACGGGCGGCCGCGACGGTGTCCTCGCGCTGCGCGTGCGCGACCACCAGGACGGTGTGAGGGACGTTCGTCATCAGGCTCCCGCCAGTTCGTTCGCGATGCTCAACCATTGTGTCGGATTGCCCTCGGCGACATCGGCGCCCCGGGGGCGCAGATGCACCAGGTACTCCGCGTTGCCGTGGGTGCCGACGATCGGCGACGCGATGAGTCCGTGCACCCCGAGGCCGGCATCCCACGCCGCCCACAGCACGCCGGCGACCGCATCGGCCCGGCGCACAGGGTCGGTCACGAGCCCTTCGCGCACACCGGTACGACCGACCTCGAACTGGGGCTTGATGAGCAGCACGATGTCGGCACCGTGCGCCGCCACGTCGGCGACGGCCGGCAGCACGTGGGTGAGCGAGATGAACGAGAGGTCGCCGGTGATCACCGTGAAGTCCGCTTCGACACCTGATGCCGTCCGCAGTGACTGCGACGTCATGTTGCGCACGTTGAAGCCTTCGACGGCGCGCACACCGGCATCCGCCGCCACGGATTCGGCGAGTTGACCGTGACCGACGTCGACGGCGACGACGACCGGGGCACCGCGTTCGCGGAGCACCTGCGTGAAGCCGCCGGTCGATGCACCCATATCGAGCGCGGGCCGCCCCGTCGGGTCGACGGCGAACGCGTCGAGCGCGGCGATGAGCTTGTGGGCGGCACGGCTGACGTAGTGATCGGGCAGCGTGACCTCGATCTGCGCGTCATCTGCGACGCGCGCCGATGGCTTGACGACACCGACCCCGTCGACCCGGACGTGACCGTCCTGTACGAGCTGTGCGGCATGGGTACGCGAACGGGCCAGCCCGCGCGCGGCGATGACCGCGTCAAGTCGCCCGGTCATGCGGCGGGGTCGCGAGGCCCCGACTCGAGGCGTCGGGCGAGGTCGTCGTGCAGATTCGCGTACGCCGCGGCGCGCTCCGCGAGCGGCTGCTCCTCGATCACTTCGAGCGCTGAGAGCAGATCCTCGCGACGCGCATCGGCCTCATCCATCGCCATGGCTCCCACGATACGCGGGCGGTGGGCAGTTCTGCCCATTCACGCGGGCTCGGCGCCGTGCGTACGGTGAGGGCGCCCACGATCAGAATCGGAGGACTCCCCCCATGAAGACACGTACCCCCGTCCGAAAGATGCTCGCCGTCGCGGCGGCCGTCACCCTCGCCGTCACGCTGACACCGTCGTCGGCGACCGCGGCGAACTACGCGAAGAGCGACTACCCCGCAGCGGTCATGACGTACCGCGCGCACCCCGCCGGCTTCAACGACGCCGCCGAGGTCACCAAGCCCGGCCCCCGCTGCAACGTGGCGACCACGACCATGGAGGCGGGCGGCGTTCGCGTCACGGTGCGCACCGAACTCGCCGCGCTCGTGAAGGAGCTGCTCAAGCGCACGAAGCAGATGGGCTACACGATGCACGCCGCGAGCACAGGCGGATACAACTGCCGCTACATCTCGGGCACGACGACCCCCTCGAACCACGCGTACGGCCGCGCCGTCGACATCAACTGGAACGAGAACCCGCACAGCTACACGTTCCGCAGCACGATCCCGCCCAAGGTCGTGAAGATGTGGATGAACGCGGGCTTCTACTGGGGCGGCCACTACTCCAAGCCCGACACGATGCACTTCGAGTACGTGGGCGCCAAGAGCGCGATCGGCACGTACTACCAGAAGCTCACCGGCTCGCCGGTGCCGACGACCCCGACGCCGACCGAGACCGCGTTCCCGACGGTGAAGGCGGGAAGCGGCAACAGCGCGGCCGTCAAGACGCTGCAGTACGGCCTGCAGGCACGCGGATACAGCCTGACCGTCGATGGTGCGTTCGGCGCGAAGACGAAGGCGGCACTGGTCGCCTTCCAGAAGTCGCGCGGACTGACCGCTGACGGCATCGCCGGCGCGAAGACGTGGCCGGCGCTGCTGCCGACCGTGCGTTCGGGTTCGCATGGCGCAGCGGTGCGCGCCCTGCAGGTGGAACTGCGCGCGGCAGGACACTCGGTGGCGGTCGACGGCGTGTTCGGCGCCGGCACGAAGGCGGCTGTCGTCGCCTACCAGAAGGCGAAGGGCCTCACCGCAGACGGCATCGTCGGCGCGAAGACCTGGGGATCGCTCGTCGACTGACGATGCAAAACGCGAAGGGCCACGGGCGGTGATCGCTCGTGGCCCTTCGCCATGTCGTTTCGTCAGGGACGGTGGAACGGATCCGCGTAGAGCCGCTCGGGCACACGGAACCCGTAGATCGCCCGACCCGTCGACCAGATCGCTGCGGCACCCGCACGGACGAGGTCGATGGGGCGTGCCCCTTCCGAGACGATGCGCACATCCGCGCCGTCGATTCGGACGGCGGCGGATCCGACGGTCGTTGTGTCGCCGGCCGTGACGACCTCTGGATAGGGCTCGTGCAGTTCGCGCAGATCGCCGAGGATGTAGGTCGGTCGCGACGTCGGCGGAGCGGCAAGCACGTGTTTGGGTCGATCGATGCCGGTGAGGACGAGTGCGGAGTCGATGCCGGCTGCCTGCGCACCTGCGATGTCGGTGTCGAGCCGGTCACCGAGGAACAGTGGACGCTGCGCGCCGAACCGGGCGACCGCTTCGGCGAAGATCGGTGTCTCGGGCTTGCCTGCGACCGTCGCGAGACGCCCGACCGCCGTGTGCACGGCGGAGACGAGCGTGCCGTTGCCGGGTGCGATGCCGCGCGCCTGCGGGATCGTCCAGTCGGTGTTGGTTGCGATCCAGGGGATGCCGCCCTCTTCTTCCGGCAGGGCGAGGGCGTAGGCGGCTTCAGCGAGTTCCGCCCACCCGATCTCGGGGGCGAAGCCCTGCACGACGGCGGCAGGCGCGTCCTCGGCACTGCGGGTGACGCGATATCCGGCCTTCTCCGCCTCGAACACGAGTCCGTCCCCGCCGACGATCAGTACCGTCACTCCCGGCGCGACCCGCTCGGCAAGAAGCCGCATCGCCGCTTGCGGGCTCGTGACGACATCCTCCGGACGGGTGGCAGTCAGCCCGAGGTCGCGCAGATGCTCGGCGACGACGGCGTCACGACGGGATGCGTTATTGGTGATGTAGCCGAGACGACGCGTCCGGCCGGCATCGTTCAGGCTGTCGATCGCGTACGGCAGCGGTCCGGGTCCTGCGTACACGACACCGTCGAGGTCCGCCAGGACGGCGTCGACCCCATCGAGCGGCGTCGGGCGCCGCTTGCCGAACAGCGGCATCAGGCCTCTTCCCCTTCGCGAGGTTGCGACGCCACCGCGTCGGCTGCCGCCTCGACTGCGTCGGCCGACTCCGCGTCTGTGGCTTCGAATTCCGAGTCGTCTTCGAGCTCGAGTTCTTCGATCTCTTCGATCTCGAGCAGTTCGCGGTCGGCTTCCGTGCTGCCGATCGCTTCGTCTGCGATCTCGGCGCGACGGCGCCACTGTGCAGCTTCGTCGTCACGGCCGAGCTCTTCGAGCACCGCGGCGCGTGCTGCGAACAGGGCAGAACTCCACGAGAAGGCACGGTCGGGGTCGAGTTCGGGGATGTCGAGCTCACCGAGCGCGCGATCGGGCTGGCCGAGATCGAGGCGAGCGCCCGACATGGCGATCGCGAGCTCGACGCGGACCTGCACCGGCAAGGCGCTGCGATCGACACCACGCCCTTCTTCGAGCGCGCGGTCCGCGCGGCCGACGCCGCGTTCGCTGTCGACGATGAGGGCGATCTGTTCGTCGCTGCCCGAGATGCGCCGGTAGGTGCGCAGCTCACGGAGCGCGAGCGCATAGTCACCGGTCGCGTATGCCGTGATGCCGACGGTCTCGCGCACGACAGCAACGCGGCCGGCCCGACGCGAGGCCGCAAGCGCGTGCTGGTGCGCGAGGTCGGGATCGTCGTCGATGAGGCGCGCGGCCATTGCGAGATGCCGAGCGACCTGCTCCGCGTTCTCCTTGGACAGCGTCTTCAGCTCGTTACGGGCAGCACCCGGAAGATCACGAGCGGTGATCTCCTCGGGAATCTCCGGCCCCTGCGCGGCGCGCCGTTCAGCCGACTGCGGCGGACGCGAGTTGCGGCGATCCCCGTCGCGGGCACCATATCGCTTCCGATCGCGGTCGCCGTAGGGCTTCCGATCGCGGTCGCCGTAGGGCTTCCGATCGCGGTCGCCGTAGGGCTTCCGATCGCGGTCGCGGTAGGGCTTCGCGTCACGACGCTCGAACGGCTTCTTCTCACGGTCGCCGTAGGGCTTCCGGTCCCGATCACCGGAAGGCTTGCGTTCCCGGTCCCCGTACGGCTTCCGGTCGCGATCCCGGTTGGGCTTCCGCTCGCCGGTCGATCGATCGTCACGGCGCTCGAACGGCCGCTTCTCGCGATCTCCGTACGGCTTTCGGTCGCGATCGCCGAAGGAACGGCGCTGCGCACCGCTGTCGGAGCCGCGCGCGCCCCCGCGGGATGCGCCGGCACCTCGTGTGTCTCGGCGGGATCCGGAATCGGCCGCGCTGAAGCGCGGCTTGCGGCCCTTCTCGGGGCGCTCTTCTTCGGTCATCGCGTCTTCCTTTCAGGGCGCGTTAACGAGAAATGGCCACCCAGCACTGGGCGGCCATTTCACGAAAGAAGTCCGGCGGTGTCCTACTCTCCCACAGGGTCCCCCCTGCAGTACCATCGGCGCTGTGAGGCTTAGCTTCCGGGTTCGGAATGTAACCGGGCGTTTCCCTCACGCTATGGCCGCCGAAACACTATTGATGTTTCAGTCTGCATAACTCATCGAGTCATGCGGTTCTCGACCGTACATCGAGAACCACTCAGTGGACGCAAGCATCGTTCAAAACGAAGGTGTTATCAAGTCATCGGCTTATTAGTACCGGTCAGCTTCACGCGTTACCGCGCTTCCACATCCGGCCTATCAACCCAGTAGTCTGGCTGGGAGCCTCTCGCCCGAAGGCATGGAAATCTCATCTTGAGGCCGGCTTCCCGCTTAGATGCTTTCAGCGGTTATCCATCCCGAACGTAGCTAACCAGCGGTGCTCTTGGCAGAACAACTGGCACACCAGAGGTTCGTCCAACCCGGTCCTCTCGTACTAGGGTCAGATCCTCTCAAATTTCCTACGCGCGCAGCGGATAGGGACCGAACTGTCTCACGACGTTCTAAACCCAGCTCGCGTACCGCTTTAATGGGCGAACAGCCCAACCCTTGGGACCTACTCCAGCCCCAGGATGCGACGAGCCGACATCGAGGTGCCAAACCATGCCGTCGATATGGACTCTTGGGCAAGATCAGCCTGTTATCCCCGAGGTACCTTTTATCCGTTGAGCGACAGCGCTTCCACAAGCCACTGCCGGATCACTAGTCCCGACTTTCGTCCCTGCTCGACCTGTCAGTCTCACAGTCAAGCTCCCTTGTGCACTTACACTCGCCACCTGATTGCCAACCAGGTTGAGGGAACCTTTGGGCGCCTCCGTTACTTTTTGGGAGGCAACCGCCCCAGTTAAACTACCCACCAGGCACTGTCCCTGAACCGGATTACGGTTCGAAGTTAGATATCCAGAGTGACCAGAGTGGTATTTCAACAATGACTCCACGGTAACTGGCGTCACCGCTTCAAAGTCTCCCACCTATCCTACACAAGCCACACCGAACACCAATACCAAGCTGTAGTAAAGGTCACGGGGTCTTTCCGTCCTGCTGCGCGTAACGAGCATCTTTACTCGTAGTGCAATTTCGCCGAGTTCGCGGTTGAGACAGTTGGGAAGTCGTTACGCCATTCGTGCAGGTCGGAACTTACCCGACAAGGAATTTCGCTACCTTAGGATGGTTATAGTTACCACCGCCGTTTACTGGGGCTTAAATTCTGAGCTTCGCTTGCGCTAACCCGTCCTCTTAACCTTCCAGCACCGGGCAGGCGTCAGTCCGTATACATCGTCTTGCGACTTGGCACGGACCTGTGTTTTTAATAAACAGTCGCTACCCACTAGTCTCTGCGGCCTCCAAACGCTTTCGGAGCAAGTCCTAATACGTCGAAGGCCCCCCTTCTCCCGAAGTTACGGGGGCATTTTGCCGAGTTCCTTAACCACGATTCTCTCGATCTCCTTGGTATTCTCTACCTGACCACCTGAGTCGGTTTGGGGTACGGGCAGCTAGAACCTCGCGTCGATGCTTTTCTCGGCAGCATAGGATCACCCACTTTTTATCCGCATCGTGTCTCAGCCATAAGAGCGACGGATTTGCCTATCGCTCGGCCTACGCACTTGCCCCGGGACAACCATCGCCCGGGTTGGGCTACCTTCCTGCGTCACACCTGTTAATACGCTAGCCGCACCAGCATGGGGTCGAGCGTTCACACGGACGTCATCACCCCGAAGGGATCCGTACATTCCGAGCTAGGACTCTTAGCACCACTGGATTAGCTTGGGCGGTTCTTCGCCGGTACGGGAATATCAACCCGTTGTCCATCGACTACGCCTGTCGGCCTCGCCTTAGGTCCCGACTTACCCAGGGAAGATTAGCTTGACCCTGGAACCCTTGGTCTTTCGGAGGACGTGTTTCTCACACGTCTTTCGCTACTCATGCCTGCATTCTCACTCGTGTAGCGTCCACGGCTGGTTTACACCGCCGCTTCACTCGCCACACGACGCTCTCCTACCCATCAACACGGCTGGACCACGAAGGCCTACCAATAATGTCAATGCCACAACTTCGGTGGCGTGCTTGAGCCCCGTTACATTGTCGGCGCGGAATCACTTGACCAGTGAGCTATTACGCACTCTTTCAAGGGTGGCTGCTTCTAAGCCAACCTCCTGGTTGTCACAGCAACTCCACATCCTTTCCCACTTAGCACGCGCTTTGGGACCTTAGTTGGTGGTCTGGGTTGTTTCCCTCTCGACTATGAAGCTTATCCCCCACAGTCTCACTGCTGCGCTCTCACTTACCGGCATTCGGAGTTTGGCTGACGTCAGTAACCTGGTGAGGCCCATCGGCCATCCAGTAGCTCTACCTCCGGCAAGAAACACGCAACGCTGCACCTAAATGCATTTCGGAGAGAACCAGCTATCACGAAGTTTGATTGGCCTTTCACCCCTATCCACAGCTCATCCCCTCAGTTTTCAACCTAAGTGGGTTCGGCCCTCCACGACGTCTTACCGTCGCTTCAGCCTGGCCATGGATAGATCACTTCGCTTCGGGTCTAGGACACGCGACTGAATCGCCCTATTCAGACTCGCTTTCGCTACGGCTACCCCTCTCGGGTTAACCTCGCCACGTATCGCTAACTCGCAGGCTCATTCTTCAAAAGGCACGCTGTCACAGCTGCTAGGGCTGCTCCAACGGTTTGTAAGCAAACGGTTTCAGGTACTATTTCACTCCCCTCCCGGGGTACTTTTCACCTTTCCCTCACGGTACTTGTCCGCTATCGGTCATCTGGGAGTATTTAGGCTTATCAGGTGGTCCTGACAGATTCACACGGGATTTCTCGGGCCCCGTGCTACTTGGGATACTCTTCGCGCCAAGGGAGGCATTTCGACTACGGGGTTGGCACCCTCTATGACCCGCCTTTCAATGCGGTTCGTCTATACCTTCTTGTAACGCCGGCTGTTCGGCAGAACAGCCTGAAAAGTCCCACAACCCCGAATACGCAACTCCTGCCGGATATCACACGTACTCGGTTTAGCCTGTTCCGGTTTCGCTCGCCACTACTAACGGAATCGCGGTTGCTTTCTCTTCCTGTGGGTACTGAGATGTTTCACTTCCCCACGTTCCCTCTACCCGCCCTATATATTCAGGCGGGAGTCACTGGGTCGGCACGCCGCCCAGCGGGGTTTCCCCATTCGGAGATCCTCGGATCAAAGTGTGCTTATCCACTCCCCGAGGCTTATCGCAGATTGCTACGTCCTTCTTCGGCTCCAGATGCCAAGGCATCCACCGTTTGCTCTTAAAGACTTGAAATCACATGAGTTTGAATCGTCAATTGAAATTGACTAATGATCTTTAAGATCATCTATACGAGACGACCGAAGTCGTCTCGAAGATGCTCGCGTCCACTGTGTAGTTCTCAAAGTACGGGCGGTACCTTCTCCGCTGCCGGCGCTGCCGGCGTCAGAAAAGGTCCTGAGGTTGGTTGGCTCCGAAGAGCTCATCCGGTCCCTCAGGACCCAACAGCGTGCATGTGCCGGTCGGCTCGCTCCGAACTGTTCCAGCTGCAAGCAGCGTACTGAGTTCGAGGTTCACCCTCCGGCACCTCGTCAAATGTTCCACCCATGAGCTAACCGGCGAGAACGTTCGTCTCGATCCGGCGCCTGGACACCCGTGGGTGCCAGATGCTCCTTAGAAAGGAGGTGATCCAGCCGCACCTTCCGGTACGGCTACCTTGTTACGACTTAGTCCTAATTACCGATCCCACCTTCGACGGCTCCCTCCACAAGGGTTGGGCCACCGGCTTCAGGTGTTACCGACTTTCATGACTTGACGGGCGGTGTGTACAAGACCCGGGAACGTATTCACCGCAGCGTTGCTGATCTGCGATTACTAGCGACTCCGACTTCATGAGGTCGAGTTGCAGACCTCAATCCGAACTGGGACCGGCTTTTTGGGATTCGCTCCACCTTGCGGTATTGCAGCCCTTTGTACCGGCCATTGTAGCATGCGTGAAGCCCAAGACATAAGGGGCATGATGATTTGACGTCATCCCCACCTTCCTCCGAGTTGACCCCGGCAGTATCCCATGAGTTCCCACCATTACGTGCTGGCAACATAGAACGAGGGTTGCGCTCGTTGCGGGACTTAACCCAACATCTCACGACACGAGCTGACGACAACCATGCACCACCTGTTTACGAGTGTCCAAAGAGTTGACCATTTCTGGCCCGTTCTCGTATATGTCAAGCCTTGGTAAGGTTCTTCGCGTTGCATCGAATTAATCCGCATGCTCCGCCGCTTGTGCGGGTCCCCGTCAATTCCTTTGAGTTTTAGCCTTGCGGCCGTACTCCCCAGGCGGGGAACTTAATGCGTTAGCTACGTCACGGAATCCGTGGAATGGACCCCACAACTAGTTCCCAACGTTTACGGGGTGGACTACCAGGGTATCTAAGCCTGTTTGCTCCCCACCCTTTCGCTCCTCAGCGTCAGTTACGGCCCAGAGATCTGCCTTCGCCATCGGTGTTCCTCCTGATATCTGCGCATTCCACCGCTACACCAGGAATTCCAATCTCCCCTACCGCACTCTAGTCTGCCCGTACCCACTGCAGGCCCGAGGTTGAGCCTCGGGTTTTCACAGCAGACGCGACAGACCGCCTACGAGCTCTTTACGCCCAATAATTCCGGATAACGCTTGCGCCCTACGTATTACCGCGGCTGCTGGCACGTAGTTAGCCGGCGCTTTTTCTGCAGGTACCGTCACTTTCGCTTCTTCCCTGCTAAAAGAGGTTTACAACCCGAAGGCCGTCATCCCTCACGCGGCGTTGCTGCATCAGGCTTTCGCCCATTGTGCAATATTCCCCACTGCTGCCTCCCGTAGGAGTCTGGGCCGTGTCTCAGTCCCAGTGTGGCCGGTCACCCTCTCAGGCCGGCTACCCGTCGACGCCTTGGTGAGCCGTTACCTCACCAACTAGCTGATAGGCCGCGAGCCCATCCCAGACCGAAGTTCTTTCCAGCTGCTGAAGATGCCTTCGCAGCTCGTATCCGGTATTAGACGCCGTTTCCAGCGCTTATCCCAGAGTCCGGGGCAGGTTGCTCACGTGTTACTCACCCGTTCGCCACTGATCCACAGGAGCAAGCTCCTGCTTCACCGTTCGACTTGCATGTGTTAAGCACGCCGCCAGCGTTCATCCTGAGCCAGGATCAAACTCTCCGTAAAGAAATGTTGTCGACAGCGACCGGAATAGGGTCACTGCGACGAGTTTGATCTGACCAAAGGGATGTCATTGCTGACTATCCGTTGCCGGCACCGAAGTGCCGGTCTTTGATCCAAAGGAATCTCATTCAGCCGAAGCTGAATCGAGGTTTTTTGGCATTTGACAAGTGCACGCTGTTGAGTTCTCAAGGATCGGATGCTCCTGCCGTTCAGCCTCTCGGCCTCCCCTGCAGGGCAACTTCTCTATCTTATTCTTCGTGTCCGGCTTGTCAAATCGGCGTTTTCCGTGATGGAAGCGGCTGGTTCGACGGCCTGAGGCACAAAGATCGAGATGCTGTCCGGAGCGTTCGGATCTCAGTGGATCTCGCTGCTCTCGGGCAACTTCTCTATCTTATCCCTCCCGCTCAGCTTGTCAAATCGGCTGTCCGTGACTGTTTTCGCGTCTCCGGCAGCACTCATCGACAAGACTCGAGGAGTGGGATCCCCCATGCTAGGCCTTCGACACGCAGACACACAAGGAATCTTTGTTTTGAAGGAGGGGGTTGGTTCTCCGCTTGAGGGGGCGAGGCCTTTCGGCCTTCTCGCTCTTCCCTGTGGGGCGAACAGGTAATAACTTACGTGCGTTGCGGGGGTCCGGCAAATCAGGCTCGCATCCCGGGCGTGTCGCGTCCGAGATCGTTGATTTTCCGCGGTTTCGCCGCGCACGCGGCAAAACGACGCCGCCCGGTCCACAAGGAACCGGGCGGCGTCGTTCGCGATGTCATGGTCAGGATGCCAAGAAGACTCCCGCGAGCGTCTTCTTGCCACGGCGCAGCACGGACACTCCCCCGGGGAGCGAGCCGGCGATCGAAGTCGCGTCGTCATCGACCTTCGCACCGTCGAGCACGACGCCCCCCTGCGCGATCGCGCGCCGCGCCTCGCCGAGGCTCGTGACCAACCCCGTATCGACGAGCGCCTGCACGACGGAGGTGCCGGCCGTGACCGTCGCGTTCGGCAGTTCCTCGAGTGCGGCGCGCAGCGTCTGCGCATCGAGCGACGCGAGTTCGCCACGACCGAAGAGCGCATCTGACGCCGCAGCTGCCGCGCCGGTCGCTTCCCTTCCATGGACGAGGGTCGTCACTTCGAGGGCCAACCGCTTCTGTGCGGCACGTCGGAACGGCTCATCGGCGACTGCGCGCTCGTACTCCTCGATCTCGGCACGCGTGAGGAAGGTGAACACCTTCAGACGTGCGATCACGTCGGCGTCGTCGGTGTTCAGCCAGAACTGGTACATGCGGTACGGGCTGCACATGGCGGCATCCAGCCAGATCGCGTTGCCCTCGCTCTTGCCGAACTTGGTGCCGTCGGTGTTCGTGATCAGCGGCGTGCCGATGGCGTGCGCCGAGACGCCCTCGACCCGGTGGATGAGGTCCGTGCCGCTGGTGAGGTTGCCCCACTGGTCGCTGCCGCCCGTCTGCAGCACACAGTCGTACTGGCGGTGCAGCTCGAGGAAGTCCATGCCCTGCAGGATCTGGTAGCTGAACTCCGTGTAGCTGATGCCGGCATCGGAGTTCAGGCGCGCGGCGACGGCATCCTTCTTGAGCATCGTGCCGACGCGGTAGTGCTTGCCGATCTCACGCAGGAAATCGATCGCACTCATCGGCGCGGTCCAGTCGAGGTTGTTCACCATGCGCGCGGCGTTGTCGCCCTCGAAGCTCAGGAACCGCTCGACCTGCGCGCGCAGGTACCCGACCCACTCGGCAACCGTGTCCTTCGTGTTGAGCGTGCGCTCGGACGACGGACGAGGATCACCGATGAGACCGGTCGACCCGCCGACGAGACCGAGCGGCTTGTGGCCGGCCAACTGCAGACGACGCAGCAGAAGGAGCTGCACGAGGTTGCCCAGGTGCAGGCTCGGCGCTGTCGGGTCGAACCCGCAGTAATACGTGATCGGGCCGCCGGAGAGCAGGGCGCGCAGCGCCTCCTGGTCGGTGGACACGTGCACCAGGCCGCGCCAGACGATCTCATCCCAGACGTTCTCGAACGTCGGATCGTTGGCGGGCGCCAGGGCGCTCACGATGGTTTCGGACACGCGTTCCAGGCTATCAGCGGGCGTGTGTCCGCCAGTCGCATCCGGGGCCCGTGTCAGACTGGCGCCATGGACCTCCCCGTGCCGGACATCGTGCTGATCACCGCCCTGTCGATCACCGTGTTCGGTGCACTGTGCACCGCGCTCGTGCTGACGATGCTCAATCTGCGGACGCCGCGAACCGCACCGCTCGCCGTCGCGGCGGGGCTGCTGGTGCTCGCCGTCGTCGTCGTTTCGGTGACCCCCGTCGGCGTTCCGGCGCTTCTCGGCGCGATCATCGCGCTGCTGGCCGTCGCCGTCGCCGTCTTCGGCGGAAACCCGATCACCCGACGCGTCCTCGACATCGCCACCGGCGGGCGCGTGCGCGAGACGGCCGACGGTGGCATCCTGCTGCCTGCGCGACGTGATCCGGCGGCAGCAGCGGGCGAGATGGAGCCGCTGCTGCGCGGAGGGACGACGATCGGCTACCTCGAACGACTCGCCGTCGCCGTGGGCGTGATCTCGGGCTATCCGGAAGCGATCGCCGTCATCGTGGCGATCAAGGGCATCGGGCGATTCTCCGAGCTGGCCGCCGCTGAGGCGCGCGAACGGTTCATCATCGGCACACTCGCGAGTCTCGTCTGGGCCTGCGTGTGCGGCGCGATCGTGCGTCTCGCGCTGTGGTGAGCTTCTCTCAGGACTGACGCAGCACGGCGAAGCCCTCGATCAGGGCGGTCGCTCCCCCCCGCGACAGCGCCTGCGAGACGGCGGACTGCGTGATGCCTTCGTCTGCGGCCAACTGCCGCTGCGTGCGACCCAGGCACCTGCCGTACGTGAGCCTGCGCGTGCGTTCGGTCATGTCGGCGACGATGCGGTCGCGCGCGAGGAGGTAGGCGTTCACGGCCGGCAGACCGGTCCCGTCGATCCCGTCCGCAGCGACCACCCACGTCCGGGCCTCCGGCGCAGCGCGCTGCTCGAACGCGTGGACCTTCTCGATCGCAGCGCGTGCAGCCCACCAGCCCGGCCCGTCCGGGATGGGACCGTCGACCGCGGGCACCTCGCCGAGCTCCCCCACGCCGATGCCGAAGCGCAGATCGACCCCGTCGGGAAGTGCGAGTCGCACGAGCAGCGTGCCGAGCAGTGCCGCAGTGAGGTCGGGGTACACGCCCTGCTGCTCGTCGCCGACCGTCGGACGCAGCTGCCGAGAGGCCAGCGGCAGATCGCGCTCCGCTGCCGCGATCGCGTCGTCGATCGCGCGCTGCGCACCGGTTCGATCCTCGAGCCGGCGCGAGCCGACGATGTCGGCGGTCACTGCGACGTTCATGACATCAGGGTATCACTTATCTTTTCGAGATATTAGTGAAAGTCTAATGTTCTCGGGATATCAGTCAGACCCCGACCGCGAGAGCAGCCGACTGCGCGCGGGAGACCAGCTCGGCGCGCTGCTCCGCAACACGGACGCCGGCCGTCCCGCCCGCGCCCGTCCGCGACGCGACGGAGCCCTCGATCGACAGCACACTGCGCACATCTGCGGTCAACCGCGGCGACACCGACGCGAGCAGCGCGTCGTCGGCATCCTCCAGCCCGATCCCCCGCTCCTCGCACGCGCGAACGAGCGAGCCCGAGATCTCGTGCGCGTCACGGAAGGGGACGCCCTGCTTGACGAGCCACTCGGCGACATCGGTCGCCAACGAGAAGCCCTGCGGTGCCAGCTCCGCCATCCGCGCGGTGTCGAACCGCATCGTCGCGATCATGCCGGCGAAGGCCGGGAGGACGACTTCGAGTGTCTGGACCCCGTCGAAGACAGGCTCCTTGTCCTCTTGCAGGTCGCGGTTGTACGCGAGCGGCAGCGCCTTCAAGGTGGCCATCAACCCGGTCAGGTTGCCGATCAGGCGCCCCGCCTTGCCACGAGCGAGTTCGGCGATATCGGGGTTCTTCTTCTGCGGCATGATGCTCGAGCCGGTCGAGAAGCCGTCATCGAGGGTGACGAACCCGAACTCGCGGGTGTTCCAGATGATGACGTCCTCCGCGAAGCGCGACAGGTCGACGCCGATCATCGCGGCGATGAAGGCGAACTCGGCCACGACATCGCGGGCCGATGTGCCGTCGAGCGAGTTCTCTGCCGGCCGACTCAGCCCCAGCGACTCGGCCACGAGCTGCGGGTCGAGGCCGAGCGTCGCCCCGGCGAGCGCTCCCCCGCCGTACGGCGAGACCGACGCACGTGCCGACCAGTCGCGGAGGCGTTCGAGGTCGCGCACGAGCGGCCACGCGTGCGCCTGCAGATGGTGCGCCAGCAGGATCGGCTGCGCGTGCTGCAGGTGGGTGCGGCCCGGCATGATCGCGTCGGGGTGCGCATCGGCCTGCGCGACGATCGCGTCGATGACGCGCAGCACATCACGGGCGATGACCCGTGCGTGATCGAGCAGATACAGCCGCACGAGCGTCGCGATCTGATCGTTGCGGCTGCGCCCGGCACGCAGCTTTCCGCCGAGCTCGGCACCGACTTCGGCGATCAGCGCTGCCTCCAGCGCGCCGTGCACGTCTTCGTCTTCGGGCGCCGCAACGAGCGACCCGTCCTGGACGGCCCGCCCCAGCGCGTCGAGGCCCGCGTGCATGCGCGCCGCTTCATCGGCGGTCAGGTAGCCGGCAGCTTCGAGCGCCGTCGCATGCGCGTGCGAGCCTGCGAGATCGTAGGAAGCCAGCGCCCAGTCGAAGTGCGTCGAGCGACTCAACGCGGCGAGCTCGGGTGAAGGCCCCGACGCGAAGCGCGCACCCCACAGCGCCCCTTCGTTGGTCCCCTGGCCGTCGGTCTGTCCCGTCATGTCACTCACCTGACCAGCCTACCGACGGCCGGAACCGACGACCGCGCGGGTGACTGCGGCGACGAGTCGCTCCAACGGCCCCCGACCCACCAGCAGCGCCCACACGGTGCACACCAGCAGCGTGCCGATCACGAACGGGACGAACGGATCAAGATCGCGGAACCCTGCGAGCTGCCCGCTGTCGCCGAGGACGCCGGCCGCCCAGATCGCCCACACCACCAGCTGCCCGGCATAGGCGGTGAGCGGCATCGTGCCGACCGCCCGCACCGGCAGCACGAGCCAGGTCAGCGGTGTGCGGCACAGCAAGAGACAGAGCCCGATCACGGCGACCGCGAAACCACCGGAACCGAATGCCTCCAGGATGCCGCTGGAGTGCGCATCGGCTGTCCACACCTGCGCCACCAGCGAGCCGTCTTGCACGGGCGACAGCCGCTCGGCGGCCACGGCATCGAGTCCGTACGCGACCATCGCCACCGCGCCGCCTCCGACGAGCAGTCGGACCGCGACCGCAGCGCTGCGCAGTCGGCTGCGACCGATCGCGAGCCCTGCGGCGACGAACGCGATCCACAACGGGAACGGGTAGTGCCAGCCGACGAGGGTGCTCGCTTCGGATCCGAGTGCCGATGACCAGATCGGCAGGGCGTTCAGCATCGGGACGAACCACGGCACGACCAGCGCAACGGCGACCGCGACGGCCCAGAGCACCGGCGCCGACAGCGTCAGCAGCGGCAGCGCGAGCAGAAAGAGGATGCCGTAGGCGGGCAGGATCACGAACACGGGAACGCCCGTGAACACCAGCGCAACGCCGATCGCCCAGATCAGTCCCGCGCGCACGGCGAGCGAGCGTCGCGCGCGTCGCAGCCGCTCACCGCGGACCGGTGACGCACCGCCGGTCACCAGCGCGATCGAGACCCCGGCGAGCGTCGCGAACAGGATCGACGAACGGCCGTTCGCGACGTCGATCCACGTCGCGGGTCGGGTCCAGTCGAACGGGTCGATCCACAGCAGGTGCGCAGCGAGCATGCCGAGCACCGCCAGCCCGCGGGCAAGGTCGATACCGTGTATGCGTCCCGGACCGTTCCAGGACGCAACGGCACGCATCACTGCTGGCGCAGCAGCCACACCAAGAGTGCCTTCTGGGCGTGCAGGCGGTTCTCCGCCTCATCCCACACGACACTCTGCGGTCCGTCGATCACGTCGGCATCCACTTCGTACCCGCGGTCAGCGGGCAGGCAGTGGATGAAGATGGCGTCGTCCTTGGCGAGCCCCATGGTCTCCTGAGAGACCTTGTAGCCGCCGAGGTCGCGAAGCCGCGCGGTCTTCTCCTCCTCCTTGCCCATCGACACCCAGGTGTCGGTGACGATGACGTCGGCACCGGCGGCGGCTTCGAGCGGATCGGTGAACAGTGACACCGATCCCCCAGTCTGCGCGGCGATGCGATCGGCATCGGTCACGACATCGGCGCGCGGCGCGTACGCGTCGGGCGACGCGACCCGCACGTGCATGCCGGCGGTGACGCCGGCGAGGATGTAGGAGTGCGCCATGTTGCACTCGCCGTCGCCGAAGAAGGTGAGGGTGAGCCCCGCGAGTTCGCCCTTGTGCTCGCGGATCGTGAGCAGGTCGGCGAGCAGTTGGCAGGGGTGGAAGTCATCGCTCAGCGCGTTGACGACCGGCACCCGCGTGCCGCGCGCCATCTCTTCGAGGCCCGCCTGCGCGTAGGTGCGCCAGACGATCGCGGCGACCTGACGTTCGAGCACGCGTGCCGTGTCGGACGGTGTCTCTTTGCCGCCGAGCTGGCTGTTGGCCGTCGAGATGATCAGCGGTGAGCCGCCGAGGTCGGCGATGCCGACCGCGAACGAGACCCGCGTGCGGGTCGAGGACTTGTCGAAGATGACGGCGACCGTCTGCGGACCTTCGAGGGGCTTCAGCTTCCAGCGGTCCTTCTTCAGCGCGAGCGCGAGATCGAGGATCTCGGCCTGCTCTGCGGGGCTCAGGTCGTCGTCGCGCAGCAGGTGGCGGGTCATGCGGGCACCTCCGTGGTGGTGTCGGTCAGCAGGAGCGCATCGGTGACGGTGGCCAGTGCGCGGGCGAACAGGTCGGCGAACTCGTCGATCTCGACGTCGCCGATCGTGAGCGCCGGGGCGATGCGGATGGTGGTGTCGTTGGCGGCGTTGACGATCAGCCCGTGCGTCTGGGCGGCGGCGACGACGGCAGGAGCGACCGGGTGGCGCAGCGCGATGCCGATGAGCAGGCCCTGGCCGCGGGTGCCTTCGACAAGCGGCGAGCCGATCGCCTCGATCGCGGCGCGCACCTGCGGCCCGCGGGAGGCGGCATTGCCGACGAGATCAGCCCGCTCGATCTCCCCGATGACGGCGCCGGCGACGGCTGTCGCCAGCGCATTGCCACCGAAGGTCGAGCCGTGCGTGCCCGGATAGAACAGCTCGCTCGCGGCGCCGAAGGTGATGAGCGCCCCGATCGGGAATCCTCCGCCGATGCCCTTCGCGACCGTGATGGCGTCAGGGGTGATGCCGGCGTGCTGGAACGCGAACCACTCGCCGGTGCGACCCGCGCCTGTCTGGATCTCGTCGATGATCAGCAGCGCACCGTGACGCTCGGTCAACTCGCGCGCCGCGGCGAGGTAACCCTCGGGCAGTTCGAGCACCCCAGCTTCGCCCTTGATGGGTTCGAGGAACAGCGCCGCGACCTGATCGTTCATGGCGGCTTCGAGCGCTTCGATTGTCGAATCGAGGAACTCCACACCGGGGACCATCGGGCCGAACGGCTCCTGCATCCACGGCTTGCCGGTGAGGGCGAGCGTGCCCATCGTGCGGCCGTGGAACGCGTCACGAAGCGCCAGGATGCGGGGGCGCTCGGCGCCGCCGTGGAGTCGTGCGAGCTTGAAGGCAGCCTCATTGGCCTCGGCGCCGGAGTTGCCGAAGTAGACGCGACCGGTCTCACCCGTGCCCGCCAGCCGCTTCAGCGTTGCCGCGAGTTCGAGCTGCGGCGGGGTCGCGAAGTAGTTCGAGACATGCGACAGGGTCGCGGCTTGTCGGGCGACGGCATCCACGAACACCGGGTGAGAGTGACCGATCGAGGTCACCGCGATGCCGGCGAGGAAGTCGAGGTAGCGTGCGCCGTCGGCATCCCACAGGTACGAACCCTCGCCGCGCTCGAGGAGCGCGAAGCGCGCCCCCGCGTTGCGCACGAGATCCTGATCGACTGCGTCCTGCCATGTCGCGCTCACTTCGCGACCACCTCCGTACCGATTCCCTGCTCTGTGAAGATCTCGACGAGCACCGAATGGGGCTGACGTCCATCGATGATCGCCGCCGTGTCGACGCCGCCGTCGACCGCGTCGAGGCAGGCCTGCATCTTCGGGATCATGCCCGACTCCAGTCGCGGCAACATCTCGCGCAACTCAGCGGCGGTCAGGTGCGAGACGAGCGAGTCACGGTTCGGCCAGTCGGCGTAGAGCCCTGCGACATCGGTGAGGACGACGAGCTTGGTGGCCTCGAGCGCGACGGCGAGCGCCGCAGCGGCGGCATCAGCGTTGACGTTCAGCGACGCACCCGGACTGTCGAGGTCGGGCGCGATCGAGGAGACGACGGGGATGCGGCCCGCCTCGAGGTGGTCGAGCACGGGACGCGGGTCGACCGTGACGACGTCGCCGACGGCGCCGAGATCATGGTGCTCGCCGTCGATCAGGATGCCCTTGCGACGCCCGCCGAACAATCCGGCATCCTCACCCGAGAGCCCCGTCGCCAGCGCAGCGCCGTGCGTGTTGATCTTGCCGACCAGCTGCGGGTTGATCTGACCGGTGAGCACCATGCGCACGACGCCGATCGCCTCGGTCGAGGTGACGCGGTACCCGCCCTTGAACTCGCTCGGGATGGCGAGTCGGTCGAGCATCTGCGAGATCTGCGGTCCGCCGCCGTGGACGACGACCGGCTTGACGCCGACGTAGCGGAGGTAGGCGATGTCTTCTGCGAACGCATCCTGCAGCTGTTCGGAGACCATGGCGTTGCCGCCGTACTTGATGACGATGATCTGGTCGCGGAAGCGCTTGAGCCACGGCAGCGACTCGACGAGCACGCCCGCCTTGGCGGCCGCCTCTTCGGGGGTGGTGTGCTGGATGTCGGTCATGAGGAGTACGCGCTGTTCTCGTGGACGTAATCGTGCGTCAGGTCGTTCGTGAGGATCGTCGCCGCTGCGTCGCCCGTGCGCAGGTCGATGAGGATGTGCGTGGCGCGGGGCGTCAGGTCGACCTCTTCGCGCGGGCGGTCGGGGCCGCCGGCGTGACACACGCGCACTCCGTTGAACGAGACGTCGACGTCGTACGGGTCGAACGCGGCATCCGTCGTGCCGATCGCCGCGAGCACCCGGCCCCAGTTGGGGTCGTTGCCGAAGATCGCGGCCTTGAAGAGGTTGTTGCGGGCAACCGAGCGACCGACGGTGACGGCGTCGTCCTCGGACGCGGCACCGACGACCTCGATCGTGATGTCGTGGCTGGCGCCCTCGGCATCCTGCTGCAGCTGCGACGCGAGGTCGCCGCAGATCGTGATGAGCGCTTCGCGGAAGGCGTCCGGGTCAGGATCGGCACCGGATGCACCGGAGGCCAGCAGCGTCACCTGGTCGTTGGTCGACATGCAGCCGTCGGAATCGAGCCGGTCGAAGCTCACGGCCGTGGCAACGCGCAGGTGGGCGTCTGCCTCCTCGGCGCCGAGGACGGCGTCGGTGGTGAGGACCACGAGCATGGTCGCAAGACCGGGGGCGAGCATGCCCGCACCCTTCGCGATGCCGCCGATCGTCCAACCTTCGCCTGAGACGGTTGCCGTCTTCGACCGGGAGTCGGTCGTCATGATCGCTTCCGCGGCGGCCTGTCCCCCCTCGGGGTCGAGATCAGCGATCGCCGCTTCGGTGCCGCTGAGGACCTTGCCGCGGAACACCTCGTCGCCGGTGCCGATGAGCCCGGTGGAGCACACCAGGATGTCGCCGGCGCTCACCCCGAGCAGGTCGGCCGCCTTCTCGGCGGTTTGGTGCGTCGTCTGGAAGCCGAAGGACCCGGTGAAGCAGTTCGCGCCGCCCGAGTTGAGGACGATCGCCTCGACGGTGCCGTCGGCGATCGCCTGCTGCGACCACAGGATCGGGTTCGCCTTGGCGCGGTTGCTCGTGAAGACGGCCGCGCCGACCTTGAGCGGGCCGCGGTTGACGATGACCGCGACGTCGGGCTTGCCGGTCGACTTGAGGCCTGCGGCGACGCCTGCCGCTTCGAATCCCTTGGGTGCGGTGACGGTCACGGCGCGACTCCATTCACGCTCAGGCCCGTCGCCTCGTCGAGGCCGAGGGCGATGTTCATCGATTGGACGGCTGCTCCCGCGGTGCCCTTGACGAGGTTGTCGACGGCGGTGACGACCACGACGCGGTTCGCGGCGCGGTCGATCGCGAGCCCCATGAGCGCCGTGTTGGCGCCCTGCACGTCGGCGGTGCGGGGGAAGTGGCCCGCCGGCAGCAGCTGCACGAATGTCTCGTCACCGTACGCCTGCTCCCACGCGGCACGGATCTCGGCATCCGTCACCCCCTGCGCGATCGGGGCGGTCGAGGTCGCGAGGATGCCGCGGGACATCGGTACCAGGACGGGCGTGAACGAGATGCGGATGCCGTCGGCGGGCGCCCCGGCCGCGGCGAGCGCCTGCGCGATCTCGGGGATGTGCCGGTGCGTGCCGCCCACAGCGTACGGGTTCGCACTGCCGAGGATCTCGGCGGCGAGCAGGTTGGTCTTCAGCGACTTGCCGGCACCCGACGGGCCGACCGCGAGGACCGTGACGATGTCGCCCGGATCGATCACGCCCGCGGCGACCCCGGGCGCCAGTGACAACGCGACCGTGGACGCGTTGCAGCCGGGCGCGGCGATCCGTGTCGCACCGACGAGCGCGTCGCGCTGCCGGGCACCGCCGACCGGCAGCTCGGGCACGCCGTACGTCCACGGCTCGTGGAAGGTGCCGCCGTAGAACGCGTCCCACGCGTCCTGCGAGGTGAGCCGGTGATCGGCGCCTGCGTCGATGACGAGCGGGGCGCCGGCGAGCGCGTCGGTGTATTGACCGGACTGTCCATGCGGCAGCGCGAGGAAGACGACGTCGTGGCCTGCGAGGATCTCGGGTGTCGTCTCTTGCAGCGTCAGGTGCGCGAGCGAGCGCAGGTGCGGTTGGTGTTCGATGAGCGGCTGCCCCGCATTGGAATGCGCGGTGACGGTGCGGATCTCGATGTCGGGATGTGCGGCGAGCAGGCGCAGGATCTCGCCGCCGGCATAGCCGGATGCGCCGGAGACGGCGACCGAGTAGGTCATGGATTCCACCTTATTGTCTGAAGCAGGGCCACCCGATCCGGGTGACAGAGCACGGCAACGGCGACTCCGGCGGCTCGACCCGGTTCCGTGCAGAATCGGGGAGCTCGCGGGGGTCGCCTAGCGTCGGCGGCCGCGGGTGCTCAGACGACGTCGGCGCGCGCGGAGAACCGTGGGAACGGTGGTGATCGCGGCCGAGGGCATGCCATGACGGTAGCGCCGCGGATCGCGTGCCGCAAATCGCGGCGCACGAAGCCGGTGTCGGCACCGGCGGGCAGGATGGTCGCATGCTCACCACACTCGCCGTCGCCGGGTATCGCTCGCTGCGTGACGTGATCGTGCCGCTCGGGCAGTTGACGGTCGTCACGGGCCCGAACGGGTCGGGCAAGTCCAATCTGTACCGCGCCCTGCGGCTGCTGGCCTCGGCCGCGCGCGGTGAGGTGATCGGTGCGGTCGCGCGCGAAGGCGGACTGCCGTCGGTGCTCTGGGCGGGCCCCGAGCAGGGCGGCACGCAGGGCACGGTGCGCAAGAAGCCCGTCGCCGTGCAGCTCGGATTCGCGTCGGATGAACTCGGCTACCTGCTCGACCTGGGCATCCCGCAGGTCGATCAGGCGAGCCCCTTCGCGCGTGACCCCGAGATCAAGCGGGAGCAGGTGTTCTCCGGCCCTGTGGCCAAACCCGCGACCCTGCTGATCGACCGGACCCGGCAGAACACCCGCGTGCGCGACGGCGGCTGGATCGACCTGCGACAGCAGCTCGCGCCCTACGAGAGCATCATCACCGACCTCGCCGAAGGCGACACCGCGCCCGAGCTGCTGGCCCTTCGACGGCTTATGGGAGCGTGGCGGTTCTACGACCACTTCCGCGTGGACCCTGACGCCCCTGCGCGTCGTGCGCAGATCGGCACGCGAACCCGGGTGCTTTCGCACACCGGCGATGATCTCGCAGCGACCTGGGCGACCATCGTCGATGCAGGCCACGGAGCCGCCCTCGACGCAGCGGTGGATGCCGCGTTTCCCGGGGCCCGCGTCGACGTGACCGCCGAGGCCGGGCTGTTCCGACTGCAGCTGCGGCAGCGTGGCTTGCTGCGCCCGCTGGAGACGGCCGAATTGTCGGACGGCACGCTGCGGTTCCTGTTGCTGTGCGCGGCGCTCCTGCCGGCTCGCCCTGCTCCCCTGCTGGTGCTCAACGAGCCCGAATCGAGCCTGCACCACTCGTTGCTGCCGGCACTCGCGGAGTTGATCCGTGCGGCCGCCGAGCGGACGCAGGTCATCGTCGTCAGTCACGCAGCACCGCTGGTGGGCGCCCTGCCGGAGCCGGCCCGTGTCGAACTCGCCCCCGATCTCGGCGGCACACGCGTCGTCGATCAGGGATTCATGGACGTCCCCGCATGGAACTGGGGCCGTCGCTGAATCGGGGTTGACGACCGCTGGCTTGCAGCGCAAACGACTTTGCATGGACGACGACACCACCCGAGACGACCATGTCGACTCCGGCGCTGATCGGAGCGATCATCGGCGCGACGATGAGCGCGAAGGCCGCGATCGCGGTGGAGCAGGTCGCGATGTTCCTCCTCGCGTTCGGCGGCGGGCTGTTCCTCCCGCCGATGATGTTCCCCGACTGGCTGGACGTCGCGTCGCGGTTCCTTCCCGTCCGGCAGGCGCGAGAGATCGTGGTCGGTGCCGCGAGCGGCACCGAGATCCCGTTGTGGGCGGTGCTCGGCATCGCCGCGTGGATCATCGTGCTCGGCGCCCTCGCCGTCTGGCTGTTCCGCCGCGACGAAGGCCGACGCTACCGCTGACGCGGCAGGGTCAGCGCGGGAACGCGCGGATGCGTGCGAGCAGGCTCGGTCCGGTGCGATCCAGGGTGCGACCGCCCACGTGCACCCCGACTGCGACGGTCACGCCGCCCAGCACCACGCCGACGGCGAGCGCGGTCCACCCCAGCATGGCCGAACCGCTCGTGATCGACACGATCGACAGGACGAGCGCCGGCGAGGAGACCACCGCGATCGCGGCGAGCACGACGAACACCAGCAGACTGCCCACGAACGTCTGTCCGGGCACACTCTTGAACGGGCTGTCACCGGGCGCGGCCACGGGCGAGACGATGAGGGCCGACGAGACCGCTGACACGCCGTACCCGACCAGCAGCACGCTCAAGGCCGCCCCGAGCACGGCAGGGGTCGCGGTCGCACTGCCCGACACGGCAGCCGTCACGACGGCGACGAGGATGACGAGCGGTACGCCGAGGCAGGCGGCGCCCAGCACACGGCCGAGTCGGTCGTCGCGGCCTCGGATGCCGGTGGCCAGCACCGACGCGAACGCGGTGCCGTCGTAAGAGATGTCGGTGTAGCACGCGATCGCCAGCACGAGCGCGACCAGCACCGCAGAGGCTGCGAACAATGCCCCCTGTGTGCCGGAGGTGAACAGGAACAGCACCGGGAACAGCGGGACGAGCAGCAGTTGCCGAAGGTATCGCGGATCGCGCAGCCACGCGGTCAGTGAGCGCGCCCATGTTGCACCGACCGGTCCCGTCGGCATGCGCCCGAACCAGCCGACTGCACCGGAGGCGACCGTGCGACTCGCGCGCCCCGCCCCGGCGGAACGCGACAATTCGAGCGCGCGCGCCCACAACAGCCAGAGGATGATCGGGGTGCCGATGGCGATCGCCAGGCGGGCGACGGCCGGCAGCCAGAGGCCTGCCGCAACGTCGGCCGGTACCGACCAGGCAGCGCCGAGGGGCGTCCAGGCGAGCACGTCGGCCGCGGTCTGCATCCTCGTGCCGAGGTCGCCGCCCGCGTCGAGCAGCACAAGCAGCCCTGTCACGATCGGCCCCGACAGCATGAGCACTGCGAGCACCAGTGTGCCGACGAGTTCGCGTCCGCGACGGCTCCCGCCGAGCCCCGTTGCGAGGGTGGTCGTCAGTCGCGCGGCGATGACCGCGGTCACGACGCCGAGCAACGCCATCGGCACTGCCACGACTGCCGCAGCAGGCCACCGCACCCACAGGATCACCGTCATCAGCGCGACGAGCGTCGTGACGATACCGGGAACCCCCGTCAGACCGACTGCGGCCAGCGCCACCTGCACCTGCCTGCGGGTGAGCGGAAACGGTGCGAGACGTTCCGCGTCGACGGTCGATTCCATGCCGGCGACGACGATGGGCCCGACCACCCAGCCGAGCGTGAGCACCGCCCCACCCACGACGACGATGAGGCGTGCCGTCTCCGCACCCTGCAGCAGCGCTGCGGCCACGAGCCCCGTCGCCACGAGGACCAGGATACTGATGGCCCACAGCACGCCGGCGCAAAAGCCGACCAACTGCCACGGGTTGCGCAGCAGGGTGTTCGCGAGTGCGCGGTATCGCAGCCTCAGGACGGTCGCAACCACTGCGGCCCCTCCGTCGCGTGACGCCCGCCCACGAGGGAGACGAATCGGTCCTGCAGGGTCTGTCCGTCACGCACCTGGTCGATCGTGCCGGCCGCGAGCACCCGCCCCGCAGCGATGACGGCGACGTGGTCGCACATGCGCTGCACGAGATCCATCGAGTGGCTCGAGACGATGACGGTGCCGCCGGCCGTGGTGTAGCCGCGGAGCACGTCCTCGATGTTCGCGGCCGAGACAGGATCGACGGATTCGAACGGCTCGTCGAGCACGAGCACCCTCGGCGCGTGCACGAGCGCACAGGCGAGCGCGGTCTTCTTCGTCATGCCGGCCGAATAGTCCGCAACCATCGTTCCGGCAGCCTCACGCAGATCCATCATCGCGATGAGGTCGGCGACGCGCCCGGCAATCTCATCGCGCGCGATGCCGAACATCATCGCCGTGTAGGTCAGCAGCTGCTCGCCGGTGAGTCGGTCGAACAAGCGCACCCCGTCGGCGAGATTGCCGATCATCGACTTCGCACGCACCGGCTCGGCCCACACGTCGACACCGTGCACGAAGGCGCGACCGCCGTCGGGGCGCAGAAGTCCCGTGGCCATGGACAGGGTCGTCGTCTTGCCGGCGCCGTTCGGACCGACGAAGCCGTAGAACGAACCTTGCGGCACATCCAGGGTGAGCGTGTCGACGGCGAGCTTCTCACCGAACCGCTTGGTCAACCCCTCCCAATGGAGGGCGGGCGGCGTCGGAGCATCGGTCATGCTCCGAGCCTATGGGCGCGGCAGAGCGACACGCCTCCCCCGCGAGTCTGATCTCGTGCTGGTTCAGTCGCGGATCGCGGCGCCGAAGCGCTCCGCCGCGACCGCAACCCCCGCGAGCTTCGCCTCAGACGCCTCGGCCGCAGTCAGTGTGCGGTCCTCAGCGCGAAAGCGCAACGCGAACGTGAGGCTCTTCGAGCCCTCCGGCAGTCCCGCCCCGCGATAGTCGTCGACAAGACGGAGCGATTCGAGCAGTGGACCGGCACCGTCCACGAGTGCGGTGCGCACAGCGGCGGCTGAGACTGCGGCATCCACGACCAGCGACACATCCTGCGTCGCTGCGGGGAACGTCGTGAGCGACGCTGCGGCCTCGGGGTCGCCCGCGAGGGAGAGGATGCCGTCGAGATCGAGTTCTGCGACGTACACCCGACCCGGCAGGTCGGCCTCGGCGGCCACCGCGGGCAGCAGTTCGCCGACGTAGCCGACCTCGACGTCGCCGACCGACAGGACGCCGGTGCGGCCGGGGTGCAGCGCTGCGCGCTGCCCCTGCGCGACGTCGATGCGGACCCCGGCTGCGGTCGCGATGGTCTGGACGGCGCCGAGCGCGTCGGCCAGTTCGAACGCCGTGGCCGCGTTGCCGGGAGCCTTCGCCACGGCGTTGCCGGACAGCAGCACCGCGACGTGCCGCGGCTGCGGCGGCAGCGACGCGTTCAGGTGCGCGAGCGTCGCGTCGTCGGGACGCTCGGCGAGCGGCGGAACCGTCTCGGTGCCGTAGACCACTCCCGGCTCCGGGCGGAAGACGATCCCGGTTTCGAACAGGGCGAGGTCGGTGAAGCCGCGTGACACGTTGCGGTGCGCGACCTGCATGAGGCCGGGAACGAGCGTGCGACGCAGGAACGGCGCCTGCCCGTCCAGTGGGTTCGCGAGCTTGACCGAGGGCAGGTGCTCCCCGGACGCCGATGCGTGCAGGTCGTTGGTCGCCTCAGTCGTGAACGGGAACGACGGCGTCTCGACGTAGCCGGCCGCTGCCAGCGCGTTCGCGACGCGGCGACGCCCCTTCTGCAACGCCGTCAACCCGCGCCCGGATGGCGGGGTCGGGACGATGGAGGGGATGCGGTCGAGCCCGTGGATGCGGGCGACCTCTTCGGCGAGCGTCCACTTGTCGGTGAGGTCGGGTCGCCACGACGGCGGGATGACGCTCCACGTGTCCCCCGCGTCGGAGACCTCGCAGCCGATCGTCTCGAGCGCGCCGGTGATCTCGGCATCCGTGTAATCGACACCGATCAGCTGCGGCACGAACGCCTTGGGCAACGCGATCTCGGCGAGGAACACCTCGCCGAACAGGGCACCGCCGACCTCCTGATCGAGGGTGCCGCCGGCGTGGGCGACCATGAGGTCGGCGACGCGGCGCGCTGCCACGAACGGGATGAGCGGGTCGACGCCACGCTCGAAGCGACGCGACGCCTCGCTGGGCAGCTTGTGACGGCGGGCGGTGCGCGCGATCGAGACGGTGTCGAAGATGGCCGCTTCGATGAGGACGTTGCGGGTGGCATCGGTCATCTCGGTCGTGCCGCCACCCATGACACCGGCCAGCCCGATCGGTCCGGACTCGTCGGTGATCAGCAGGTCCTCACCCGACAGGGTGCGCTCCTTGCCGTCGAGCGTCGTGAGCTTCTCGCCCTCGTCCGCGCGACGGACGGTGATGCCGCCGGCGAGCTGATCGAGGTCGTAGCCGTGGATCGGGTTGCCCAGTTCGAGCATCACGTAGTTGGTGATGTCGATGAGCACACCGAGCGAGCGGATGCCGGCGAGCGTGAGCCGCGCGACCATCCAGGGCGGTGTCGGACGGGACGGGTCGACACCGCGCACGATTCGGGCGACGAACTCGGACGCGCCGACCTTGCCGCGGATGGGTGCACGATCGTCGACGGCAACGGGAAAGCCGTTGCCGGGCTCGACGTCTGCCCAGTCCCGCTCGGCGGGATCGCGGAAGGTCGCTCCGGTGGCGTGACCGTACTCGCGGGCGATGCCGCGCACACTCATCGCGTAGCCGCGGTCGGGTGTGACGTTCACGTCGACGGCGACGTCATCGAGTCCGAGCAGCGCGATCGCGTCGACGCCCACCTCGGGGTCGAGGCCGAGCTGGACCAGCCGCAGGATGCCGCTGTGCTCGTCGCCGAGCCCGAGCTCCTTCGCCGAGGCGATCATGCCGTCGGAGACATGCCCGTACGTCTTGCGTGCCGCGATCGGGAACGGACCGGGCAGCACAGCGCCGGGCAGGGTCACCACGACCTTGTCGCCCTCGAAGAAGTTGCCGGCACCGCATACGATGCCGCGGATACCGCCGTTCGCCTCACCGACGTCGACCTGGCACCAGCGGATGGTCTTGCCGTTGGACTGCGGCTCGGGCGTGAACTCGACGACCCGGCCGACCACGATGGGACCTGTCAGGTCGAACCCGTGCACGTCCTCTTCTTCGAAGCCGACCTCGACGAGCGCCGCGAGGACGTCCTCCGGCGTGGTCGCCGCGGGGACGTCGACGTATTCACGCAGCCACGAAAGCGGGACGCGCATCAGACCACCATTCCGAACTGCTCGCTGAAACGGACATCGCCCTCGGCCATGTCACGCATGTCCTGCACGTCGGAGCGGAACATGAGCGTGCGCTCGATGCCCATTCCGAACGCGAACCCGGAGTAGACCTCCGGATCGATCCCCGCCGCGCGCAGCACGTTGGGGTTGACCATGCCGCATCCGCCCCACTCGATCCAGCGCGCCCCGCCCTTGAAGGTCGGGTGCCACAGGTCGAGCTCAGCTGACGGCTCGGTGAAGGGGAAGTAGTTCGTGCGGAACCGCGTCTTCGCCTCGGCACCGAACAGCACCTTCGCGGCGTGGTCGAGCGTGCCCTTGAGATTCGCCATCGTGATGCCCTTGTCGATCACGAGGCCCTCGAACTGGGTGAAGGCAGGCAGGTGGGTCGCGTCGAACTCATCGGTGCGGAACACGCGTCCCGGGCACAGCACGTAGATGCCGCGCCCCTCGTTCACGAGGGCGTCGTGTCGCTCGAGCATCGAACGCACCTGCACGGGGCTGGTGTGCGTGCGCAGCAGCAGATGCCTCGAGACGGGATCGACGAAGAAGGTGTCCTGCATCTGTCGCGCCGGGTGGTCGACGTCGAAGTTGAGCGCATCGAAGTTGAACCACTCGTGCTCGAGCTCGGGGCCTTCGGCGATCTCCCACCCCATGCCGACGAACAGATCGGCGATCTCCTCCTGCAGGAGCGAGATGGGATGCCGCGCGCCCACGCGTGCGCGCGGTGCGAGCGCGGTGATGTCGACGCGCTCGGCTTCGAGCTGCGCCGCCGTCTCGGCCTCGGCGAGCTCGTCCTCTCGGGCGGCGAGCGCCTGGTTCACCTGCCCGCGGGCCCCGCCGACCAGCTTGCCGAATGCGGCCTTCTGGTCGTTCGGCACGTGGCGCATCTGCGCGTTCAGCTGGGCCAGCGGCGAGCCTTCGGCGGTGTGCGCCGCACGCGCGGCTTTCAGCGCGGCGGTGTCGGCGGCCGCGGCGATGGCGCCCAGCGCCGCCGCGACAGCGGACTCGACCGCTTCGGGTGTGATCTGGGGTGCGTCGGACACGAGAGACGAGTCTACCGGCGGGCGCGCGTTCGGCCCGCCGGTGGCGCGTCAATCAGGTGTTTCCGATGTTGAACTTGCCGGCGCCTTTCTGCGCCGCGATGAGTTCGGTGTCGGTGCCGGGTGCGACCGGGTGGTGCAGGGGGTCGACCATCGCCGCGCCTCCGCCGGCGGCATCGCCGCCGCGCGGCGAACGTCGCAGCCGCCGCTCGAGGGTTCTCGCGAGCCACGACAACAACAGACACATCGCGATGTAGATCGCGCCGATGACGATGCCCGACTGCAGAATTGGGCGGCCCGGCTGCGATGTGAGCTGCTTGGCGAAGTAGAGCAGTTCGGGGTAAGTGATGATGAAGCCGAGCGCGGTGTCCTTCAGCGTGACCACGAGCTGAGCGACGATCACCGGGAGCATCGCGCGCACGGCCTGCGGGAGCAGCACGAGTCGCATCACGCCGCTCTTGCGGAGACCGATCGCGTAGCCTGCTTCCTTCTGGCCGCGCGGCAGCGATTCGATGCCAGCACGCAGCGCCTCGGCGAGCACCGAGCCGTTGTACGCCACGAGTGCGATCACCACCGCCCAATACGGCTCCATGCGCACCCCGACCGTGGGCAGACCGTAGTACATGAGCATCATGAACACGAGCACCGGGACGGCGCGGAACACCTCGGTGATCCATGCGACGGGGACGCGGACCCACGCGTGGTCGGAGAGGCGCCCGATCGCGAGGATGAACCCGACGGCGAGCGAACCGATCGCGGCGAGCCCGAAGGCCGCGAGGGTGTTGCCGAGGGCGCGCAGAATGCCCATCCAGACGTTGCTGAACGTGAAGATGTACCACTTCTCTGCGGAGAACTGCCCCGTCACGGCGAACCGGTAGACGATGAAGGCGAGGACTGCGGCGACCACGAGGATCGTCGCGACGCCCAGGATGCGGTTGCGGAGGATCGCCCGGGGTCCGGGCACGTCGTACAGGACGGAAGTCATCGCGCGATCCTCCACTTGTTCTCGAGGTGTCGTTGCAGCCAACTCAGCAGCAGGACCAGGACGACGAAGACGAGCGCGACCCACAGGAGCACGACGAGCGCGTTCTCGCCCCGCTCGCTCAGGTTCGCGCGGATGACTCCGAGTTCCGCCACCGAGAAGCCGGCGGCGACGGTGGTGTTCTTCAGCAGGGCGATGAACACGCTCATCATGGGAGGCACGACCGACCGGAAGGCCTGCGGCATGACCACGAGCGTCATGACCTGACCGAAGGACAGGCCGATCGCCCGCGCCGCTTCGGCCTGACCGACAGGGACCGTATTGATGCCCGCGCGGATGACCTCTGCGACATAGGTGGCCGTGTAGATGCCGAGCGCCCAGATGCCGAGCACCGTGAAGCCCGGACTCGGCAACCCCAACTGCGGGTAGCCGAAGGCGAAGAAGAAGAAGACGAGTGTCAACGGGGTGTTGCGGATCGTGTTGACGTAGAGCGTGCCGAATGCTCGCGCCACCGGTATAGGTGAGACCCGCATCGCTCCGACGATCGTTCCGAGGATCAGCGCGATGGCGCCCCCGGCGAAGAACAGCAGCAACGTGTTGCCGAGTGCCTCGCCCCACAGGTCGAGGTTTTCGGTGATGACGCCCACATCGTCTCCTTGGGTGATTCAGGGTGGGGGCGCGGGCGCCCCCACCCTGGATTCATGTGGTCAGTGGTCGATCAGTACGCGTCCACCGCGGGCTGCTCGACCGTGATGCCCGACTCGCCGAGGTTGGCGTCGAAGATCGCCTGCCACGTGTCGCCGCCCTCCGTGAAGAGGTCGTTGATGTGCGCACGGAGCGCGTCGTCACCCTTGGCGAGACCCACGCCGTAACGCTCCTCGCTGAAGGGTTCACCGACGACCTTGATCTCGTCGGGGTACTGCGCGGCGTAACCGATCAGGATCGCCTGGTCGGTCGTGACCGCGTCGACGGTGCCGTTGATGAGCGCATCGACGCACGCGGAGTACAGGTCGAACTCCTCAGTCGGCACGTCGGGGTAGTTCGACTTGATGTTCTGGATCGGGGTCGATCCGGTCGCGGAGCACACCGTCGTGTCGGCGCTCAGGTCGTCCTCGCCCGTGATCTCGCTGTCGGCAGCGACGAGCAGCCCCTGTCCGGTGAGGAAGTAGGGGCCCGCAAAGTCGATCTGTTCCTTGCGCGAATCGGTGATCGAGTACGTGCCGACGTAGTAGTCGACATCACCGTTCACGATCGCCTGCTCGCGGTTCGCCGAGGCGATCGCCTTGTATTCGATCTTGTCTGCGTCGTAGCCGAGCGAGGCTGCGATCCAACGGGCGATGTCGACGTCGAAGCCTGAACGCTCCCCTGTCGTCGCGTCGAGGTAGCCGAGACCGGGCTGGTCCTCCTTGACGCCGACGATCACGCCGTCACGCTCCGTGATGGCGTCGAACGTGGGGCTGCCCTCGAGGGCGACGTCGGTTGCGACCTCCCACATGGCGCCGGAATCGGTGTCTCCGTCGGTGTCGCCGTCACCGCCCGTGCCGGGGCTGGTCGGGCTGCCGCTGTTGCAGGCGGTGAGAGCGAGAGCCGCGATCGCGATTCCTGCGAGCGCTCCGCCGATACGCATCTTGCGCATGAGATCCTCCTGGTTTCGTATCTCTGGGTGTGACCGCGCCGGTGCAAGGCGCGGACGTCTTAGTGGGTGAGGAGCTTCGAGAGGAAGTCCTTGGCGCGGTCGCTCTTCGGGTTGTTGAAGAACTCTTCGGGCGTCGCTTCCTCGACGATCTGCCCGTCGGCCATGAAGACGACGCGATCGGCCGCCTTGCGGGCGAAGCCCATCTCGTGGGTGACGACGATCATCGTCATCCCCTCCTGCGCGAGGCCGACCATGACGTCGAGCACCTCGTTGATCATCTCGGGGTCAAGCGCGCTGGTGGGCTCATCGAAGAGCATGACCTTCGGCTTCATCGCGAGCGCGCGGGCGATCGCCACACGCTGCTGCTGACCGCCCGAGAGCTGTGCCGGCAGCTTCGCGGCCTGATGCCCGACGCCGACACGGTCGAGCAGCTCTTTGGCGAGCTTGTCGGCCTCGGCCTTCTTCATGCCCTTGACCTTGATCGGCCCGAGGGTCACGTTCTCGAGGATCGTGAGGTGTGCGAAGAGGTTGAACGACTGGAACACCATGCCGACGTCGGCACGGAGCGCCGCGAGCGCCTTGCCTTCTTTGGGCAATTCCTTGCCGTCGATCGAGATCGATCCGCTCGTGATGGTCTCGAGCCGGTTGATCGTGCGGCAGAGCGTCGACTTACCCGACCCCGAGGGGCCGATGACCACGACGACCTCACCGCGACCGACCGTCAGCTGGATGTCTTTGAGGGCGTGGAAGTCGCCGTAGTGCTTCTGCACGTTCTCGACGACCACGAGCGGCTCGCCGCGGCGCACATTGATGTTCGACGTCTTCGGCGCCGAACCCTGATCGGGACTCGTCATGGGTTCACCCTAGGTGCGCTCATACGCTCGCACCCAGGACCTTGACCGCGCCTTTACCGATCTGTAACAGGCGCGGAACAGTTCGGTCAGTCCACGGTGCGCTGCGCGAAGGCGCTTTCGTACAGGCAGACGCTGGCCGCCGTGGCGAGGTTCAGCGACTCGGCTGCGCCGTAGATCGGCAGCCGCAGCGACAGGTCGACGCGCGCGAGCGCCTCGTCGTCGAGTCCCCGCGCCTCGTTGCCGAACAGCCATGCTGTCGGCTCCGCGAGCACCGCGCGGTGGGCGAGGAAGTCATCACCGCCGACATCCGCTGCGATCACGCGGAGTCCGGTCTTGCGCGCACGGTCGACCGTCTCGGCGAGGTCGGCGCCGACGACGATCGGCAGGTGGAACAGCGACCCTGTCGTCGCCCGGACGACCTTCGGGTTGTAGGGATCGACGGTCCGGCCCGTGAGCACCACGGCATCCGCACCCGCCGCATCGGCCGCGCGGATGATGGTGCCGAGGTTGCCGGGGTCGCGCACTTCTTCACAAATGACGATCAGCCGCGGCGACTCGGCGAAGACGTCTTTGGCCGCAGTCGGCGACTGCCGGGCGACCGCCACGATCCCCTGCGGAGTGACCGTGTCGGCCATCGCATCGAGCACCGCCTCGGTCGTGAACACGACCTCCTGCCCCGCATCGCGAGCCGCGTCACGGACGTCCTGATGCTTCTCCATGGCGCTCGGCGTGGCGAACAGTTCGACCAGCGTGTCGGGTCGGAAGGCCAGCACCTCGCGTGCCGCCTGCGGCCCCTCGAGCAGGAACAGCCCGGTCTCCTGACGGGCGCTGCGCTTGGACAGCTTGGCGACCGCGCGCACACGCGGGGAACGGGGGTTCTCGAGCACGTTCTCAGTGTATTGATCCGACGCCGGATACGACGGAAGGGCGCCCTCCCGTGGGAGGACGCCCTTCTCGGACTCGCAGGTGTTACGCCTTGGGAGCGTTGACGTCGGCGGGCAGCGCCTTCTTCGCGGTCTCGACGAGCGAGGTGAAGACGGCGGGCTCGTTGACGGCCAGCTCGGCGAGCATGCGACGGTCGACCTGGACGCCGGCCAGGTTCAGACCCTGGATGAAGCGGTTGTAGGTGAGGCCGTTCTGACGGCTCGCAGCGTTGATGCGCTGGATCCACAGACGACGGAAGTCGCCCTTGCGCTTGCGACGGTCGCGGTACGCGTAGACGAGCGAGTGGGTGACCTGCTCCTTCGCCTTGCGGTACAGACGCGAACGCTGACCCCGGTAACCGGAGGCGCGCTCGAGGATGACGCGACGCTTCTTGTGGGCGTTGACGGCCCGCTTGACTCTAGCCATTTCTCAGTGATTCCTTACGTGCGTCGGCGTCAGATGCCGAGGAGCTTCTTGGCGACCTTCGCGTCACCGGGGGCCAGGATCTTGTCGGCCGACAGGCGGCGCGTGCGCTTCGTGGGCTTGCCCTCGAAGTTGTGGCGCAGGTTCGCCTGCTGCTTCTTGATCTTTCCGCTTCCGGTGACCTTGAAGCGCTTCTTGGCGCCCGAGTGGGTCTTCTGCTTCGGCATGTCTCTTCCTTCGTTGTGGTTCCCGCCGGGGCGGGAGTCTGGGGGCGCTTACTCGGCGGGAGCGGGCGCGGGTTCCGTGTCGGTGGCGCGGGCCTGGCGTGCGGCTTCCTTGTTGGCTGCGCGCTGGGCGTTCTGCTCCGTCTTGACCTCGGACTTGTTCTTGTGCGGTGCGACGACCATCACCATGTTGCGTCCATCGATCGTGGGGTTGGATTCCACGGTGCCGAACTCGGCGACATCCTCGGCGAACTTGCGCAGCAGACGCACACCCTGCTCGGGACGCGACTGCTCACGCCCACGGAACAGGATCATGGCCTTGACCTTGTCGCCCGCCTTGAGGAAGCCCTCGGCGCGCTTGAGCTTGGTCGTGTAGTCGTGGGCCTCGATCTTCAGGCGGAAGCGGACTTCCTTGAGGACCGTGTTGGCCTGGTTGCGTCGGGCCTCTTTGGCCTTCTGCGCCGTCTCGTACTTGAACTTCCCGAAATCCATGATCTTGACGACGGGAGGCTTCGAGTTGGGGGCGACTTCGACCAGGTCGAGGTCTGCCTCCTGAGCCAGACGCTGAGCGACTTCGATGCGGACGACGCCGACCTGCTCTCCGTTCGGCCCGACGAGGCGGACCTCGGGGACGCGGATGCGCTCATTGGTGCGGGGATCGCTGATGCGGAACTCCTAGTGTCGATGCGGGTGACGGCCCCGGGGCACATGGCTGTGCCTCGGGCGGAAGAGGTTCGCATCCACCCAGCTCGACGCACGCGTCGGTCAGTGCAGTTCCAGCACCCTGAATCCCTTGCGGGCTACCCCGTGGTGCGGGGCGGAGTGCGTGACCCGGTAGCCTGGAGCGGCAAGCGCGGGTGGGATGTGATCCTCTTTCGACCCGGAGCAGAACACTCCGGTGCCCGCCAAGTCTAGCAGAGAGCAGCACGTGGACACGACGGCATCCGACGCCCCCCGCCCGAACGACACCGACGAGGCCCGTCAGGCCCGGTGGGAAGAGCAGGAGCAGGCCGCCCGCGCAGCCACGCGCGACATCGCCGACGTACCGGCGGTCGAGGTCATCACGACGGCCGCCGTCCACCTCATGAGCGCTGCGGCGGTGAAGGTCGGACTCGCCGACGATCCCGACCAGCAGAAGGACCTCGACGAAGCGCGAAAGCTCATCAACGCCCTCGCCGGCCTCATCACCGCGGGCGCCCCGGAGATCAGCGACATGCACGCACGGTCGCTCCGCGACGGCCTGCGCTCGGTGCAGCTCGCCTTCCGCGAGGCATCCGTCATCCCTGACCCGATCGGCCAAGGACCCGGCGAGAAGTACACCGGCCCGGTCAACTGACCGCTCCCCCTGGTGTCAGCCGGCCCGGAGAAGCTTGACGGTCAAGCTGTCGACGAGCAACGCGATGCGGTCGTCGGCTGCCCAGCGGGCCGCGAGGCGCTGCAGGATCGCGTCGAGTTCGACGCCGTCGAGACCGTCGACCAGGTGCAGCCGCACGATCAGCTCGGGACCGCGGAGCCGGGATGCCGGATCCCCCGGCGCGACCGACAGGTCGAGCACGCCGAGCTCGCCGCCGATGCTGTGTTGCAGGCCCGCGAACACCTCGGGCGACGTGTGCGCCGGCTCCCATCGCTGGCCCTGACCGACGGCCCACACGGCGGGACGGCGCAGCACGAACTCCGTTGCCGAACCCGGATCGAGGACGATCAGCTCGGTGTCGTCTTCGGCTGCAGCGAGCGCGGTGCGCACCCCGTCGGCGGGCACGGGGCGCGCCGTAGGGTCCCAGGCAGCCATCGCCGCGACCGAGGAGAAGACCGGCAGGATGCGGCGGCCGTCGGGCGCGGCGACAGTGACGATCGAGAGCTCCTGCGTCTTGTCGACGCGCAGGCCTGTCGGCCCGACCCCCTCATCACCCTTCTCAGCCACCAACGGAATGAGCAGGCGCGCCGACCGGTACGCGTCGACGACGGCACCGGCATCCCCCGAACCGTCTCGGAAGGCGGTCAGTGCGCCCAGCAGCGCCGGATCGGCCGATCCGTCATCGTCTGCGTGGCGGTTCGGTTCGAAACTGCGACCCTGCCAGGGCACGCCCGCCGAATCGCCCGGGGTGCAGGAGTGGTCAGCCTCCGGCGACATCCAGCGCCTCGGCGAGGGTGAACGCGCCCGCGTAGAGCGCCTTGCCGACGATGGCGCCTTCGACGCCGTGCGGCACGAGCTCGCGCAGCGCAGCGATGTCATCGAGGCTCGAGACACCGCCCGATGCGACGACGGGCTTGGCCGTGCGGGAGGCGACCTCGCGCAAGAGTTCGAGGTTCGGGCCCTTGAGGGTGCCGTCCTTCGTCACGTCGGTGACGACGTAGCGGCTGCAGCCCGCGTCCTCGAGACGTTCGAGCACCTGCCACAGGTCGCCGCCGTCCTGCGTCCAGCCGCGCGCCGCGAGCGTCGTGCCCCGCACGTCGAGCCCGACCGCGATCGCGTCGCCGTAGCGGCCGATCACGTTGGCGGCCCACTCGGGGTTCTCAAGGGCGGCGGTGCCGAGGTTGATGCGCGTGGCACCCGACTCGAGCGCCGCTTCGAGCGTCGCATCGTCGCGAATGCCGCCGGACAGCTCGATCTGGACCCCACGCACCTGCTTGATCACCTTGCGGAGGACGCCGGCGTTGCTGCCGCGCCCGAATGCCGCGTCGAGGTCGACGAGGTGGATCCACTGCGCACCCTGACGCGCCCAGGCCAGCGCAGCGTCGACGGGGTCCCCGTAGTTGGTCTCGGTGCCCGCGGCGCCCTGCGTAAGGCGGACGGCCTTCCCGTCGGCGACATCGACGGCAGGCAGCAGGATCAGTTCAGGGGTTGACGCGAAATCGTTCATGGCTCCAGGGGATTCGGGAGGGTGCGCCCAGACGCGCACAAGGAGTGAGACTAGCCCTGCGGCAGCGACCCAATCCAATTGGTCAGGACACGGATGCCGGCATCACCGGACTTCTCGGGGTGGAACTGCGTGGCCGACAGCGGACCGTTTTCGACTGCCGCGAGGAACGGCGTGCCGTAGTCGCACCACGTGAGCGCGGGCTGCCGGAACGGCTTGATGACGTCGAGCGTCCAGTGCTGGGCGGCGAACGAGTGGACGAAGTAGAACCGTTCGTCTTCGACTCCGGAGAACAGCGTCGATCCTTCACCGGCGCGTACCGTGTTCCAGCCCATGTGCGGCAGCACGGGAGCATCGAGCTCGGTGACGGCGCCGGGCCACTGCCCCATGCCTTCGGTGTCGACCCCACGTTCGACACCGTGCTCGAACAGGATCTGCATGCCGACGCAGATGCCGAGCACCGGAAGGCCGCCCGCCAGTCGGCGCTCGATCAGTTCGTCGCCGCGACTTTCGCGGAGTGCATCCATGACGGCGCGGAACGCGCCGACGCCGGGCACGACGAGCCCCGCAGCATCCTGGATCAGAGCACGGTCGGAGGTCAGACGCGCATCGGCACCGGCCAGCGCGAGCGCTTTGGTGACCGAGTGCACGTTGCCGGAGCCGTAGTCGAGCACGGCGACCAGCGGTCGCTCCCCCGACGACGCGTGCTGCTCCGTCACAGGGCACCCTTCGTGCTGGGGATGCCGACGACCAGCGGGTCGAGCGACTTCGCCTGTCGGAACGCGCGTGCGAAGGCCTTGTACTCCGCCTCGGCGATGTGGTGCGGGTCTCGGCCGCCGAGCAGCATGACGTGCATCGTGAGCCCGCCGTTGAAGGCGATGGCTTCGAACGTGTGACGCACGAGCGATCCGGTGAAGTGGCCGCCGATCAGGTGGTGCTCGAATCCGGCCGGCTCACCGGTGTGAACGAGGTACGGGCGCCCGCTGATGTCGACGACGGCCTGCGCGAGCGCCTCGTCGAGCGGCACGAGCGCGTCACCGTAGCGAGAGATGCCCGATTTGTCTCCGAGCGCCGAGCGGATCGCCTGCCCGAGCACGATCGAGATGTCCTCGACCGTGTGGTGTGCGTCGATATCGGTGTCGCCGGAGGCACGAACGGTCAAGTCGGTCAGCGAGTGCTTCGCGAATGCGGTGAGCATGTGGTCGAAGAACGGCACCGTCGTGTCGATGTGGCTCTGACCGGACCCGTCGAGATTCAACTCGAGTTCGACCGTGGATTCGCTCGTCGCGCGACGGATCGAGGCCGTGCGGGGCGCGGGGGTGCTCATGCGCCCGAGTCTATCGAGGCGAGAGCGTCGAGGAATGCCGTCGTCTCCTGCTCCGTGCCGGCCGTCACGCGGAGGCTGCCGGGGATGCCGACGTCGCGGATGAGGATGCCGCGATCGTAGAGCGCTTGCCACGTGGCGGCCGGGTCGTCGACACCCGAGAACAGCACGAAGTTCGTCCAACTCTCGTACGGCGTGTAATCCAGCGCCTCAAGCGTGGCCGAGATGCGGTCGCGCTGCCCGACGATGTCGTCGACCATGCGCAGCATGGTCGGCGCGTGCCGCAGCGCGGCCGATGCCGCCGCCTGCGTCAGGGCGCTCAGGTGGTACGGGAGTCGCACGAGTCGCAGCGCGTCGATGACGGCGGCGTCGGCGGCGAGATAGCCCACACGCGCGCCGGCGAAGGCGAACGCCTTGCTCATGGTGCGCGAGACGACGAGACGTTCACGCCCGGGCATCAGGGTGAGTGCCGACTGGGTCTCACGCGGTGCGAACTCCTGGTATGCCTCGTCGACGATCACGATGCCCTCGGTCGCCTCGTAGACGGCCTCGATGACGTCGAGGCCGACGGGCGAGCCGGTCGGGTTGTTCGGTGCGCACAGGAACACGATGTCGGGGCGAGCCGCCTCGACCTGCGCGGCAACGCCCTCAGGAGCCAGCGAGTAGTCGGCCTCGCGCGTCCCCGCGACATAGGTGGCGCCGGTCGCGCGGGTCAGCAGCGGATACATCGAATACGTCGGCGCGAATGAGAACGCGGTTCGTCCCGGCCCGCCGAACGCCTGCAGCAGGTGCTGCAACACCTCGTTGGATCCGTTCGCCGCCCAGATCTGGTCCCTCGTGAGCCCGTGCCCGAGATAGTCGGCGAATCCCTCGCGGAGCCCCGTGAACTCGCGATCGGGATAGCGGTTGACGTCACGCAGGGCCTGGGCGACGGCATCGAGGATGTCGTCCGCGACTTCGCCGGGAACCGGATGCGTGTTCTCGTTGACGTTGAGCGCAACCGGCAGTGGCGCCTGCGGCGCACCGTACGGTGTCAGTCCGCGCAGATCGTCACGGATGGGTAGATCATCGATCCTCGTGCTCACTCCCCCATGCTAGGACGCCGCCGCGGAGGGTTGACGCCGCATGACGCCTTCGGCTATCAGTCGACATACTCCGCAGGGATGGCGAGCGACTGGCCCGCTTCGAGCTGCGTGGAACCGAGCACGTTGAGCCGGATGATCGCATCGACGACATCACGGGGGTCGGCCCCGGGAGCGACCCGCTCGGCGATCGCCCACAGGCTGTCGCCGGGCATGACCGTGACCATCTCGAACGCTCCCGCCGGTGCACCGTCGACCGACGTGGCGATCGCGCCACCGCCGGAGACGATCGCGATGCTCAGCGCGACGACAGCCGGGAGCGACGCCAGAACGGCGAGGACCCGACGCCCGCGGACGGTCAACCGCAGCCGCGTCGACGGCACGGTGCGGAATGCGGGGCTGCCTGCGATGTCGATGGCGGTCATGGTGTCCTCCTCGGGAGTCGAGAGATTCGCATCCGACACTCGGCCGGGAGGGCCGGATGCGAATCTCTTTTCCGAACGTATCTTCGATATAGTCGGATGTCAAGTGGCCGGTGTGATCGGACATCGATCGAAGGCGACACGCGGCCACCTGCCGATCGGTGGGCGAAACAGCGGATACCGTTTCGACGAGAACACCCCATCACCGACCTCCGACATTCGAAGAAGCATCGGAGCGGGACGAAGGAGCACGGGACCATGAGCGAGAAGCCGCAGACCCGCCGGCGCAAGAACCTGAGCGACAAGCAGCTGGCGATCCTCGAGGTGATCCAGCGCTCCATCGCGCACCATGGATACCCGCCCAGCATGCGCGAGATCGGGGATGCCGTCGGCCTGAAGTCGCTGTCGAGCGTGACGCACCAGCTCAACCAGCTGGAGCTGAGCGGCTACCTGCGACGCGACGCCGGCAAGACCCGCGCCATGGAGGTGCTGATCGACCTGCCCGGCGTCAGCGGCGAGAACCCGGCCGACACCGCACCGGCGGTCGGCGACGCAGCGCTCGTGCCCCTCGTGGGGCGCATCGCCGCGGGCGTGCCGATCACGGCGGAACAGCAGGTCGAAGAGATCTTCCCACTCCCGCGTCAGCTCGTCGGCAAGGGCGACCTCTTCATGCTGAAGGTGAGCGGCGATTCGATGATCGACGCCGCCATCTGCGACGGCGACTGGGTCGTGGTGCGCTCGCAGGCGACCGCCGAGAACGGCGACATCGTCGCGGCTATGCTCGATGAGGAGGCGACCGTCAAGACGTTCCGCCAGCGCGACGGCCACACCTGGCTGCTCCCCCGCAACTCCGCCTTCGAGCCCATCCTCGGCGACGACGCCGTCGTGCTCGGGAAGGTCGTGGCGGTCCTCCGAACCGTCTGACGCCACTCGAGCGCCGCGAGCCCGCCGATCAGTCACGCGGGCGTAGCGTGGACGCGTGACCGAGACAGCACCATACGGATCCTGGCCCTCCCCACTCACCGCCACACAGGCATCAGCGGGCTCGCGGCGCCTCGACGGCGCCGCGTTCGTGGGCGATGAGATCTGGTGGGGCGAAGGCATTCCCGCAGAGGGAGGGCGCACCAGCGTGCGCCGACGCACCGTGACAGGCGACATCGAGACGGTGCTGCCGGCTCCTTGGAACGCACGCTCGCGGGTACACGAATACGGCGGCGGGTCGTGGGCGGCGGCATCCGACGGCAGACTCTTCTTCGTCGAGAAGACCGACCAGCGCGTGTGGCTGTTCGCACCGGGTGCCGACCCCGTGCCGTTGACGGCAGACACCGACGGCGCCGTTCGCTACGGAGGCCTGTCGTGGCAGCAGGGACTGCTGCTGGCGATTCGCGAAGACCACGCCGCGGCCCGCATGCCGGAGGGCCACGTCGGCGTTCCGGTTCCGCTCCGCACGATCGTGACGATCCCGACCCACCCGGGCGGCGAGGTCGCCGAACTCGCGGGCGGCACCGACTTCGTCGCACAGCCGGCGCTTTCCGCAGACGGGCAGCGCCTCGCGTGGGTGGGATGGGATCACCCGGCCATGCCCTGGGATCGCACGCGCGTGTTCGTGCGCGATCTGGGCTCGCCCGATGCCCCGGCCGCAGTGACTTCGGGAGCGACGTCCGCACTGCAGCCCGAGTGGGTCGACGACGACCTGATGCTGATCGACGAACCGCAGGGTCGGTGGAACCTGCAACGTCTGCGCCGCAGCGACGCCGGCGGATTCGCGGATGCCGAGGCGTTCGCACCCGCCGACGCCGACACCGGCGGTGGGCTGTGGGTGCTCGGCCTGCGCTGGTACGCGCCGATGATCGACGGCGGTGTCGTCGCCACCCGCACGAACGGCGCCGATGCCGTCGTGCGAATCGATCCCGACGGCAGCGTCCGCGCGCTCGAGGTGCCCGTCGCCTCACGCGCCGTGATCGAGGACAGCGACGGCGAGCGCGTGCTCGTGTCCGGCGTCGCCCCGGGGGTCACGGGGCTGTGGGTGATCGCCGCCGATGGCGCGGTCGAACTCGTGCACGGCGGATCGACGGGTCTCGAGGAGGCCTGGCTTCCCGAGGCGCGCCCGGTGACGTTCGCGGGACGACACGGCGACGTGCACGCGTTCGACTACGCGCCGACCAGTCCCACGCACGCCGCCCCTGACGGCGCCCTCCCCCCGTATGTCGTGCTCGTACACGGCGGCCCGACGGCCCATGTCGGCCCGATCGCCGACACGAAGACCGCCTACTACACCAGTCGCGGCATCGGCGTGCTCGACGTCAACTACGGCGGCTCGACCGGGTACGGCCGTGCCTACCGTGAGCGACTGCGCGGCCAGTGGGGAGTCGTCGATGTCGACGACGTCGCCACGGCCGCCGAGGGCCTCGCCGCCGAAGGCCGTGCGGATGCGGCACGGATCGCGATCGAGGGTGGTTCGGCCGGCGGCTGGACCGTCCTCGGCGCGCTGACCGCGACCGACGCGTTCGCCGCCGGGATCAGCCGCTACGGTGTCGGCGACGCGCGCATGCTCGCCGAAGACACCCACGACTTCGAAGCCCGCTACCTCGACGGTCTCATCGGCCCGCTCCCTGAGGCGGAGCAGCGCTACCTGGAGCGGTCGCCGCTCAGCCGCGCGGACCGCTTCCGCGTGCCGCTCCTGCTGCTGCAGGGCGCCGACGACGCCGTCGTCCCGCCCTCGCAGTCCGAGGCCATCCGCGACGCGCTGGCCGCACGCGGCATCCCGCACGCCTACGTGCTGTACGAGGGCGAGGGACACGGCTTCCGCAAGGCGGAGACCATCGTGCACGCGCTCGAGAGCGAACTCGCCTTCCTCGGCGAGGTGTTCGGCTTCGAAACGCCCGGGGTGGCGCCGATCGAGCTGGCCTGACCGTTTCGTCTCGGCGCTGCGCGCCTCGCTCAACGACCGGAACGGCATCCACCCGGTCGCTGAGCGAGCGCAGCGAGACGAAGCGCCACGGACCCCGGCTCAGTCGACGGCGAACGGCGCGAGGTCTGCGGCGAGCTTCTCGGAGACGTGCGCGTGCACGGCCGTGCCGCCCTCCTCGTGCTTCGTCGAGACGATGTGGCCACTCGAGTGGACGGCGGAGACGAGATCGCCCCGGTCGTAGGGCACGAGGGCGCGCACCTCGACCGCCGGCAGCGGCAAGGCGGCTTCGATCGCCGCCCGAAGCTCGACGACACCTTCGCCCGTGCGCGACGAGACGAAGTGCGCCTTGGGTTCGAGGCCGCGCAATACCAGGCGGGTGTCATCGTCGAGCAGGTCGGCCTTGTTGAACACGACGATCTCGTGCGTGGACCGCGCACCCACATCGCCCATCACGTCGCGCACCGTCGCGAGCTGTGCCGCAGGGTCAGGGTGTGCACCGTCGACGACGTGCACGATGACGTCTGCGTCGCCGACCTCCTCGAGCGTCGACCGGAAGGCCTCAACGAGCTGGTGCGGCAGGTTGCGCACGAACCCGACCGTGTCGGTCAGCGTGAACACGCGACCGTCGGCAGCTTCGGCGCGGCGGACCGTGGCATCCAGTGTTGCGAACAGCGCGTTCTGCACGAGCACGCCCGCGCTGGTCAGCCGATTCAGCAGACTCGACTTGCCGGCGTTGGTGTAGCCGGCGATCGCCACCGAAGGGATCGTGTTGCGCTTGCGCTCGGCACGCTTGGCCTCACGGCCCGGCTCGAACCCGCGGATCTGCCGGCGCAATTGCGCCATGCGGGTGCGGATACGGCGACGGTCCAGTTCGATCTTCGTCTCACCCGGGCCACGCGAGCCCATGCCTGCGCCGCCGGCACCCACCTGACCACCGGCCTGCCGGCTCATCGACTCACCCCAGCCGCGCAGGCGCGGCAGGAGGTACTCGAGCTGGGCGAGTTCGACCTGGGCCTTGCCCTCGCGACTCTTGGCGTGCTGGCTGAAGATGTCGAGGATGACGGTGGTGCGGTCGATGACCTTGACCTTCACGACATCTTCGAGGGCGCGCCGCTGGCTGGGTGCGAGCTCGGTGTCGGCGATGACCGTGTCGGCGCCGACCGCTGCAACGAGGTCGCGCAGCTCGGCCGCCTTGCCGCGACCGATGTAGGTGGCGGGGTCGGGATGCGGACGACGCTGCAACACACCGTCGAGGACGACCGCGCCGGCCGTCTCGGACAGCGCGGCGAGCTCTCGCAGCGAGTTCTCCGCGTCTTCATGCGACCCCTGCGGGTAGACGCCGATCAGCACGACGTTCTCGAGACGCAGCTGACGGTATTCGACTTCGGTGACGTCTTCGAGCTCGGTGGACAGGCCGGGAACGCGGCGCAGCGCTGCGCGCTCCTCGCGGTCCCACTGTTCGCCGTCGGTGTCGCCGTACGCGACGGTCGACTCGTCCTGCAGTGCCTGGGCCCCGCCGAACACGCGAACGCCCGACCGCGCGTCGGCGCGCGAGAGCACACGATCGACCGGGTCCACCGGCGTCTCGTCCGTGCTGTGGGGGGTTGTGGTGTCGGTCATGGGGTCCTTTCGATGCTGAGCCTTGCAGTCTAGCTTCCCGCGGAGTCCTGCGGCTCCGCTACGATCGCTGACGTGGGGAGCGACCATTACTTCAGCGCCGCCCCGTCCAGTGCCGAGCACCTCCGCCGCATCCGTGTGTCCATCGCCGGTCGCGACATCGAGGTGACGACCGCGGGCGGGGTGTTCAGTCCCGACCACGTGGATTCCGGCACCGCCGTGCTGCTGGCGAACACGCCCCCGCCGCCGCCGGGCGGCAATCTGCTCGACCTCGGCTGCGGATGGGGACCGATCTCGCTCACGCTCGCGACGCAGTCACCGCACGCGACCGTGTGGGCCGTCGACGTCAACGAACGCGCACTCGACCTCGTGCGCCGCAACGCCGACGCACTCGGGCTCTCCAACATCAACGCCGTGCGACCGGAGGATGTTCCCGTCGACGTCTCGTTCCGCACGATCCGCTCGAACCCGCCGATCCGTGTCGGCAAGAGCGTGCTGCACGACCTCATGGAGACGTGGATCCCCCGGCTGGACGAACGCAGCGACGCGTGGCTCGTCGTGCAGCGCAACCTGGGGTCCGACTCGCTGCAGCGATGGCTCGCCGCGACCTTCGAGGGCGGCTACAGCGTGACGCGCGCAGCCACCGGACGCGGCTTCCGTGTGCTGAAAGTTCGGCGCCACGGCACGCCCCGCACCGAGGCCATCGACCTGCCCTGACAGGTGCGTTCAGGCGAGTGCGACCTCGCCGGAGAACACGAGCGATGCCGGGCCGGACAGCAGCACGTGCTCCCCGTCTTGGTGGGTGACCACACGCACGCCGAGGCGGCCACCGGGAACGTCGACGCTCCAGCGGTCGGGGGCGGCGTTTCCCGCCCAATGGCGCACGGCGAGTGCGGCCGCTGCCACGCCGGTGCCGCACGACAGCGTCTCACCGACGCCGCGTTCGAACACCCGCATCCGGATCGAGCCCACGCCCGCGTGGACGAGGGGGTCCGCCGGGACGACGAATTCGATGTTCGCGCCGGCTGCCGGCGTCGGGTCGAGCATGGGTTGGACCGAGAGGTCGAGGCCCTCGAGCTCGTTCCCGCTCGAGAGGGCGACGACGACGTGCGGGTTGCCGACGTCGATGCCCTGGCCGGGGCGCGCGACCGGGAGCCCTTTGGCGCGCACGAGCACGTCGGCGTCGTCGGCGCGCCAGACGCCGAGGTCGACCTCGAAGCCCGCGTCGGTGCGGGTGACGGCCTTCGTGCCGGCGCGGGTGCCGATGACGACGGCCTCACCCACCGCGAGGTCGACCAGTCCCGCTTCGACGAGGTACTTGGCGTACACGCGGATGCCGTTGCCGCACATCTCGGCGGCCGAGCCGTCGGCGTTGCGGTAGTCCATGAACCACTCGGCGTCGGGCGTCGAAGCGCCCTCGGAGAGCGCGCCGGACCGCACGACGCGAAGGATGCCGTCGCCGCCGATGCCGAACCGGCGGTCGGTGAGGACGGCGACCTGGGCGTCGCTGAGGGTCAACTCGCCATCGGGGTCGGCGATGATGACGAAGTCGTTGCCGGTGCCGTGGCCCTTGGTGAACGCGATGGTGGACACCCGTCGATTCTAGGCGGGCACCACCGGGTCAGTCGGCGATGAGTCGCTTGCCGGTGTTCCAGGTCATCTCGAGCGGCCGCTCCTCCGCCGCTTCCACGAGACGATGCTCGATCGGCGATGTCGAAGGGCCGGATCGTCGGGCTCATGCCGACGAGTCCGCCAGAGCCGCCACATCGGCATCCGGGCCGACCCACTGGATGCCGGGGTACCGCTTGAACCACGACACCTGCCGGCGCGCGTAGCGGCGGGTGAGCGCCTGGGTCTGGGCGATCGCCTCGGTCTGGTCGAGTGTGCCGTCGAGTTGCGCGAGCGCCTGCGCGTAGCCGATGGCGCGGCGGGCGGTGACGCCGTCATCGAGTCCGCGTGCGCGCAGTTCAGCGGCTTCGGCGACGATCCCGGCGCGCCACATGCCTTCGACGCGCGCACCGAGCCGCACGACGAGGTCGGCACGGTCGACGTGGACGCCGACGATGCGAGTGTCGGGGCGCCAGAGCGTGGGCTCTGCAGGCAGCGCCGCACCGTGATTCTCGCCACCGGCGAGGGCGACTTCGAGCGCCCGCACGATGCGCCGCCCGTTCCTCGGATCCACACGGGCCGCGGTCGTCGGGTCGATGTCCCGCAGCCGGGCGAGGAGCGCGCCGGGCCCGTCACGCTCGAGGTCGGCCTCGAGCTGCGCGCGCAGGTCGTCGTCGTGCGGCGGAAACCGGAAGTCGAACACGACGCTTGAGACGTACAGCCCCGAGCCGCCGACCAGGATCGCGTCGGCGCCGCGGCCGAAGATGTCGGCGACGACGGTGCGGGCACGCAGTTGATAGGCGGCGACGGCGGCTTCTTCAGTGACGTCGAGCTCGTCGAAGAGGTGATGCGGGATGCCGCGGCGCTCATCAACCGGCAGCTTGGCCGTGCCGATCTCCATGCCGAGATACAGCTGCATCGCGTCGGCGTTGACGATCTCGGCTCCGCGCCCGGTCGCGCGGAGGTGCTCGGCCAGGTCGAGCGAGAGCGCGGTCTTTCCGGTGCCGGTCGCCCCGACCACGGCCCACAGCCGCGGGGCTGCGCTCACTGTCCGCGAAGACGCAGCGTGGGAAGCCCCAGCGACACGGCGCCGCCGCCGTCGCCCGCCGGTGTCGGCACCGCGCAGGATTCCGCCTGCGAGCGATCCCACGCGTCGCCGGCGCGCGTGCGACGGATGCGCAGCGGGGCGCCGTCGGTACTGTCGGCGAGCAGGTGGAACGGCGCGCCGTGGGTCACGGTGACCGAGACGATGTCGCCCGGCCGCGGGATCTCTGAACCGGCGGGCACTTCGAAGTGGACGAGACGGTTGTCTTCGGCGCGCCCGGTGAGGCGGTGGGTCTCGGCATCCTTCTTGCCTTCGCCGGTCGAGACGAGCACCTGCAGTTCACGACCGATCTGACGCTGGTTCTCTTCGAGGCTGATGCGCTCCTGCAGCGCGACGAGCCGCTCGTACCGTTCCTGCACGACGGCCTTGGGCACCTGGTCGGGCATCGTGGCTGCGGGCGTGCCCTCACGGATCGAGTACTGGAACGTGAACGCGCTCGCGAACCGTGCCTGCTCGACGACGCGCATCGTGTCTTCGAAGTCCTCGTCGGTCTCGCCGGGGAAGCCGACGATGATATCGGTGGTGATCGCGGCGTGCGGAATGCGCTCGCGAACCCGGTCGAGGATGCCCAGGAACCGTTCGCTGCGGTATGAGCGGCGCATCGCCTTGAGGATGCGGTCGGATCCGGACTGCAGCGGCATGTGCAGTTGCGGCATGACGCCGGGGGTCTCGGCCATCGCGTCGATGACGTCGTCGGTGAAGGCGGCTGGGTGGGGGCTCGTGAAGCGGATGCGCTCGAGCCCATCGATCTGCCCTGCCGCGCGCAGCAGCTTGCCGAACGCCTGACGGTCGCCGAACTCGACGCCGTAGCTGTTGACGTTCTGTCCGAGAAGGGTGACTTCGAGGGCGCCGTCGTCGACGAGCAGTCGGATCTCGCTGAGGATGTCGCCAGGACGGCGATCCTTCTCCTTGCCGCGCAGGCTCGGGACGATGCAGAACGTGCAGGTGTTGTTGCAGCCGACCGAGATCGACACCCACCCGCTGTAGACGGAGTCACGCTTGGTGGGCAGCGTCGACGGGAAGACCTCGAGGGATTCGAGGATCTCGAGTTCGGCGTCGCCATTGTGGCGAGCGCGCTCGAGGAGGGCCGGGAGCGAACCCATGTTGTGCGTGCCGAAGACCACATCGACCCACGGCGCTTTGTCGAGGACGGCGTCCTTGTCCATCTGCGCGAGGCACCCACCGACGGCGATCTGCATCCCGTCGTGCTTGTCCTTGCGCGACTTGAGGTGCCCGAGGGTGCCGTAGAGCTTGCCCGCCGCATTGTCGCGGACGGCGCAGGTGTTGATGACGATGACGTCGGCCTCGTCGTCGGCTTCGGCGCGAACGTAGCCGGCCGATTCGAGCGAACCGGAGAGTCGTTCGGAATCGTGGACGTTCATCTGGCAGCCGAAGGTGCGCACCTCATAGGTGCGTGCACGGCCGTCTGCGGTGACGGCTGCCGACGACGGCGCGATCAGAGTCGGGGATGCGGACGGGGAAGTCATGATCGCACCATTCTACGAGCCGCACCTGCACACGGCCGCGCTCGCGCTGACCGTGTGCGTCAGTCGAATCTGACCCGCGACCGAGGCGAGGACACTTCATCGAGCGCCTGTCGAGCCGCCGAGAGCGCGACTGCTCCGTAGCCACGGCGTGCGAGTTGCCCTGACAGTCGCCGGAGGGCGACGTCGCGCTCGAGATCACCAAGCCCGGACGCCTTCTTGCGGGCGAACTCGAGGGCGCGCTCCGCCTCGTCGTCGGGGAGGGTGCCGAGCGCGGCGTCGACGATCTCACGCGGGATGCCGCGAGAGGAGAGCGTCTGCGCGATCATCTGGCGCCCCTGCGCTTTGCGCTCGGTCGCCGCATGCGCGAGCTGCTCCGCGAGCCGCGCATCGTCGAGGTAGCCGTTGCGTTCCGCGCGCTCGATGAGTGCGTCCGACGTCTCGGGATCGAGCTCGGATTCGGCCAGCACGGCCCGCGCCTCGCGAATGGAGAGCGATCGCGTGCGCAGTCGCTTGAGGAGGCGCTTCTCGGCATCGACGGCAGCTTCGCTGTCGATGCCTGGCCGCTCGTCGTCGATCCAGGTCGCGTGCCAGTCGGGTGCAGATTCGACCGTTGACGGCTCTTGCGTCACCGCACGGCGGGCCGCTGCACGGTCGTCGGTGGCGCCGAACAGCGGGATGACCGGGGCGAGGTCAGCGGATCGCTCCGTGCCCTCGCCCCGCATGTCGTCCGTCATGATCATGCCGGGCGACGGGCAGCCAGTTCGTCGGAGACCGGCCCGTCGGCGGCGGCGGGTCGAGGCTGGCCGATGCCGAGCTTCTGCTTGATCTTGCCTTCGATCTCGGCGGCGATGTCGTCGTTCTTGATGAGGAAGTTGCGGGCGTTCTCCTTGCCCTGCCCGAGCTGCTCCCCCTCGTAGGTGTACCAGGCGCCCGACTTCTTGACGATGCCGTGCTCGACACCGAAGTCGATCAGGCTGCCTTCGCGGGAGATGCCGACACCGTAGAGGATGTCGAACTCGGCCTGCTTGAACGGCGGGGCCATCTTGTTCTTGACGACCTTCACACGGGTCCGGTTGCCGACCGCGTCGGTGCCGTCCTTGAGCGTCTCGATACGGCGGATATCCATGCGCACGGAGGCATAGAACTTGAGCGCCTTTCCGCCGGCGGTTGTCTCGGGCGAACCGAAGAACACACCGATCTTCTCGCGCAGCTGGTTGATGAAGATCGCCGTCGTCTTGGTCTGGTTGAGGCCACCGGTGAGCTTTCGCAGCGCCTGCGACATGAGGCGGGCCTGCAGACCGACGTGCGAGTCGCCCATCTCACCCTTGATCTCAGCCTCGGGCACGAGCGCGGCGACGGAGTCGATCACGACGAGGTCGATGGCGCCCGAGCGGATCAGCATGTCTGCGATCTCGAGTGCCTGCTCGCCCGTGTCAGGCTGCGACACGAGCAGTGCGTCGATGTCGACGCCCAGCTTCTGGGCGTAATCGGGGTCGAGGGCGTGCTCCGCGTCGATGAACGCGGCGATGCCGCCGGCGCGCTGCACGTTCGCGATCGCGTGGAGGGTGAGGGTCGTCTTTCCCGACGATTCCGGGCCGTAGATCTCGACGATGCGTCCACGCGGGATACCGCCGATGCCGAGCGCGACGTCGAGCGCGATGGAACCGGTCGGGATGACCTCGACGGGGGCGCGCTCGTCGCTGCCCAGGCGCATGACCGAGCCCTTTCCGAACTGACGGTCGATTTGAGCGAGGGCCGATTCGAGGGCCTTTTCGCGGTCTGCGGGTGATGGCATGGTGTGCTCCTTCTGCACCTCGTCCGTCGGCGGTCTGTCCGCTCCCGGTATCCGTGTCGCCTGTAGGCTGTCGCGCTCCTCGCTGAGGAGACTGCGACAAGGCGGGGTGTCATGGTGACGTCGAACACGCTATGGGCGACCTCCGACATTGCGTCGATGATCGACCCGGATTGTGGACAACGTCCTTCCGAGACCCGTTGTGAAGGAGCCTACGTTCGAATCGAACGAATCTTCGATGACACGCCGTGGCGCATCGTCACCGATCGCGCGGGTCCAGCCGTCCGACGCCGTAGCGGCGATCACGCGGCACATCGGCTTCCTCGCAGAGCGCGAGCCAGACGTCGCGCGTCGAGATGCCGGCCTTGAGCGCTTCTGCTGCGGTGCGATAGCCGACCCGCGCGAGCGCGAGGTCGTCGAGCATGGCGCGGCCGCGAGCACCGAACTCGGCGTCGACGGCGCGATCGAATTCGCTCAGCCGCATCCGTGCCGACTCAGTGCAACGAGAGCTCGGGAGCGACGAGGTCGTCGCCGAGACCCGCGAGGTCGTCGGGCACGACGTCGGGGAAGGTCTGCAGTCCCTCGAGCACGGAGATGCGGTCGCCGACCTCACGCATGACGGCCGAGATCGGCACGTCGAGCGCCTCGGCCACGGCCGCGAGGATCTCACTCGAGGCCTCTTTCTGACCGCGCTCCACCTCGCTGAGGTAGCCGAGCGCGACGCTTGCGCGCCCCGCGACCTGACGCAGGGTGCGGCCCTTCTGGAGGCGGAAGTCGCGCAGGACATCGCCGATCTCTTGACGAACCAGGATCATGTCGGGCTCCCTCCTCGGTCAATCACGCACGTGTCCGGGTGGACAACAGTACCGGATGTGATCCTCACCCTAGACCTCGGGTGCTGTGGAACGGGTGGGAATCACTGAGACGTAACCGAGCCGAAACAGCCGGTATTCCCGGATCACAGTGCGTCGATGATCAGCCGTAGCGAGCGGGCGACCGCCTCGGCTCGGATCTGCTCGCGATCGCCCGCGAGCAACAGCGACTCGACACGCGATCCCAGCGGCGTCGACACGGCCACGTGCACCGTGCCCACCGGCTGCCCGTCCGGAGACAGCGGTCCCGCGATGCCCGTCGTCGCGACGCCCACGTCGGTCGGGACACCACCCTGCCCGAGCGCACGGCGCACGCCGTCGGCCATCTGCCGCGCCACGCGAGGATGCACGGGCCCGTGCGCCTCGAGCAATGTCTCGTCGACACCGAGGATGCTCTGCTTCACATCGGTCGCGTACGCGACAACTCCCCCGCGCAGCACCGAACTCGCGCCGGCGACCGAGACGATGGATGCGACCAGGAGGCCTCCGGTGAGCGACTCCGCGACACCGATCGTCCAGCCCAGTTCCTTCAGCCGCGCGACGAGGCGCTCCGGATCGGTGCGGCGTACCGCAGAGACGAGCGTGCTCTCCAGCTCCTCCGGGAGGTCGCTCGCGGGCATCTCACGCCTCATGCGCGGGGCCCGCGTGCCGAGCGTGCGCCGCGCACCTCGGTGACGACGTAGTCGATGCCGCTGGCGACGGTGAGCGCCACGGCGATCGTCATCGCGACAACGTTGACCACATGGATCCAGTCGCCGACGACCGTCCACAGCGGCAGGAGCGCCAGCGAGAGCGCGACCGCCTGCGCGAGTGTCTTCAGTTTGCCCATCCAGGCAGCGGCGACGACGTGGTCGCTGGCGACCGCGAGCCGGTGCACGGTGATCCCGATCTCGCGCACCAGCACGACGATCGTGATCCACCACGGCAACTCGCCGAGGATCGACAGGCACACGAACGCGCAACCCGTGAGCGCCTTGTCGGCGATCGGATCGAGCAGCTTGCCGAGGTCGGTGACGATCTCGTACCTGCGCGCGAGATACCCGTCGATGCCGTCGGTCGCGATCGCGACGATGAACAGCATCGCCGCCCACCAGCGCAGCGCACCGTCGGCGCCCGCGTCGGCGAGCAGCATCCAGACGAAGACCGGGGCGCACAGGATGCGCACGATCGTGATCGTGTTTGGCAGTTGCCGGGGAATCGCCACGGATCGAGCCTACTCAGTGCGCGGCGGCGACGTCAGTCGCGCCCGGTGAGGCCCCATGCGTCCTCGGAGTCGTCGTCGCCGTCGACCACTTCGAGGCCGTCGAACTGGGCATCGACCGCGTCGGGGCCGTATCCGTCGCCCTGGCCGTCCGCGGCGGCGGGTGCCGAGGCCGGTTCCGGTTCGCCCCGCAGGCGCGCGAGCACGGCCGGCAATTCGTCGGGCGTGACGAGCACGTCACGCGCCTTCGATCCTTCGGACGGGCCGACGATCTCGCGGGACTCGAGCAGGTCCATGAGCCGCCCCGCCTTGGCGAACCCGACGCGGAGCTTGCGCTGCAGCATCGACGTGGAACCGAACTGCGTCGAGATGATCTGCTCGGCCGCTGCCAGCAGCAGTTCGAGGTCGTCGCCGATGTCGGCATCGATCTCGCGCTTCTCCACGACCGCTTCGACGTCCTTGCGGTACTCGGGCCGCGCCTGGTTCTTGACGTGCGCGACGACCTTCTCGATCTCGGGCTCGGCAACCCACGCACCCTGCACGCGCAGTGCCTTCGACGCCCCCATCGGCAGGAACAACCCGTCGCCCTGGCCGATGAGCCGGTCGGCGCCGGGCTGGTCGAGGATGACGCGCGAGTCGGTGACGCTGGTGACGGCGAATGCGAGACGGGAGGGCACATTGGCCTTGATGAGGCCCGTGACGACATCGACCGAGGGTCGCTGGGTCGCGAGCACCAGGTGGATGCCCGAGGCACGCGCGAGCTGCGTGATGCGCACGATCGAATCCTCGACATCGCGAGGGGCGACCATCATGAGGTCGGCGAGCTCGTCGACGACCACCAGCAGGTAGGGGTACGGCTTGAGCACCCGTTCGCTGCCGACCGGGAGGTTGATCTCACCGGCCACGACGGCCTTGTTGAAGTCGTCGATGTGGCGGAACCCGAACGACGCGAGGTCGTCGTACCGCATGTCCATCTCCTTCACGACCCACTGCAGCGCCTCGGCGGCCTTCTTGGGATTCGTGATGATGGGGGTGATCAGGTGCGGCACACCGGCGTAGCTGGTGAGCTCGACCCGCTTGGGGTCGATGAGCACCATGCGCACCTCGGACGGCTTGGCACGCATGAGGAGGCTCGTGATCATCGAGTTCACGAAGCTCGACTTTCCGGAGCCCGTGGAACCGGCCACGAGCAGGTGCGGCATCTTGGCGAGGTTCGCGATGACGAACCCGCCTCCCACGTCCTTGCCGACACCGATCGTCATCGGATGGGTCGACCCGGTCGCCGCCGGCGAGCGGAGCACGTCGCCGAGCGTGACGATCTCACGGTCGGTGTTCGGGATCTCGACGCCGATCGCGCTCTTACCGGGGATCGGCGCGAGGATGCGGACCTCGTTCGATGCCACGGCGTACGCGATGTTGTTGGTCAGCGCCGTGATGCGCTCGACCTTGACGCCGTGGCCGACGGCGATCTCGTACTGCGTGACGGTCGGGCCGCGCGAGAAGCCGGTGACCTTGGCATCCACGCCGAACTGGTCGAACACACCGGTGATGGCGCGCACGACGGCGTCGTTGGCCTCGGAGCGCGCCTTGTGCGGCGTGCCCTCCGACAGGGCGTTCACCGCGGGAAGTCGGTACGGCGCGGACGGCGGCCGGCCGTCGTGGTCGCTGCCGAGCCCGGAGAGACCGGGCAGGAACTCGTCGTCGGACTGCTCGACGGCGTCCTCGCGGATGCCGGTGTCGGCCTTGCGGGCAGCACGCTTGGCGCCCTCGACCACCCGCGGGTCGATGATCTCGGTCGGCGCGTCCTGGGCGGGAACCGGAGTCGTGACGGCCTGCTCGAAGCTGCCGTCGGACGACGGCGTCAACAGCGCCGTGAGGTCGTCGGAGCCGAGCGTGCCGTCTTCCTCCTCCTCGCGACCCGACTTCGTGCGGCGCCACCACGGCAGTCCCGGATCCTTCTCGTCGTCGTCCTTCGAGAAGGACACCGACGTCGCATCGGCCGCTTCGCGCTCGACGCGCTCGGTGCCGAACATCCAGGCGTACAGATCTCCCAGCCGCGCGCCGATGCGGTTCGGAGGCGTCTTGGTGATGATGAGGATGCTGAGCACCGCCAGCAGGCCCAGGATGATGCAGGCGACGACCTCGGTCAGCATGGCGAGCGGTTCGCCGACCATCCACCCGAACTGGCCGCCGGCTTCGCTCAGTGCAGGCAGCCCGCCCTTCGGCTGCGGACGCCCGCCGACCACGTGGCAGAAGCCTGCGATCGTCAGCACGAACAGGCCGAACCCGATGCCGATTCGGCCGTTGTCGTGCACGGAGGCGGGATGCCGGAACAGCCAGCCAGCGAGGATCAGGAGGAGCACCGGGAGGATGAACGCCTCGCGGCCGACGAGCGCGCCGACCGAATACGCCGAGATGTTCGTGCCGACCTCGGTGCCGATGAGGAACCATTCGACGACCGCTCCCGCGACTGCGAGGAGCACCAGGAGGAACGGGAACCCGTCGCGGCGCTGGTCCTTCTCGAGACTCTCGGGACCGAACGTGCGGAACATGCCGCCGACCCCGTGCGCAAGACCGAGCCAGGCGCGGACGATGACAGGCGGCTTGTCGACATGATCGACGTATCGCTTGGGGGCCGGTGCCGGTTTCTTCGCGCGCGACGACGAGCTCTTCGCGGACGCGCGCGAGCTCGAGGTCGGACTGGTGCTCCTGGCCATTCCTCCACGGTAGGCGCGAGGTGTGACATTTCCGCGGATTGACGCGGCGTTCGGCCCACACGCGGCCGCCTCGCGTCAGCTCAGCCGTTTGACCATCGTGTCGCGTCCGATGCCGCTGCGGACGACCGCGAACCCCTCGCTGCGATACAGGGTTCGCGCGAAGTTGCCTCGCTCCACCGACAGACTGATGCGCCCGTACCCGCGTTCCCCGGCGTGTTCGCACAGCGCCTGCAGCAGCACCCGCCCCACACCGTGAGAGCGCCAGATCGGCCGCACGCCGATGATGAGCTCCGGCACCCCCGTGCCGACGTACCCGAACCCGGGGTCGGTACGCGGCAGCATGCGATACCAGGCGGCACCGATCGGCTGGCCACCGGCGGTCGCGATGAATCCGGCATCGCTCGGCCGCATCCACCCCGCGAGGTAGCGGCTGTGGTCGGGATCGCTGATCACCTCGTGACGCGAACGGGCCGCGCCGGGTCGCCAGGTCGCCGCCTCCAGGACCATGTCTGCGAGGAAGGCGCCGTCGACCTGCGTTGCGGCCCGCAGCGCGATCTGACTCATGGCCAGAGTGTAGTGATGCGGTGTTACGCCTCGATGACGAGCGGCACGATCATCGGCCGGCGACGCAGTGACTGGTTCACCCAGCGGCCGATCGTGCGGCGCACGATCTGCGAGAGCGCGTGGTTGTCGCGGACACCGTTGCCGGCCGCCTCGGCGAGCGCGGCGGCGATCTTCGGCTTGACCGCGTCGAACACCTTGTCGTCCTCCGCGAAGCCGCGGGCGTGGATCTCGGGGCCGGTGATGACCCGACCGGTCGCCGCATCGACGACGACGATGACGGAGATGAACCCCTCTTCGCCGAGGATCCGGCGGTCCTTGAGGTCGGCATCCGTGATCTCGCCGACGGTCGAACCGTCGACGTAGACGAAGCCGAGGTCGAGTTGGCCGACCACGGTCGCGACGCCGTCCTTGAGGTCGACGACGGTGCCGTTCTCGCCGAGGATCGTGCGCTCGGCGGGGATGCCGGTGTCTTGCGCGAGCTTGGCGTTGGCCATCAGATGGCGGTACTCGCCGTGCACGGGCAGGACGTTGCGGGGTTTCAGGATGTTGTAGCAGTACAGCAGCTCTCCGGCCGCGGCATGGCCGGAGACGTGCACCTTCGCGTTGCCCTTGTGCACGACGTTGGCGCCGAGCTTGGTGAGCCCGTCGATCACGCGGTACACGGCGTTCTCGTTGCCCGGGATGAGGCTCGAGGCGAGGATGACGGTGTCGCCCTCCCCCGGCTCGATCGCGTGATCGAGGTTCGCCATCCGGCTGAGGACGGCCATCGGCTCGCCCTGCGAACCCGTCGACATGTAGACGATCTTGTCGTCAGGGAGGTCCTTGGCCTTCTTGTAGTCGATCAGCACGCCGTCGGGCACGTTGAGATAGCCGAGGTCTTCGGCGATCGTCATGTTGCGCACCATGCTGCGGCCGAGGAACGCGAGCCGGCGTCCGTGCGCGTGCGCTGCGTCGATGACCTGCTGCACGCGGTGCACGTGACTCGAGAAGCTCGCGACGATCACGCGGCGCGGCGCCTTGCCGATCACCTGGTCGAGCACCGGCCCGATCGAACGCTCCAACGGCGTGAACCCGGGGACGTCGGCGTTCGTGGAGTCCACGAGGAACAGGTCGACGCCCTCTTCGCCGAGGCGGGAGAATGCGCGCAGATCGGTGAGGCGACCGTCGAGCGGCAGCTGATCCATCTTGAAGTCGCCGGTGGCGAGCACGAGCCCGGCGGGCGTGCGGATCGCGACGGCGAGCGCGTCGGGGATCGAGTGGTTGACCGCCACGAACTCGAGGTCGAACGGTCCGACCTTCTCGCCGTTGCCCTCGCTCACCGTCAGCGTGTACGCCTTGATGCGATGCTCCTTGAGCTTCGCCTCGATGAGCGCGAGCGTCAGTCCCGATCCGATGAGGGGGATGTCCCCCTTCATCTTGAGCAGATACGGAACCGCGCCGATGTGGTCCTCGTGACCGTGGGTGAGCACGACGCCGACGATGTCGTCGAGCCGGTCCTTCAGCGGTTCGAAGTCGGGCAGGATCAAGTCGACGCCCGGCTGGTGCTCCTCGGGGAACAACACGCCGCAGTCGACGATGAGGAGCTTTCCCTCGTACTCGAAGACGGTCATGTTGCGGCCGACCTCCCCGAGCCCGCCGAGGGGGGTCACGCGGAGTGTGCCCGCTTCGAGCGCGGGCGGGTCGTACACGGTGGTGGGCATGGCATGCCTCCTGGGGATGCCGTCTGCGGCATCCATTGTTCGGTTGTCGTTCGTCCGACGGGTCAGCGGGTCGTGCCGTGCACCTTCGGGAGGGCACCGCCGGCGGCCGCATTGCGGTCGGGGCGGAAGTTGGAGAAGTCGGCGCCGGCGATCCCCTGCACGAGTGCGAGCTCGTCCTCGATGATCGCGGCCTCCCACTCCTCCGGGCCCACCAGCGGCAGGCGCACGCGGGGGCTCGAGATACGGCCGAGGCCGTGCAGGATGTACTTCGCGCTGACGGTGCCCGGCACGTGCGTCATCACCGCGCGCACCAGGGGCTCGAGCTGCTTGTGCGCGGCCGTCGCCGTCGCCAGATCGCCGCGGTTGACGGCATCGACGATGACGCGGTACGGCGCAGCGGTGATGTTGGCCGTGACGCCGATCATGCCGGTCGCGCCGATCGCGAGGTGCGGCAGCACGTTCGCGTCGTCGCCGGAGAAGTACATCAGGTCGGTCTGGTTGAGCACGCGACTGACCTCACTGAAGTCGCCCTTGGCGTCCTTCACGGCGAGGATGTTCGGGTGCTTCGCGAGACGCAGGATCGTCTCGTACTTGATCGGCACACCGGTGCGACCGGGGATGTCGTAGAGGATGACCGGCAGGTCGGTGGCGTCGGCGACGAGGCGGAAGTGCGTCAGGATGCCGGCCTGGGTGGGTTTGTTGTAATACGGCGTGACGATCATGATACCGTCGGCGCCGGCCTTCTCGCTCGCCTTGTAGAGCTCGATGGCGTGCGCGGTCTCGTTCGAGCCGCCGCCGGTGATGATCTTGGCGCGGCCGGCCGAGACGCTCTTGCCGACCTCGACGAGCTTGAGCTTCTCGGCATCCGTCAACGTGCTCGTCTCGCCCGTCGTGCCGGTGACGACGATGCCGTCCGCCCCGCCGGTGATCACATTGTCGATGTGCTTCTCGACGGCGGGCCAGTCGACCTCGCCGTCGGCCGTCATCGGGGTGACGAGCGCGACGAGTACCTGTCCGAAGGGGTTGCTCGTGTGCGTCATGCGTTCAGGCTATCGGTTCGCGCTGTGCGCCCGGTGCCGTCGGGGATGCGCGACAAGCGACGGTTCGTCCCGGCGCGGCCGGGGTGCGACCGGGCCGGTCGTCGGAACGGTGTGGCGGATGTCACCCGTCGCGACTCAGAGAACGACACCAACCCCACCATTCCGACGACTGGTACGCCGAAGGCGACCGAGGCGCGCGAGGATCGCCCGCTCGACGGTCGGCCAGTCGTGGATGATGAGGGCATCGTCGACCGGCGCGAACTGGCGGGATCAGCGGCCGGTTTTGGCGAGGCGGGTGGCGAGGCCGTTCGGGAGCAGGCGGGCGACGGCGACGAGCACCTTGTAACGGGTCGAGGGGATGGAGACCGGCTTGCCGCGGGCGGCGTCGGAGAGGGCCTCGGCCACGACGTCGCGGGCGTCGAGCCACATCGGGCCGGGGATGCCCTCTTTGCCGGGTGCGAGCCCCATGCGCTCGTGGAAGTTCGTGTGGGTGAAACCGGGGCACACCGCGGTCGTCGTGACGCCGCGCGCGGCGTATTCGGCGTTGGCCCACCGGCTGAACGAGACAATCCACATCTTCACAGCGCCGTACGTGCCGCGCGGCAGGAAAGCCGCGACCGATGCGACGTTGAGGATGCGACCTCGGCCCCGCTCGAGCATCGCGCCGAGGGCCGCGTGGGTCAGCCGCATCGTCGCCCGCACGTGGAGGTCGAGGTGTCGTTCCTCGTCGGCGATGTCGTTGCGCGCGAAGTCGAGATCGAGGCCGAAGCCCGCGTTGTTGACGAGCACGCCGATCGGACGCGTCGGGTCGGTCAGGCGTGCGGCGACGGCATCCAGGCCCTCGGTGGTGACCAGGTCGGCGGGCAGCACCTCGACCTGCACGCGATGGTCGCTGCGGATGCGCTCGGCGATGTCGTCCAGCGCGGCGCGGTCGCGGGCGACGAGCACGACGTCGGCTCCACGTGCGGCGAGTTGGCGGGCGAACTCGGCACCCAGACCAGAGCTGGCTCCGGTGATCAGCGCGGTCTTCGGCATGCGGCCTCCTCAGGGGTGGACGAGTTCAGGGGCGGACGAGCGTGAGGATGCGGTACGGCACACCGGTGCGCGAGACGTGCCACCCGTCGCCCGGATCGACCGACGCCACGGCGAAGCCCTCACGGCCCGGGGCTGTGGTGTCGCCGTCGACCTGTAGGTCGAGTTCGGTGACCACCAGCACGTCGGCGCGGCCGATCGCCTCGCGGTACAGCATCCCTCCCCCGATGATCCAGACGGTCTCGGCGCCTGCGGTGAGGGCGAGGGCGTCGTCGAGGGATGCCGCGCGCTCTGCGCCGTCGGCCTGCCACGCATCCGATCGCGTGACGACGATATTCCGCCGTCCGGGAAGCGGCCGGAATCGCTCGGGGAACGACTCCCACGTGCGTCGCCCCATGATCACGGGCGCATCGAGGGTCGTCCGCTTGAAGTGCGCAAGGTCTTCGGGCACGTGCCACGGCATGCCGCCGCGCGCACCGATGACACCGCCACGCGCCTCGGCCCAGATCAGGCCGATCCGGCTCATACGGCGACGGCCGCGCGGATCGCGGGGTGGTGCTGGTAGTTCTCGACCACGACGTCGTCGAAGGTGTAGTCGAAGATCGACTCGGGTGTGCGCGCGAAGCGCAGGGTCGGATACGGGTACGGGTCGCGGCTGAGCTGTTCTTGGACCTGTTCGAGGTGATTGTCGTAGATGTGGCAATCGCCACCGGTCCACACGAAGTCGCCGGGCTCGAGTCCCGTCTGCTGCGCGATCATCAAGGTCAGCAGCGCGTAGGAGGCGATGTTGAAGGGCACCCCGAGGAACATGTCCGCACTGCGCTGGTAGAGCTGGCACGACAGCTTGCCGTCGGCGACGTAGAACTGGAACATCGCGTGGCAGGGTGCGAGCGCCATGTCGGGGATGTCAGCGGGGTTCCACGCCGACACCAGCAAACGACGCGAGTCGGGGTTGGCCCGGATCTGTTCCACGACCTGCGCGATCTGGTCGATCTGCTCGCCCGACGACGTCGGCCACGAACGCCATTGCACGCCGTACACCGGGCCGAGTTCACCGTCGGCATCGGCCCACTCATCCCAGATGGTGACGCCGTGCTCCTGCAGCCACTGCACATTGGATTCACCGCGCAGGAACCAGAGCAGTTCGTAGACGACCGACTTGAGGTGCACGCGCTTGGTGGTGATGAGCGGGAATCCCTGCGACAGATCGAAGCGGATCTGACGACCGAACACGCTCGTCGTGCCCGTGCCGGTGCGGTCGTCCTTGTGCGTGCCGGATGCCAGCACCTCCCGCAGCAGATCCTCGTAGGGAGTGGGGATGATCGCGGCGTCGGTCATGGCATCCAGGCTACCCGCGGCAGCCGACATCACGGCGGTCCGTGCGCATGTTACGCGGCCGGCGTCACACAGCGATCACCCGGCCGGTCCGGGTTAGGCTGTCCGGTTGTGAACCTCGTCGACGCCCTCCTCGTGCTCGCCGGCCTGCTCGTGGCCACGGCGGGCATCGGCGTGTTGTCGCTGCGGCTGCAGAACCGGGCTCGCCGGCAGGTCTCGGGTGAGATCGTCGATCCGCGCCGGCTCGGCGCGACGGTGCTGGGCCACGAGGCGACGCTGCTGCAGTTCAGCACGGAGACCTGCAGCCGCTGCCCCGGCATGCACCGCATGCTCGCGCAGATCGCGGACCAGCGCGACGGCGTGCTGCACCTGGACGTCGACCTGACGGAGCGCCCCGACATCGCCAAGCACTTCCATGTGCTGCAGACGCCGACCACCTTCATCCTCGACCGCGACGGCGTCATCCAGACCCGGTTCGGCGGGACACCCGGCCGGGATGTCGTCGAACTCGAGTTGAGCCGGATCACCGCGGGGAGCGTCCATGCCTGAGATCGGCAAGATCGACCCCCGCGGTCCCCGGTTCGTGGCCGGCATCACCGCGCTCCTGCTCGCCGTGACGGTCGTGCTCGGTCTCACCGGCCTGAGTGCCGCGCGCGGCGCGTGGTGGATCGGATTGGAGGGCGAACCCGCATCATTCGGCTGGTTCGCATACCAGCCGCTCACCGACTCGACGTTCACGCCGGGCACCTGGGCGGTCTCGGCCGTGCCGTTCACGGTGCGTCTGCTCGATCCCGGATTCCTGCTGCTGCTCGCGGTCGCGCTGCTGTTCGTCTGGGGCGTCGCCTCGCCCCGCACCGCACCGTGGGGTGTGCTGTACCGCACCCTCGTGCAGCCGCGACTCGCCCCGCCCACCGAACTCGAAGACCCCCGCCCGCCGCGGTTCGCCCAGGGTGTGGGCCTGTTCGTCACCGGGCTCGGCGTCATCCTGCACCTGGCCGGCGTGCCCCTTACCGTGCCCGTCGCGGCCGGCATCGCGTTCGTCGCCGCCTTCCTCAACGCCGTCTTCGGCCTGTGCCTCGGCTGCCAGATGTGGCTGCTGCTGCAGCGCGTCGGCCTCGTTGGACGCGCCCGTCCGGCCTGACCCGTTCCGCCGCCGGTGACCGCCGTCTAGGCTCGTGACAGGAGCGCATCCGCGCCCGGACAACGCCGAGGAGGGCACACATGAGCGTCACGAGCGAAGCCAGCACCACCTGGAAGGGCAGCCTCATCGAAGGATCGGGCGAAATCGCCCTCGAGAGCTCGAACCAGGGCCCGCTTGCCGTCAACTGGCAGGCCCGCAGCGAGGGCTCCGCATCGGTGACGACGCCCGAAGAGCTGCTGGCCGCCGCGCACAGCTCGTGCTTCAGCATGGCGCTCTCGCATGCACTCGCTGGCAACGGCACCCCGCCGGAGCGTGTCGAGACGACCGCATCGGTCACCTTCATCCCCGGCACCGGGATCACGGGGTCGCACCTCAACGTGAACGCGGTCGTGCCGGGCCTGTCGGCCGACGACTTCGCACGCATCGCGAATGAGGCGAAGACCGGCTGCCCCGTCTCCGCCGCGCTCACCGGCATCGAGATCACCCTCGAGGCGACGCTTGCCTGAACCCAGGATCGTCATCGCGGGCGCGTCCGGCCTCATCGGCGGCGCGCTCGCGGACTCCCTCGCCGCCGACGGCGTTGTGGTCACCAAGCTCGTGCGCCGCGACCCGATCGCGGACGATGAGGTCGCCTGGGCCCCTGGCGACAGGGACCTCGACCCCGACGTGCTGCGCGGCGCACGCGCCGTCGTCTGCCTCAACGGCGCCAGCATCGGCCGCTTTCCGTGGACCCACCGCTACAAGCACGAACTGCTGTGGTCGCGCATCGCCCCGACGCGCACCCTCGCGACCGCCCTACGCGCGCTCGGCGACGACGCCCCGCAGTTCGTGTGCGCGTCCGCCGTCGGCTACTACCCGTCGGCGCCGGGCGTCGAGTTGACCGAGGACGCCCCGCAGGGCGATTCGTTCCTCGCGGACCTGTGCGGCGAGTGGGAGGCGGCGGCCCGCGGCGCCGGATCGCGCGTGGCTCACCTGCGCACGGCTCCCGTCGTGCATCCTGACGGCGTCCTGAAACCGTTGATGCTCCTTACCCGGTTCGGGGTGTCGGGGCGGATCGGACGCGGCACACAGGTGTGGCCGTGGATCTCGCTCGTCGATGAGGTCCGCGCGATCCGCCACGTCATCGACGCGGGCCTCACGGGCGCGGTGAACCTGTCGGGTCCCGTGCGCGCGACCGCGAACGACATGGGCCTCGCCCTCGCAATGCGGATGAACCGTCCCTACGTCCTGCCCGCACCGGTGTGGGGCATGAAGCTCGCGCTCGGACGCGACGCCACCGAGGCGCTGCTCACGAGCGACATGCACGTGGTCCCGACCGCCCTGGCCGACAGCGGCTTCGTGTTCGAGCATCCATCGGTCGAAGACGCGATCGCGGCCGTCGTCCCGGCCTGAACCCCGAGGCGCGTCAGCCGCGGGCCAGCTTGATCGCCCGCCTCGCGGCTTCGCGGGCGCGCTTGCGGTCGCCCGCCCCGTCGTAGGCGAGGCTGAGCCGGAACCAGGCCCGCCAATCCTCGGGATGCTGCTCGACGTCGGCACGGTAGGCGGGGAACAACTGGTCGGCCTGGTCGCGCAGCGGCCTGCCGCTCGTGCGCACGTCGATCTGCTCGGTCGGCAGTGCGTCTTCGGCTTCGAGCCGGCGGGCGAGCTTCTCGGCCTGCACGCCGAACAGCAGCTCACGCCCGACCGCCCACGCACCGATGATCGGAATGACGACGAGCGCGACGCCCATCGTGATGGCAACGGCATCCCCCGAGGTCAGCAGCAGCCACGCTCGCTGCCCGATCAGCACGAGGTAGAGCGCGAGGATCGCCGTCATGACGACGACGCCGACGCGTGCGCTCATGCGCCCGTGGCGCGCGCGACCTGACCCGGCACACCGCCCTCGGCGACGGGCTTGTCGACCCCGGGCTTGGGGATGCGGATGCCGATGTCGATGAAGCTGTCGAGGCCGACCGACACACCGCGGGCGTCGCGCGCTGCGGCGAGCGCGATGCGGATGCCGGGGGCGTAGGCGCGGGCAGGGTCGATCGTGTCGTGCACGATACTGAGCGACTCCCCCGGACCCGAGGCGATGACCTCTTGCTTCGCGACGACGCCCGGGCGGCGCAGCGAGTGGATCGGCACGCTCGCGACCTGCTGCCCGCGGGCACGCTGGTCGACGTGGGGCGACTCGACGGGGCCGGCGTCGGCGCGGGCGGCGGCGATCATCTCGGCCGTGCGCACTGCAGTGCCACTGGGCGAATCGATCTTCGTTTCGCGGTGGGCCTCGATGATCTCGATCGACGGGAAGAACGGCGCCGCCGCTGCTGCGAGCGCACTGCCGAGCACCGAGCCGATGGAGAAGTTGGGGACGAAGACGACTCCGGTCTCGGCCGCGGCCACGGCGGAGCGGATGCCGGCGATGCGCTCCGCGGACCACCCGGAGGTGCCGACGAGCACGTTGATGCCCCGTTCGGTGGCGGCGCGCACGACGTCACCAGAGACGGCCGGGGTGGACGCGTCGACGACGAGGTCGACGCCGTCGAGCTCGGCCAGGTCGCTGCCCGAACCGAGGGTGCGGGTGACCTCGAAGCCGTCTTCTGCGTCGATGACCGCATGGATGATGCGACCGAGCTTGCCGCTCGCGCCCACGAGCGCCACTGTCGTCGTCATGCCTCCAGCCTAATGCGGCGGCCCCCTGCGGCGGTCCGATACTGCGGTCCGAGCGGCACGGTGCACGGGCGTAGGCTCAGTCGCATGGTGACCCTCGCATCCGCGCCCGCTGACAGCCCGCGAGCGAAGGCACTGCTGGACGAGTACTTCGGCATCCGTGCCGAGTCCTTTCCCGGCGGCACCTACTCCCCCACGTATCCGAGCGCCGCGATGTTCGAAGCGCCGGCAGGGGTGTTCCTCGTCGTGGTCGATGAGGACGGGCGCGACGTCGGCTGCGGCGGCATCCGTCGGATCGACCACGGCCCTGCCGGCATCCGCTACGAAGTGAAGCACCTCTACCTGCGGCCCGAGACCCGCGGCCGCGGATGGGGGCGACTGCTGCTCGACGAACTCGAGGCGCGCGCCCGCGCATGGGATGCCGCCGAGCTGGTGCTCGACACCCACCACACCCTCGAGGCCGCGGGCGGGCTATACGCCCGCTCCGGCTTCACCGCGATCGAGCCCTACAACACCAACCCCAACGCGACCCGCTGGTACGGCAAGCCGCTCACCTGACCTGCGCCACCCGAGCCGCGAGCGGTCAGGCCACCAACTGTGCGGTTGTGTGGGCGGCCATGCGGGCGAGGCCCCGATCACCGGAGTCCGCGAGCAACGTGGCGATGGCGGCGGCCCACCCGCGGGACCGCTGCCACATCGCGTCGTCGTGGACGGGGCTGAGTGCCGAACGGAAGCGGGCGCGACCCGCCGGGGTGAAGGCGTACCAGGCGACCGCGAGGTCGCACGCAGGGTCGCCGGCGCAGACATCGCCGAAGTCGAGAACCGCGGCGAGCGCCCCTTCTTGCAGGAGCAGGTTGCCCAGGTGCAGGTCACCGTGGACCCAGAGGGCATCTCCCGACCATTCGGGTGCGGCGAGCGCCGTCTGCCACACGGCTGCCAGCGCCGGATGCTGCTGCATCCGCGCATCGACCGCCTCGGCTCTGGCCGCCAGCGGCACGCCGCGGTACGGATTGGTCGGCGCGTCGGCAGGCGCCGGGCGGTGCAGGGCGTTCAGGAACCCGGCGAGCTGCTCGGCGACGGCATCCCTCACCGCGGCGTCGACATCGGTGGCGCGCTCGCCCGGAAACCACGGCACGACGCTCCAGTGCCACGGGAACGACCCGTCGGGCACGCCGACCGCCACCGGCGCCGGCACCCGCACGGGCAGCACGGCCGCAAGCTCGGGCAGCCAGCGCTGCTCGTGCGCGATGAGCTGCGCGGCCGCCGCCCGCCGGGGCAGTCGCACTGCGAGGTCGTCGCCGAGCCGGAACATGTCGTTGTCCCACCCGTGCGAGACCAACCGCACGGGCGCGCGCAGGCGTGGATGCTGTGCCGCCAGCAGCCGGTTGACGTCTGCCGCGGTGGTGTGCACCTCTGCCGGCGGATGCGACACGGTCAGACCGGCGGCAGCTCGGGCAGGCCGGTGCGCAGTTCGACCGGCAGGTGCGAGAGGTCGTTGTGGGTCACGACCGTCCACGGCCGGCCCGGTCGCTGGGCGAGCACCGTCAATCCGCAATGGGCCTGGTTGATGGTCAGCCAGCGCCAGGACGGCGCGTCGAGCACCTCGCGCACGAACCAGGCGATCACGAAGTTGTGCGTGATGAGCAACTCATGGGCGTCGGGTTTGCGCGCCAGGAACTCCGCGACGGCGTCACCCATCTGCGCGCTGCCGGCATCGGCGTCGGCGTCGGTATAGCTGCCGAAGAACGGCTCGTACGCGGACGGGGTGTCGGCAGTCATGCCCGTCGGCAGGCAATCGAACAGCAGTGCCGACGGCTGAGGCGTGAGCGCCGGAAGCCGCTCCGACACCGCCCGCGCAGTCTCTGCGGCCCGCTCGAGGGGCGAATGCCAGACACTGCTCAATGGCACGCCCGACAGGCGATCCGCCAGCAGCGCGGCCTGCCGCCTGCCGCGCGGCGACAGCGGCCCGTCTTCGAGGCCGTGCTCGGCGTCGAGGTGCTCTCCATGGCGCACCAGGTACAGATAGTGCGTCATGGGGATTCTGCTCGCTTCGTCGAGGTCGGCGCTGTCGGGCACCCCCAGCCTACGTCAGCCCAGCGACACCGGCTGCCTGCCTCAGACGGCTGCCCGCTCGATCTCGGCCATGTGCGCGCGGCTGAGCTTCGCGCCCACACCCTGCACGAGTTCTTCGATGTGGTCGACGGCGTACGCGCTCACGATGGGTGCCGTCACGATGCGCTGCGCGAGCAGCCACGCGATCGCCACCGCGGCCGTCGGGATCGACAGTTCGGCACCGACCCGGTCGAGTGCGCGTAGCACACGGGCACCGCGTCGATTCATGCTGGCCGCCAGCTGCGCACCGCGCACCGACTGACCGGCCGCCGCGCGAGAGCGCAGCAGACCCGAGAGGTAGCCGTGTTCGAGTGCCTGCGACGGCGTGACCGCGATGCCCTGCGCACCGGCGACGAGCTTGAGGTCACCGTCGAGCTCGCGCCGCCGCAGCACGTTGTACGGCACGTCGAGCACCGTCAGACGCGGATACCCGGCGGATGCCAGAATGCGCGCCTCGACGAGCTGCGCCGCGGTGTGACCGAACGCGCCGAGGGCACGCACCTTTCCGGCCTCGACGAGCCACTCGGCCGTCGCGAGCGTGTCTTCGAGCGACGTGGTCGAATCGCTCGTGGCATCGAGGGAGAGCACATCGATGCGATCGGTTCGCAAGCGCGTGAGCGATGCTTCGACAGCGCGGATGAGGTTGACCGAGCCCAGCCCCGGGTTGTCGGGGTGCGACCCGACGCGAACACCGATCACGAGGTCGTCACGCTGCCCGCGGTCGCGCACCCAGCGGCCGATGATGTGCTCGCTGCGCCCCGACGAGAACCCGTCGGAGGTGAAGACGGCGTTGCCGCCCTGCTCGCGATAGGCGTCCAGAATCCGGTGCGCCGCGGCCATGTCGACGTGCCAGCCGAACTCGGCGCCCCCGAGGATGAGGGGGAAGACGGAGACCCCCGACTCGCCCAACGCGACACGGATCGACTCGCCGAGCGGCGGACCCTGCACCGGGATGGGAGCGGACGGGTGCGCGACGCCTGCTGCGCGCGTCACCGACTGGGAACCCGCCTGCGTCACCTCACACCCCCTCGCCATGCGATACGCACCCCCCGATGCGTACTCCGAGGGTAAGCCCTCCCAACGACAGCACCGTGCATTGCGGCCAACGAAGGATGAACTTTGCGTAACACTTCGACCGCGGCATCCGGGGCGCCGCACAAACGGCGCAGAGAAAACGGATGCCCGCCCCTCCGAGACGGGAGGGTGCGGGCATCCGTGGCGGTGACGAGGATCAGGCCTCGGCGGGAGCCTCCGCCTCGGCGGCCTCCTCGAGGACCGGCTCCAGCGACAGCTTGCCGCGGTCGTCGACCTTCGTGATGCGCACCAGCAGCTTCTGGCCGACACCGAGCACGTCTTCGACGTTCTCGACGCGCTTGCCACCGGCGAGCTTGCGGACCTCGCTGACGTGCAGCAGGCCGTCCTTGCCGGGCAGCAGCGAGATGAAGGCGCCGAAGGTGGCGATCTTCACGACGGTGCCGAGGAACTGCTCGCCGACCTCAGGATTGGTGGGGTTGGCGATCGCGTTGACCTGGGCACGGGCGGCCTCGGCCGACGGGCCGTCGACGGCGCCGATGTAGACGGTGCCGTCCTCCTCGATGGAGATGTCGGCGCCGGTTTCATCCTGGATGCCGTTGATCGTCTTGCCCTTGGGACCGATCAGCTCACCGATCTTGTCGACCGGGATCTGCACGCTGATGACGCGCGGCGCGGTCGGCGCCATCTCGTCGGGCGCGTCGATCGCCGCGTTCAGCACACCGAGGATCGTGGTGCGAGCCTCCTTGGCCTGGGTGAGCGCAGCCGACAGCACCGACGACGGGATGCCGTCGAGCTTCGTGTCGAGCTGGATCGCGGTGATGAACTCGCTCGTCCCGGCGACCTTGAAGTCCATGTCGCCGAGCGCGTCCTCGGCGCCCAGGATGTCGGTCAGCGCCGCGTAGCGGGTCTGCCCGTCGACCTCGTCGGAGACCAGACCCATCGCGATGCCGGCGACGGGGGCGCGCAGCGGCACACCCGCGTTCAGCAGCGACAGGGTCGAGGCGCAGACCGAGCCCATCGACGTCGACCCGTTGGAGCCGAGCGCCTCGGAGACCTGACGAATCGCGTAGGGGAACTCGTCGCGTGCGGGCAGCACCGGCACGAGGGCGCGCTCGGCGAGGAAGCCGTGGCCGATCTCGCGACGCTTGGGGCTTCCCACACGGCCGGTCTCACCGGTCGAGTACGGCGGGAAGTTGTAGTGGTGCATGTAGCGCTTGCTGGTCGTGGGCGACAGCGAGTCGATCTGCTGCTCCATCTTCAGCATGTTCAGCGTGGTGACACCCATGATCTGGGTCTCGCCGCGCTGGAAGATCGCCGAGCCGTGCACGCGCGGGATGACCTGCACCTCTGCGTCGAGCGGGCGGATGTCGGCGAGCCCACGACCGTCGATGCGCACGCCCTCGGTGAGGATGCGGCCGCGCACGATCTTCTTGGTGACCGACTTGTAGGCGGCCGAGAACTCGAGGGTCGCCACGGCGGGCAGCTCCTCGGCCTCGACTGCGGCGATCAGCTCGGCCTTGACGCGGTCCTTGACGGCGTCGTCGGCGTTCTGGCGCTCGACCTTGTCGGCGATCTGGTAGATGCCGACGAGCTCGTCGTAGGCGCGACCGGCGACGAAGTCGTAGGTCTGCTGGCTGTGCGGCGCGAAGACCGGGTAGACGCCCGGCTCCTTCGACGAGGTTGCGGCCATCTGCGCCTGCGCCTCGACGAGCTGCTTGAGGAAGGGCTTCGCGGCCTCGAGGCCGCTGGCGACGACCTCTTCGGACGGCTTGACAGCGCCGCCCTTGATGAGGTTCCAGCTGTTCTCGGTGGCCTCGGCCTCGACCATCATGATCGCGACGTCGCCGTCGGGCAGGACGCGACCGGCGACCATCAGGTCGAACACGGCCTCCTCCACGACCTTCTGGCTCGGGAACGCGACCCACTGGTCTTCGTGCTCGCCGTGACCGGGCACGAGCGCCAGGCGGACGCCGGCGATCGGGCCGGAGAATGGCAGACCCGAGATCTGGGTCGACGCGGATGCCGCGTTGATCGCGAGGGCGTCGTAGTACTCGCCGGGAGCGATCGAGAGGACCGTGACGACGATCTGCACCTCGTTGCGGAGGCCGTCGACGAACGACGGGCGCAGCGGGCGGTCGATGAGGCGGCACACGAGGATCGCCTCGGTGGAGGGGCGGCCCTCACGGCGGAAGAACGAGCCGGGGATCTTGCCTGCTGCGTACGAACGCTCTTCGACGTCGACGGTCAGCGGGAAGAAGTCGAAGCCTTCGCGCGGATGCTTGCCGGCGCTGGTGGCCGACAGGAGCATGGTCTCCTCGTCGAGGTAGGCGGCGACGGCGCCCTGCGCCTGCTGGGCGAGGCGTCCGGTCTCGAACCGGACGGTACGGGTGCCGAAGCGGCCGTTGTCGAGGACGGCTTCGGCGGCGGTGATTTCAGGACCTTCCAAGAGGTCTCTCCTTCTTTGTTTAGACTCGCACGCGCGTTTCGCGCACGAGATCGTGCGAAGGAGCGGGACACATCGGTTCGGGCGCACACCGCGTCACTGCAGACGCGAGCGTGATCGTCGCTTGCGCTGGCCACCAGTGAAAGATCACCGTTCGGGACGGGAATCCACCACAGGGGACCAGCTCGCCGCTGGACCTGCTCCCTGAGCTCTTTGATTCGAGCGGTCGACACGGAAGACCCGTGACAACCCGATCCAGCCTACCAGCAGGCCTTTCCTGTGCGTATCGTTGGGAACATGAGCACCGAGAACGGCGATGCCGCCGCAACCGACGACATGAAGCGCAAGTTCCGCGAGGCGCTCGAGAAGAAGAACGCCCACCACCGTGAGGGTGAGGCGCACCTCGACGGCGACTCCGCGGTCCACGGGACCCACGGCGCGATGACCAGGCGCGAGTTCCGCCGCAAGAGCGGCTGACCCGCACGACGCGGAACACGACGGCCGGGGGGCTTGCGTGCCCCACAATGGTCACGTGAACCCGCCCCGAATCGCGATGCCCGTACGCCTGTCAGACGGTCGCGCCGACGCGCGCATCGACGTCGCGAACCGCATCTTCGCCGACGTCGTCACCCTCGTCGAACGCGCAGGCGGCACGCCGATCCTCATCGACACCGTCGACCTCGCGGGCATCGACGCCGTCGTGCTCCCCGGCGGCGGTGACGTGGACCCTGCGCGGTACGGTGGCGAGGTCATCGACGCGCTGTACGACGTGAATCCGGCACAGGACGCGCTCGACTTCGGGATCGCGCATGCCGCGCTGGCCGCAGGGCTCCCGGTGCTCGGAGTATGCCGCGGGCTGCAGGTGCTCAACGTGGTCTACGGCGGCACCCTCGCCGAAGACCTCCCTCCGACCGACGTCGTGCACACCGTCAGCGGCGACGGCGCGCAGATCGTGTGGGCCTGGCATCCGGTGGCCGTCTCACCGGGGTCGCTGCTCTCTTCGCACACGGACGCAGAACTGCAGGTCGCTTCGGGACACCACCAGGGGATCGCGAGGCTCGGCGACGGGCTGACGGCGAGCGCTGTGGCCGCCGACGGACTGGTCGAGGCCTTCGAACGCGCCGAAGACCGCGTCATCGCCGTGCAATGGCACCCTGAGGCGGAGGGCACACCGGCCGCGCATGCACTGGCGCCGTTCTTGACACTGATGCAACTGGTGGCGCAGCGCTCGCACTGACAGCGTCGGATGCACCCGGCACACTGGTGGCATGAACGGGGAGACCGGCGACACACTCGGGTACGACGACTGCTTCTTGCGGGTGGCGGTGCCGCTCCCGGTGCCGTCGACGCCTGCGACGAGACTCGATTACCCGCACTTCACGGTGCTGCTGGACGATGCCCGGCGGCTCGCGTCTGTGACGGCCGTCATGATCGACGGCGCGAGCCTGGTCGATCTCCCCCGCTCCGGCGAGTGGCACCTCGACTCTCGCCTGCCGGCCGAGCGGCAGACCGGGGGTGACGTGTATGCACGCAACGACCTGGATCGTGGCCACCTCGTGCGCAGGCGCGACCCCGGGTGGGGCGATCGCGCCGCCGAGGCGATGGAGGCAACCTTCGCCTACCCGAACGCCGCTCCGCAGGCGGCCTCGTTCAACCAGTCACGCGAACTGTGGCTCGGCCTCGAAGACCATGTGCTCGCGTACGCCGATGCGCTCGATCACCGGGTGGTGGTCTTCACAGCGCCGGTGCTCGACCCCGAAGACCCGCCGTACCGCGGCGTCCTGCTCCCCCGCCGCTTCTGGAAGGTGGCCGTCTGGCGCGACGGCGCGGGCGGCCCGGCTGCTGCCGCGTTCGTGCTCGACCAGTCCGACCTGCTCGACGAGTCGCAAGGGGTCACGGTCGAACCGCTCGGCGAGTACCGCACCTTCCAGGTCGCCGTCGCCGATGTTGAGGCGATCGCCGGGATCGACCTCGGCCTCCTCGTCGACGCCGACGTGCGCGGGGCATCGGTGCGGGGCGAGCCGTGGGTCGAACTCGCGAGCATCGCCGACATCCGACTCTCGTAGCCGCTACTCGCCCGACAGGCCGCCCAGCAGGTGGCCGAAGCTCTTCCCCTCCCCGAGGTAGCTTGCCGGATCGAACGCGTCGGATGCGGTCGCCGGTGCCTTGCGCGAGATCGCCTCGGCCAGCTCGCGTGCGCCGCGCTCGACGCGGGAGCTGAGCGGTGCGACCTCGTCGGCGTGCGCGCCCCAATCGCTGGATGCCGCGAACACACCGGTCGGCACCGGCTCGGCATGCAGGTAGGTGAACAACGGCCGGATGGCGTAGTCGATCGCGAGCGAATGCCGGGCGGTGCCGGCGTTCGCGCCGATCAGCACCGGCATGCCGGTGAGCGCGTCGGGGTCGAGCACGTCGATGAATGACTTGAACAGGCCCGAGTAGCTCGTGGAGAAGATCGGCGTCACCGCGATCAGCGCGTCCGCCGACACCACCGTGTTGATCGCGGACTCCAGCGCGGCGGGCGCGAAACCGGTGAGCAGGTTGTTGGTGATGTCGTGTGCGAGGTCGCGCAGTTCGATCGTGTCGACCGTCGCCTCGATGCCCCGATCACGCAGGTCGGCGACGGTCGCCGCAGCAAGCCGGTCGGCGAGCATACGGGTCGACGACGGGTTGGAGAGCCCTGCCGAAACGACGGCGATGCGACGCGCGCTCATGACTGCGCTCCCGTCACGCCGACGGCGGCGCCCGCGGGAGCCGGCGCATCCTGGTAGGGCGACGGGCCACTCAGGTTGTCACCGCGGTTCGCGCGGGGCGTCGCCTGCCGGGTCGGGCCGTCGCCGTAGGTCGCGGCGACCAGGCGGGCGTGCGTCGGTGCGTCTGGCACGGCTGCGGGACGGTCCTTGGCGAGCTCCTTGCGCAGCACCGGCACGACCTCGCCGCCGAGCAGGTCGAGCTGCTCGAGCACGGTCTTCAGCGGCAGTCCGGCGTGGTCCATGAGGAACAGCTGGCGCTGGTAGTCGCCGTACAGATCGCGCATCCCGGCGTAGCGGTCGATGACCTGCTGGGGCGAGCCGACGGTGAGCGGCGTCATCTCGGCGAAGTCCTCCATCGAGGGTCCGTGACCGTAGACGGGCGCGTTGTCGAAGTACGGGCGGAACTGGTCGACGGCATCCTGCGACTTCTTCGCGAGGAACGCCTGACCACCCAGGCCCACGATCGCCGTCTCGGGTGCACCGTGGCCGTAGTGCTCCCAGCGCTGCCGGTACAGCGCGATGAGTCGCTGGTAGTGCTCGGCCGGCCAGAAGATGTTGTTCGCGAAGAAGCCGTCGCCGTAGTAGGCGGCCTGCTCGGCGATCTCGGGCGTGCGGATGGAGCCGTGCCACACGAAGGGGGCGACGCCGTCGAGCGGGCGCGGTGTCGAGGTGAAGCCCTGCAGCGGGGTGCGGAACTTGCCCTCCCAGTCCACGACGTCCTCACGCCACAGCTTGTGCAGCAGCGCGTAGTTCTCGATGGCCAGCGGCAGCCCCTGACGGATGTCCTTGCCGAACCACGGGTACACGGGCCCCGTATTGCCGCGGCCGAGCATGAGGTCGACGCGGCCGCCCGAGACGTGCTGGAGCATCGCGTAGTCCTCGGCGATCTTCACCGGGTCGTTCGTCGTGATGAGGGTCGTCGCGGTCGAGAGCACGAGCCGCTCAGTCTGCGCGGCGATGTACGCGAGGGTCGTGGTCGGCGAGGACGACCAGAACGGCGGGTTGTGGTGCTCGCCGAGCGCGAAGACGTCGAGTCCCACCTCCTCGGCGTGCTTCGCGATCGTGAGGGTCGCCCGGATGCGCTCGGCCTCGCTGGGCGTGTGACCGGTCGTCGGGTCGGTCGTGATGTCACTGACGGTGAAGATGCCGAACTGCATGGCGCCGCCGGTCGTGCTGTCGGCGCTGCCGGTGGTCTCGCTCACGATCTCTTCCTGATTCTGGATGCCGCGGCATCCGGGTCTATGCAATTGAATGTATCTGGTGCAACGCGACCTCGTCCAGAGTATTCCCGGCCGGTAGGGTGGCCTGCGTCATGACCGAGTCCTCGACCCCGCGCACCGGCCCTGTCGCAACGCAGAAGCGTCGCCGGGTGCCGCTCTGGGACAACGCCCGCTTCGCCTGCATCGTGCTGGTCGTGCTGGGGCACGCCGTCCAGCGGCTCACGTACGACTCCGACATCGCCCTCGGCCTCTACCTGCTGGTGTACGCGTTCCACATGCCCGCGTTCGCGATCATCTCGGGCTACTTCTCCAAGTCGGACTCGCCCTCCCGCCGCCAGATGGCGCGCGTGATCACCGACATCGTCGTGCCGTACATCATCTTCGAGGGGCTCTGGACCCTCACGAAGCTGCTCGTCGAAGGGCGGGCGAATCCGAACATCACGGAACCGTCTTGGACGCTCTGGTTCTTGCTCGCGCTCGCGATCTTCCGACTCGTCCTGCCCTATCTCGCGCTGCTGCGCTGGCCGCTGGCGTGGACCGTGCTGATCTCACTGAGTGTGGGCTACCTGCCGAACATCGACTCGACGCTCTCGCTGTCGCGCACGCTCGGCCTGCTGCCGTTCTTCACCTTGGGATGGTGGTTGAGCCACCACGGGATCCTGGAACGATTCGACCTGCTGCGCAGGCAGCGGTGGTGGGTGCGTGGCGCTGCCGCGGTGACGTTCGTCGTCGCCGGGTGGGCGGCGTGGTTCTTCGTCGACGCCTGGCGCGAGATGAGCCTGCGCGATTGGCTGTTCTACGACGACAGCTATGCCGAGATCGGCGGCACGCAGTGGTGGGCGGCCGGCGTGCGCCTGGCGCTGATGGCCGTTGCGCTCATCCTCAGCGTCGCCTTCTTCGCGCTCATCCCCCGCGGCCAGCACTGGTGGACCAAACTCGGGCAGTACACGATGTACGTCTACCTGCTGCACTCGTTCGTGCTGTACCCGTTCCGCGAATCGGGCGTGCTGCGCGATCTCGACCCGACGTGGCTGTGGCTGCCGATCGTCATCGTCCTCTCGGTGCTGATTGCGATCGGGCTGGCCACGAAACCCGTCCGATTCGTGTTCCGCCCCGTCATCGAACCGCGCCCCGCGTGGCTGTTCGCCGACCCGACGCTCGCCGGCAAGGAGGGGCGCCGCAACGACCCCACCGGATCGAAGCGCCCCGCGCCGCCGATACCCGTCGCGCGACGCATCGACCGACCGCCGGTGTGAGCTACCGCGCGGGCTGAGCGGGCGTCACGGCGAAGACCGCCCGCCAGGCGAGCAGGACAGGCCCAGGATGAGGCCGAGGACCGCACGCTCGCCAGCGGTAACGAACGGCAACAACCGCCCGCGGCACAACGGACCGTGCATATTCTCGGTGCATGTCTGACCTGAACCTGCCCGTGCTCGACCTCTCACTGCTCGACCAGGGGCCCGATGCGGCCGCACGGTTCCGCGACGATCTGCGCCGGGCGACCCACGACGTCGGATTCTTCTACCTGACCGGCACCGGGGTCTCGCCCGAGCTCGAAGCGCGCCTACATCGCACCGCGCGCGCCTTCTTCGATCTGCCCGAGGCGGACAAGCTCGAGATCGAGAACGTCAAGAGCCCGCACTTCCGCGGCTACACGCGCGTCGGCGGCGAGCGCACGCAGGGCAAGGTCGACTGGCGCGAGCAGATCGACATCGGCCCCGAGCGCGAGCCGGTCACCGACCGCGCGGCCCCGGACTACGCCGTGCTCGTCGGCCCGAACCTGTGGCCCTCGGCCCAGCCCGAACTGCGCGACGTCGCCGATGAATGGGTCGCGCACCTCTCCGGCGTCTCGCGCAAGCTCCTGCGTGCGTGGGCACTCGCGCTCGGCGCCCACGAGTCCTACTTCGACGAGCACTTCGGCGACCCGCAGACGCTCCTGAAGATCGTGCGGTACCCCGGCAAGGAGAACCCGTCGCAGGGCGTCGGCGCGCACAAGGATGCCGGTGTCCTCACGCTGCTGTGGGTCGAGCCAGGAAAAGGTGGCCTGCAGGTCGAGCGGGACGGCGTCTGGGTCGATGCCCCGCCCGTGCCTGGAGCGTTCGTCGTGAACATCGGCGAACTGCTCGAGCACGCGACGAACGGCTACCTCACTGCGACGAAGCACCGGGTCATCTCGCCCCGGCATCCGGACGACCGCATCTCGGTGCCGTTCTTCTTCAACCCGTCGCTCGAGGCACGGTTCCCGCTCATCGACCTGCCGCCCGAGCTGGCCGCCGAGGCGCGCGGCGTCACCGACGACCCGGCCAACCCCATCCACGGCCTGCACGGCACCAATGCCCTGAAGTCGCGACTGCGCGCGCACCCCGACGTCGCCGAGATCTGGCACGCCGACCTCGTGGCCGCCCGCGCCGCGCAGGTCTGACCGTCGCCAGCTCTCGGACGCAGGAGAAATCCTCGCAACAGGACGATTCGTCTGGAATCGTCCTGCGCCGGTGATTTCTCCTGTGTCGGAGCTGCGTGAAGGCGCGGCGTGAACAGAAAGAAGACCTCCCCACACCGTGGGGAGGTCTTCGCAAGAATGTTTCGCGCGATTGAACGCTGGCGACGATGCTGCTTATCGACGCAGGCCGAGACGCTCGATGAGCGAGCGGTAACGGTTGATGTCGATGTCCTGCAGGTAACCCAGCAGGCGGCGGCGCTGACCGACGAGCAGGAACAGGCCACGACGCGAGTGGTGGTCGTGCTTGTGTGCCTTGAGGTGCTCGGTGAGGTCCTTGATGCGCTGCGTCAGCATCGCGACCTGCACCTCGGGGGATCCGGTGTCACCGGGGTGCGTCGCGTACTCTTCGATGATCGCCTTCTTGACGTCTGCTTCCAGTGCCATAGGTGATCCCCTTTCTTGTCGTTGCGCGGCGCCCGACGCCTGATGCGTGGGGCTCTCTTTCTCCGCGGCCGATCGAACGGCAACCGCTACAGCCTACCAGCCCTCGGGCCGAGCGGCGACCTGAGCGAGGGTAGCCTCGAATGGTGCCCCTCCCCCTGAGTTCCGCGTCATGATGGCGCGCCTGCGACGCGACCACTTCATCGATCTGCGCCCACTCACCGCGAGTCCGGCGTTCGCGCGGATGTCGGTCGGGTCGACGCTCGCCGGGCTCGGCGGCCAGCTCACGATCGTCGCGATCATGCTGCACATGTACGACCTGACGGCGTCGACCTTCGCGGTGTCGATGATCGCCGTCGCGGGACTCGTGCCGATGATCATCGCGGGACTGTACGGCGGCATGCTCGCCGACGCGTTCGACCGGCGACGGGTCGCCCTCATCGCGGCGACCGTGACGTTCGGCTCGACAGCCGTCCTCATGACGCTGACGTGGATGGGCGGCGAGACCGTGGCCGCGCTCTACGTGATCGCCGTCGTCAACTCCGCCGCGAACTCGGTCGTCATGGCCGCCCGCCAGTCGATCGTCCCGCGCTTGATTCCGCGTGAGCTGCTGCCGGCGGCCTCGGCGCTCGGTGGCATCACGATGGGCATCATGGTCTCGATCGGGCCTGCCGCGGCCGGTGTGCTCGTCGCGTTCACGGGCTACGGCTGGACGTACACGATCGATCTCGTGCTCATGTCGGCGCTCTTCCTCGGCCTGTGGACGCTGCCACGCATCCATCCCGAAGGCGAGACGGTCCGGCCGGGACTTCGGTCGCTCGCCGACGGCTGGGCGTTCTTGCGTCGCGCGCGCAACATCCGGTTGCAGTTCGTGCTCGACATCATCGCGATGACGTTCGGACAGCCGCTCGCGCTGTTTCCCGCGATCGGCACCCTGCTGCTGGGCGGCGGACCGATCACCACCGGGGTGCTCACCGCGTCGATCGCGATCGGTGCCTTCTTCTCGAGCCTGTTCTCGGGGCCCGTGGCCCGATACCGCCATCACGGTGTGGGCATCGAGCGCGCCATCATCGGCTACGGCGCCGCCATCAGCGTCTTCGGCGCGGTGCTGCTGCTCGCGGCGCTCGGCGTCGCAGCTCCGGCGGTCGTCGATGCGTCGTCGGCGAACATCACACTGCTGGTCGCCGCAGCCGTCGCCCTGGCGGCGGCGGGCGCCGCCGACAACATCAGTTCGATCTTCCGCAACACGATGGTGCAGGCCGCTGTGCCCGACGCCATCCGCGGCCGCCTGCAGGGCGTCTTCATCGTCGTCGTCGCGGGAGGCCCGCGGCTCGGAGCGCTCTACGCCGGCGCGCTCGCGACCTTCACGACGCTGTGGTTTCCGCCGCTGCTCGGCGGTTTCGTGATCATGGGGCTCGCGCTGATGCTCGTGCGCCTGAACCCCCGGTTCCGCACGTACGACGCCGACGAACCGACGCCCTGAGCACCGGCCTGAGGCGCGACGAAGGGGTGGATGCCGCGGCATCCACCCCTTCGCGTCGCGTGCTGGAACGCGGGTTCCTCAAGCCTGCAGCGCGCCCTGCAGGTCGAGGGTGATCGTGACGTCCTTGCCGACCAGCACGCCGCCGGTCTCGAGCGCGGCGTTCCAGGTGAGGCCGAAGTCCTCGCGGTCGATGACGGTGGATGCCGTCGCACCCGCCTTGTAGTTGCCCCACGGGTCGGTGCCGAAGCCGCCGAATTCGACCTTGAAGGTCACCGGCTTGGTGACGCCACGGATGCTGAGGTCGCCGTCGACGAGGAAGTCGCCGCCCTCGATGCGCACGCCGGTGGAGGCGAACTCCATCGTCGGGTAGTTCTCCACGTCGAAGAAGTCGGCGGAGCGGAGGTGGGTGTCGCGGCCCTCATCCTTCGTGTCGATCGAGGTCACGTCGACGGAGGCGTCCACGCGCGCCTCGAGCGGGTTCTCGGGCGCGATGATCGTGGCGCTCTTGACGCCGAAGGTGCCGCGCACCTTCGAGATCATCATGTGGCGGACGCTGAAGGTGACCTCGCTGTGCGAGGGGTCGAGCACCCAGGTGCCCGCCTTGTAGCCGGGGATATCGATCGCGGTGGTCGTCATGAGGGGCCTTCCGTTGGTGAATGGTCTGCAGGGTGCAACCACTCGCGATCGGATCTATTCCCGTGAATACGAAATTCGTGCGCAGAAGAGGGCGGGTGGTCATGCCACCCGCCCTCTCGCTGCTCGGTTCAGCCGATCCGGTCAGCCGACCTTGAGCAGGTCGATGATGAAGATCAGGGTCTTTCCGCCCAGGAAGTGACCGCCCGCGGGGCCGTACGCCAGGTGCGGCGGAATGACCAGCTCGCGCCGTCCGCCGACCTTCATGCCGGGGATGCCGTCCTGCCAGCCCTGGATCAGGCCGCGCAGCGGGAACTGGATCGACTCGCCGCGTCCCCACGACGAGTCGAACTCCTCGCCGGAGTCGTACTCGACGCCGGCGTAGTGGACGGTGACGGTGTCGCCCGGCTTCGCCTCGTCGCCGTCGCCCACGATGATGTCGCGGGTGACGAGCTCCTGCGGGGCCGGGCCGGACGGGGCGTCGAACTCGGGCTTGGTGCGCTCATCAGTCATGACTCCATCCAAGCACCTCATGACCGCGTGCGGACCCTCTTGACACGGCCGAGCGCCCGCCTCGACAATGGGTCAAGGCCAACTCAGCGCCCGGGAGTCATGCAGGCATCGCCGCAGCACCGGGCGCTGAGTCTTGTCAGCGGGACAGCAGCGCGACCCGCGCGGCACCCGCCCGAGCGAGGAAGACCTTCTCGTCTTCGGCCGCGTGCGGATCCCGCCCCGTCAGCGCCCGTTGGCGCGCCGCGGCGAGCGCAGTCGAATCCGCGATGAAGTCCTTCATGTGTCGGACTCGATCACCGGGAAGCGTCCTGGCCCACGCGATCCCCGCTCGGCGCCCCCACGACGTCGCGAGCATGTCGACCTCCTGCGGGGCGAACCAGCCGGCGGCTGCATACTCCCCCAGTCGTTCGCGCGTGAGCCGGGACTCCTCCCGTCGCAGCAGCACGACCCCGACGATGAACCCGATGAACAACGGCACCTGCAGCGTCACGTACAGCTCGAAGAAGTCGCCGAACATCGCCGACCCGTTCCACAGTGCGTGCAGCGCGATGGCGCCGACCAGGCCGAGCAGCCCGGGGCCGAGCGCCGCCGCCGCGCCCCGCCCGGACCGTGCGGCGCGGCCGAGCGCGTACCCCGTCACGGCCGTGAACATGACGTGGGCGAACGGCGAGAGGATGCCGCGCAGGAAGAACGTGATCGTCGTTCCGTCGACACCCTCGTCGATGAGGCTCGTCGCGAAGTAGAGGATGTTCTCGGTGAACGCGAACCCGGCACCCACGAGCGCGCCGTAGACGACACCGTCGACAGGGCCGTCGAACGCGCGTCGCGCGACGGCGAAGATGAGGAAGACGCCGAGTCCCTTCGCGAACTCCTCGACCACGGGAGCCTGCACGACTGACGACAGCGCTTCGCCGAAGGTCGAGTCGTCGCGACCGAACAGCGCGACGAGTCCGATGTCGACGCCGAGTGCGATGCCCACCGACACGATGGCACCCCATGCGATCGCGAAGATCACGAGCGAGCGGGGCTCGGGCTCCCATCGGTCGACGAGGCGAACGGCCAGCAGAACCCCCGTCAGCGGCAGCAGCGCGAGGACCATCCCGATGGTTGAGGCGGCCGCTCCGAGGAAGGTCAGCAGGTATGCCACGAGCCCGATGAGAAGCACGATGAGCACCGCGAACACCCAGATGGGTGTCGAGCGGCCCTTTCGCGTCGGCACCGGCAGGGCCGGCGCGGCTGGTGCGGGCGGCGGGACGATGGAAGCGGGAGCGCCGTGCGGCTCCTGGGCCAGCGGCGAAGGGAAGGTCACGGCCCCAGCCTAGGGGCGCACACGGAGCGCGAACCGTGTCACCTCGCGCGCCACTTCTCCGCGCGCCGGTAGCCTGGAAGGATGCGCTTCGCCCACGTCACCCTGCCCGGAGAGGCGGCACCGCAGCTCGTCCTCGTCCGCGATGGACACGCCGTCGCGGTGGGTTCGCTGTGGGACGGCGCACCCACACGCCTCCAGCAGCTGATCGACGGCGGCGACGAGGCACTCGACCGGGTTCGGCAGTCCGCCGAGCATGCCCCAGCGGGGCACCCGATCGACGGGCTCGCGTTCGCGGCGGCGGTGGATACGCCGCCCATCGTCCTCGCCATCGGCCTGAACTACGCGGCCCACTCCAGCGAACTCGGCCTCAAAGCCGACACCGCCCCGACGGTCTTCGTGCTGTGGCCGAACTCGCTCAGCGGGCACGGGCAGACCACGACCTGGCCACGGACCCTGAGCGAGTCGGTCGACTACGAAGCCGAACTGGGCGTCGTCATCGGCAGCGCCGCGAAAGACGTCTCCCCCGACGACGCGCTGGCGCACGTGTGGGGCTACACCGTCGTCAACGACATCACGGCCCGTGACATCCAGTTCTCGGAAGCGCAGTGGTCACGGTGCAAGTCGTTCGACGGATTCACTCCGAACGGCCCCTTCGTCGTGACCGCCGACGAGATCGCCGATCCGCAGGACCTGCATATCTGGGCGGTGGTCGACGGTCAGACCGTGCAGGACGGCAGCACGGGGCAGATGATCCGCTCGGTGCCGACACTCGTCTCCCACTTGTCGCAGTCGGCGACACTGCTGCCCGGCACCCTCATCTCCACCGGCAGCCCCGGCGGCGCAGGCTACTCGCGCGACCCGCAGATCTTCCTGCGGGACCGATCGACCGTCACCGTCGGCGTCGACGGGATCGGCGAACTCACCACCCGCTGTCGCATCATCGGCTGAAACGGCGACGGCGGATGCCCCCGAGGGGACATCCGCCGCATTGGAACGCCGATCAGTCGAGCTGGCCCTGATCCACCTGCTCACACGGGATCTGCTCGCCCATGTACTCGATGTACCCGGAGCCGCCCGTCGAGCAGTTGTCGAGGTACTGCTGGTAGATGTCCGTCGACGCGTTCATGAACAGCGAGAACACGACGATGCCGACGATGATGCCGACGATGCCGAGCACGACGCTGATGATGATCGCGGCGAGTGCGAAACCGTTCTTGTGGCCGGCCTTGCGGCTCTGGACGAGCGCGATGATGCCGAGGATGAGGCCGATCAGCTGCGCGAAGAACGACAGCACGAACGCGACGATTCCCATCGTGCGCCCGGGGATCGGGCCGCTACCGGCGGCGGGCGAAGCGGGCGGTGCGGAAGCGTAGGCCGGGGCCTGATAGGCGGGCGGCTGGTTCGACGGCGTCGAGTTCTGCGGATCGGTCATGTTCGTGGTCTCCTCGTACAGGGGGCCGGACATCGGCCACCGTCGACGCTATCCAGCCGAGGCCCTCCCGGTCAAAGGCGGTCGGCCTCGACGACGTTCTCGGCGGGCTGCACGATCGGGATCGCCTGCGTGATGGCTTCGAGGCCCGACAGCCGAGCGGGCGAGAGCTGCTTGTCGACCTCTTCGCGCGACATGAGGCCGGCCTCGACGACGAGGTCGCCGATGTTGTGGCCGGTCAGCAGCGCTGTCTTCGCGAGCGCCGCCGAAGCCGCGTAGCCGATGTACGGCGTGAGCGCTGTGACGACACCGACCGAGGAGCCCACCATGGCACCGAGGCGCTCACGGTTGGCGGTGATGCCGTCGACGCAGTTGACCCGCAGCGTGCGCATGGCGCGCCGCATCCACGTGATCGACTGGAAGATCGAGTGCGCGATGACGGGTTCGAACGCGTTGAGCTGCAGCTGCCCGCCCTCGACGGCCATCGTGACGGTGAGGTCGGCGCCCGCGACGGCGAATGCGACCTGGTTGACGACCTCGGGCACGACCGGGTTCACCTTGCCGGGCATGATCGACGAACCCGCTTGGCGGGCCGGCAGGTTGATCTCACCGAGTCCGGCCTGCGGGCCGCTGGAGAGCAGGCGCAGGTCGTTGCAGATCTTCGACAGCTTGATCGCGTTGCGCTTGAGCGATGACGAGAACGACATGAACGAGCCGGTGTCGCTCGTGGCTTCGACCAGGTCGTCGGCCGTGACCAGGTCGAGCCCGGTGATCTCGCGCAGGTGACGTACGACGGCGGGTGCGTACGCCGGGTGTGTCGTGATGCCGGTGCCGATCGCGGTCGCGCCCATGTTGACCTCGTACAGCAGGTAGGCGTTCTCGTTCAGCCGCTGGTGGTCGTATGCGAGGGTCGTCGCGAATCCGTGGAACTCCTGCCCGAGCGTCATCGGGACGGCATCCTGCAGCTGCGTGCGACCGATCTTGAGGACGTCGTGGAACTCGACCGCCTTGGCGAGGAACGACTGCTTGAGCAGATCGAGCTCCTCCAGCAGCGACTGCAGGTCGAGGGCGAGCCCGACCTTGATCGCGGTCGGGTACACGTCGTTGGTCGACTGGCTTCGGTTGGTGTGGTCTATCGGCGACAAGAAGTCGTAGTCGCCCTTGTCGCGGCCGGCGAGTTCGAGCGCGATGTTGGTGATGACCTCGTTCGCGTTCATGTTCGTCGAGGTTCCGGCGCCGCCCTGGATGACCCCGACGACGAACTGGTCGTGGAACTCGCCGTCGATCACCCGCTGCGCGGCGCGGTCGATGAGGTCGGCGCGCTCGGCGTCGAGCACGCCGATGTCGCGGTTCGCGCGGGCCGAGGCCTGTTTGACCATCGCGAGCCCACGCACCAGGTCGGCGTACACCGAGATAGGTCTGCGCGAGATCGGAAAGTTCTCGAGCGCTCGGGCGGTGTGGATGCCCCAGTAGGCATCGGCCGGGATCTCCATCGAGCCCAGCGAGTCGGATTCGGTTCGCGTCGTCGCGTCCAGAGCCATGTGTGCAGTCCTTGTGGGTCGTCACAGCGAGGAAGGGATGCTTCGAGCCTACCCACGTCGCGCGACGCACCGACCGGACACGGCGTATAGTTCTGCACGCTCGATACGCCGCGGTGGCGCGTGTCATCGCTTGCGCGAGAACTGCTCCAACCGCTCCTCGGGCGTGAGGGTCGCCATGCGCGCCGTCCACGCATCGCTGAAGTACTCGACGGTGTCGGCCGAGGCCACCGGCACCACCGTATGGGTGATCGTGTCGCGGTAGACGTGCACGAGCTGGAACGACTGCCCGGCATCCATGCCGTTGACCCGGTTGGCGGGGCGCTGCAGGTTCATCGTGTAACAGGTGGCCGCCGCGACGCTCACCGGCACCCCCGCGAACATGCCGCTCATGCCGTAGTGCAGGTGCCCCGCGAGGATACCGCGCACGTCGGTGCCGGCGATCACCGCCGCGAAGCGATCCTGACCGCGCAGTTCGAGGATGTCGAACAGCGGCACGTGGCTCGGCAGCGGCGGGTGGTGCAGCGCGAGGAGCGTGCCCAACGGCGCCGGTTCGGCAAGTTCCGCCCGCAGCCAGTCGAGCTGGTCGTCGTCGAGATCGCCGTGATGCCAACCCGGCACGGTCGTATCGAGGGCGATCAGCCGAAGCCCCCGCAGATCCCACACCCCCGTGATCGGCTCCTGCGACCCGATGGCGTCGAACAGCCCTTCGCGCATCGCCGGGCGCTCGTCGTGATTGCCCGCCACCCACACGAGGGGTGCACCGAGCGACGCCGCGAACGGCTCGACACGCTCGCGCAGCGCGCGGTACGCGTCGGGCTCACCCAGGTCGGTCAGGTCGCCCGTGAAGACGATCGCGTCGGGCCGGATGCCGGTGGCCCGCACCGCCTCGAGTGCACGTTCGAGTCCGTCGACGGTATCGAACCGGTCACCCAACCGCGCATCGCCCGCGAGCAGGTGGGTGTCGCTGAGATGCACGAGCACCCGCTCGGCGGGCGGGTGCGCTCCGAACTGCACGGCATCCATGTCGCCAGCCTACGACCCGGTACCGACCTCGACTGTGGACCGCGTCAGTGGTTGAAGACGATCAGCAGCAGGCCGACAAGCACCGCGCCCCCGGCGACCGCGAACGATGCGATCGCGCCGACGAAGGCGAACTGCTTCTGCCCGTCGGTGAGGGGGCTCTTCTTGGCGGCCTTGGCAGCGGCCTTCGCCGCCCGCTTGGCCTCCTTCTCAGTGATGATCGTGATCGCATCGGTGAACTCTGCCGGTGCGACGACCGGCGAGCGACCCGCGAGCACGAGCAGACGCAGCCCGATCGCGTAGAACGACACGACCGCGACGGCACCGATCATGGCGGCGATGAACACCTGCAGGAAGGCGATCCAGTTGATCTCGATGTTCATCGCTCGCCTCCCTTGGCCGCACGCGCGGCGTCTTTCGCGGCCTTCTTCTGTGCGGCGCGCTCACGCGCCTCGGCCTCAGCCTTGCGCTTGGCCTCTTCGCGCAGCGCGACACGCTGGCGTCGCGTGGGCGGCGGGTTGCGCTTGACTTTGATGGCGTGACCCGAGTCGGCGACCTCGCTCATCGCGTTGGCGTGGTTGACCTCGTTGCGCCGTGAGCGGAGGAAGATCGCGAGGATGATCGCGACCGCGGCGACTGCGCCGATGAGCACGCCGACGACCTGCCCGAGCCACACGACCACCAGCGCCGCGAGCGCACCGACGGCACCTGCGGCGGGCAGCGTGAGCACCCAGCCGATCATGATGCGACCGGCGGTGCGCCAGCGCACCTTCGACCCGCGGCGCCCGAGTCCCGAACCGATGACCGATCCCGACGCGACCTGCGTCGTCGACAGCGCGAAGCCGAGCGCGCTGGAGGCGAGGATGGTCGATGCGGTCGATGCCTCGGCGGAGAAGCCCTGCGCCGGCTTGACGTCGGTGAGTCCCTTGCCGAGCGTGCGGATGATGCGCCAGCCGCCCATGTAGGTGCCGAGCGCGATCGTCACGGCACACGCGATGATGACCCACAACTGCGGCTCGTGGTGCGCTGCCGACTGCCAGCCGACGGTGATCATGGCGAGGGTGATGACACCCATCGTCTTCTGCGCGTCGTTGGTGCCGTGCGCCAACGCGACGAGCGACGACGTGAAGATCTGGCCCCAGCGGAAGCCGTCGCGGCCGTCCGGCTTGGCGTCGTAACGACGCGTGAGCGCGTAGGCGAGCTTCGTGACGGTGAAGGCGATGATGCCCGCCGTCAGCGGCGCGATCAGCGCCGGGAGGACGACCTTGGTGAGCACGACGCCGAAGTCGATCGCCGCCGCGCTGGCACCGACGAGCGTCGCGCCGATCAGCCCGCCGAACAGGGCGTGCGAGGAGCTGGACGGCAGCCCTAGCAGCCACGTGAGCATGTTCCACGTGATCGCGCCGATGAGGCCGGCGAAGATGATGGCCGGAAAGATGCTGCTCGAGAGCTGATCTTCTCGGATCATGCCGCCGGAGATCGTCTTGGCGACCTCCGTCGACAGGAACGCCCCGACGAGATTGAGCACGGCGGCCAGCAGCACGGCGGTCTTCGGCTTGAGCGCGCCGGTCGCAATGGGCGTCGCCATCGCGTTCGCGGTGTCGTGGAAGCCGTTGGTGAAATCGAAGAACAGCGCCAGTGCGATGACCAGCACGACGATCAGGGCTGCTGTTTCCACAGGTCGCTTTCCGTCGGGGTGTTGAGGGGGAAATGGCCGATGATGATCGGCGGTGCGAACGAAGAGTTCACCGTGGTTTCAGTGTCCGGCAACCGGACCAGAATGTATCCTGTCACACCCTCCTGGGAACAGGGAACCAACCGCATCTGCGATCGCCCAGCACGCCGCACGACGGCGCGCGGGCGTTAGCGTTGAGCCTGTGACCGAGCAACTCTCCGCACCCGTCGCCGACCGCCGCCCCTCCCCCCGTGCCCACCACGGCGACACCTTCGCCGATCCGTACGAATGGCTGCGCGAGAAGGATGCCGCGAGCGTGCGCGCCCACCTCGACGCCGAGAACGCGTATACCGACGCGCGCACCGCGCATCTCGAAGGACTGCGCGGTCGCATCTTCGACGAGATCAAGGGCCGCACCCAGGAGACGGACCTGTCCGTCCCCACCCGGCACGGGTCATGGTGGTACTACAGCCGCACCGTCGAGGGACGGCAGTACGGCATCCATTGCCGTGCACCCCTGGCATCCCCCGATGATTGGACGCCGCCGCAGCTCACCCCGGGCGTCGACGTGCCGGGCGAGCAGGTGCTGCTCGACGACAACGTCGAGGCCGAGGGGCACGAGTTCTTCTCGCTGGGCACCTTCGACGTCTCGACCGACGGCGCGCTGCTGCTGTACGGCGTCGACACCGAGGGCGACGAGCGCTACACGCTGCGCGTCCGCGACCTCGCGACGGGCGAGAACCTGCCCGACGTCATCACCGACACGTTCTCCGGCGCGACCCTCTCCCCCGACGGCCGCTTCGTCGTCTACACGACCGTCGACGACGCCTGGCGTCCCGACACCGTGTGGCTGCACGAGCTTGGTGCAGACCCGGCCGCGGCGCAGCAGTTGTTCCACGAGCCCGACGAGCGCTACTGGGTGGGAGCCGGCTTCACGCGAAGCGAACGCTACCTCGTGATCGAGACCGGTTCGTCGATCACGTCGGAGGAGTTCCTGGTGCCCGCCGACGACCTGCGCGCCGAACCACGGTCGGTGTGGCCGCGCGTCGAGGGCGTCGAGTATTCGGTGACCCACGCCGTGGTCGACGGCGAGGACGTGCTGTATGTGCTGCACAACGCCGACGCGCTCGATTTCGAGCTCGTGCGGGTGTCGGCATCCGACCCTGCGGGCGCGCGCGAGGTGGTGCTGGGCCACGAACCGGGTCGCCGGCTGCTGCACATGTCGGCGTTCCGCGACTGGGGTGTCGTGTCATACCGGCGCGAAGGGCTCCCCCGCGTCGGCCTGCTCGACTACGCCAGCGGTGCCGTCGATGAACTCGATTTCGACGAACCGCTGTACTCGGCGGGCGCGTCGGGCAACCCCGAGTGGGCGCCGCCGGTGCTGCGACTGGGGTACGGCTCGTTCGTGACGCCGGGCACCGTGTACGAGTACGTCATCGGCAGCGGCGAACTGCTGCTGCGCAAGCGCCAGCCCGTGCTCGGTGGGTACGACCCGGCCGACTACGACCAGCGCCGCCTGTGGGCCACCGCCGAGGACGGCACCCGCATCCCGATCTCACTCGTCTGGAAGCGCTCGTTCGGCGACCCCGCCGACGGGCCGCGCCCCGTGCACCTGTACGGCTACGGCTCATATGAGCATTCGATCGACCCCGGCTTCTCGGTCGCACGCCTGTCGATGCTCGACCGCGGCGTCGTCTTCGCCGTGGCGCACGTGCGCGGCGGCGGCGAGATGGGCCGCCAGTGGTACGAGGACGGCAAGCTGCTCGCCAAGCGCAACACCTTCACCGACTTCGTCGCCGCGGGCCGTCACCTCGTCGATGCCGGGGTGACCGTGCCCGAGCGCCTGGTCGCCGAGGGCGGATCCGCCGGCGGCCTCCTGATGGGCGCGGTGGCCAACCTCGCACCGGAGCTGTTCGCCGGCATCCTCGCCGATGTGCCGTTCGTCGATGCGCTGACGACGATCCTCGACCCGTCGCTGCCGCTGACCGTCATCGAGTGGGACGAGTGGGGCGACCCGCTGCACGACCCCGAGGTGTACGCGTACATGAAGTCGTACACGCCGTACGAGAACGTACGCGAAGGCGTGACGTACCCCCGCATCCTCGCGTCGACCTCACTCAACGACACCCGCGTGCTGTACGTCGAGCCCGCCAAATGGGTCGCGCGCCTGCGCGAAGTCGGCGCCGACGCACTGCTCAAGTGCGAGATGGCGGCCGGCCACGGCGGTGTCAGCGGCCGTTACAACGCCTGGCGCCAGCGCGCCTTCGAACTCGCCTGGCTGCTCGACGTGTTGGGCCTGGCCGACTGAGGCGCGGCGTCTCCCGAAGACAGGAGAAGTCGCCGGAACAGGCGAATTCGGCTCCCATGCTCCTGTCTCCGTGATTTCTCCTGTTGAGGCGACGTCAGCGGTGGAGTCCCTGCGCCATTGCCGCAGCGATGGTGGAGATGACGTACTCGGGGTCGAACAGCAACTGTTGGAGGTCGAACCGCAACACGGTGTACCCCCGCAGCGCCAGCCGCGCATCGGCGCGCAGATCGCGACGGCGGTCGGCTCCCTGGTGATGCGCGAACCCGTCGAGCTGGGCCACCAGGTGGCGCCCGATGAGCGCGTCGACAGGATGATCGTCGAGCCACACCTGCTGCCGGATCTCCACGCCGATCGATCGCATGAGTGTCGCGAAGCGAGTCTCCAACCCGGAGTCCGACAGCTCGGATGCCAGGTCTCCGATCCGCCGAGCACGTTCGCTTCGCCACCGCACACGTGACAGCACCTGCGGATCGATGAGCCGCTTGCGGATCGCGGATTCCCAGACGCTGAGCGCGTCACCGAGCGGTACGCACCGCGCGACATGGAAGAGGACGTTGATGATCGGGTCCTCGAGCGCATGGGGGTGGCCACAGGCGCCGGTCCCCGTGACCAGTGCAGTCGGAGCCCGGCGTCATCCACTCGAGACGCCGTCGGCGGAACGGCGACATGGAGGGCATCGTGCGCAGGCGTCCACAGTCCCGCGCGCTCGGCCTGCGTCAGGCACGTCACCCGGCCGCCGCTGAGCGCCGCCCGCCGAAGCGACCAATCGCAATCCGGGCTCACCAGCCACGATCGACGAACGCGTTCGGCCGCACCGGTCGCCACCGCGCACCGAATCCCGTGGGTCGTGAATCCTGACTCTCGGGCCACTGTCGTGTGGGCGACTCCGCCCTGTTCAGCGAGCCACAGGCTGAATTGTCCGATCGACCTCATGCCGACCACGGTGCCGCGGTGCGCCGCTGCTGTGCCCGGCGGCGGCATGATCTGGGGACAACTCCGCTGACCTCACCGTTGGGGAGGAGCCGGCGCGTCTCACGCACACAGGAGATATCCCCGAAGCAGGACGATCGCCGAGATTTGGTCCTGTCCCAGGGATTTCTCCTGTTCTCGGCGCGCGGCCCCGCGGGTCAGCCGAAGAGCGCGGCGGCCTCTTCGTAGCGGTAGAGCGGCACGGTGTGCAGTTCGCCGAGGGCGTCGGCGAACGGGACGCGGACGATGTCGGTGCCCTGCAGCGACACCATCTGCCCCCAAGCCTCCTCGACGACGGCGTCGGCCGCGGCCAGGCCCAGACGGGTCGCGAGCACGCGGTCGAACGCCGACGGCGAACCGCCGCGCTGGATGTGGCCGAGCACGGTCGAACGGGTCTCGATGCCGGTGATGCGCTCGATCTCGGGCGCGAGGATCTCGCTGATGCCGCCGAGGCGCGGACGGTTGAACGCGTCGAGGCCCTTGTCGCTGTAGGCCTCGTCCATGCCGGAGAGGGTGAAGCCCTCAGAGACGACGACGAGCGGCGCGCGGCCGCGGTCGTGCGCCTTCTGCACCTGCGCGGCGATCTCCTCGATCGACATCGGCACCTCGGGGATGCAGATGACGTGGGCACCGGCGGCGATACCGGCGTGCAGCGCGATCCAGCCGACGTGGCGGCCCATGACCTCGGCCACCATGCAGCGCTGGTGCGAGTCTCCGGTGGTGCGCAGCCGGTCCATCGCGTCGGTCGCGATGTTGACGGCCGTGTCGAACCCGAACGAGTAGTCGGTCGCACGCAGGTCGTTGTCGATCGTCTTCGGAACGCCCAGCACGTTGATGCCGTCGTTCGCGAGGCGGTTGGCTGCAGCCAGCGTGCCTTCGCCGCCGATCGCGATGATCCCGTCGATGCGGTGACCGTACAGCGTCTTCGAGATGTTCTCGGCGCCGCCGCGGGGACCCTCGTACGGGTTCGTGCGGCTCGTGCCGAGGATCGTGCCGCCGACCTTCGACAGCCCCTTCACCTCGTGGCGCGTCAACGGAAAGAAGTCGCCGTCGACGACGCCTCGCCAACCGTCGCGGATGCCGACGAACTCCACGTTGTACGTGGTGGTGCCCTTGAGCACGACGCCGCGGATCACCGCGTTGAGGCCGGGGCAGTCGCCGCCGGACGTGAGGATGCCGATCTTCATGTGGTGAGGATCCCTTGGTGTTTCGTGGATAGCGCGGCGCCGTTGCCTCGCACAGAGACTATCGCCGTGCGAGCACCGCGTGCCACACGTGACGGATCAAGCAGCGCCGAGCGCCTGCCGCAGCAGGTGCTTGAGCGCCGACAGTTGCACCGACTCACCGGACTCGGGCCCGACGGCCGCGCCGTCGAGGGCTCGGGCGGCAAGCCCCTCCTTCGAGTCGATGAGCTCGGCGATCTTCGTGTCGAGCGTGTGCGCCGCGATGATGCGCCACGCCGTCACCGGCTCGTCCTGCCCGATGCGGTGCACGCGGTCGATCGCCTGCGTCTGCTCGGCGGCGGTCCACGACAGCTCCGCAAGCACGACGTTGGAGGCCGCCTGCATGTTCACACCCACACCCGCCGCCGTGAGCGAACACACGGCAACGGCGACATCGGGGTCGTTGTTGAACGCGTCGATCGCCTCCTGACGGGCGGGCGTCGACTGATCGCCACGCAGCGACACCGTGCGCAGGCCCGCCGCGGCGAAGTGCGCCTCGGCGGCGTCCATGACGTCGATGTGCTTGGCGAAGAAGACCACCTTGCCGACAGACCGCTGCAGCTGCACGGCGTAGTCGGCCGCGAGCACGGCCTTGGCCTGACCGATGCGGCGGACCATCGTGAAGACGTTTTCGCCGCCTGCATCCGATGCCCGCGACTCCTCCAGCTCGCCTTCGGCGACCAGCCGCACGATGTCTTCATCGGCCTCGCCGTAGACGACCCGATCGCCGCGCGCCTCGATGATGCGACGGTACTTCGCCGCCAGGCGCTCGCCGAGCTCACGCTCAGCGGCACGGATCGAGCGTCCGAATTCGTCGTCGAGCTCGACCGGCAGATCGGCGACGAGCTTGTCGGGCAGGTCAGCGGCGACGTCCTTCTTCTTGCGGCGGACGATACCGAGCGAGATGACTGCTGCGCGCGCCTCGGGGTAGAAGGCCTTGTCGGCAGGGGTGAGGCCGGTGGCGTCGAGCTTCTCCATCAGCACCGGGCCGGGCTTCTCGCCGTTGGTCCAGCCGAGGAAGCGCCAGATCGCATCGAAGTCTTCGACGTCATTGATCAGCGGGGTGCCGGTGAGGGCGAGCATGAGCGGGTCGCGCACCTGCTCGCGGATGCGGCCGGCGAGGGCCAGCACGTTCTGCGAACGCTGCGACGTGAGGTTCTTGATGAAGTGCGCCTCGTCGACGACGAGCCCCTTCAGGCCCAGTGTGCTCAGCCACGACAGGTGCCGGTCGAGCACCTCGTAGTTGACGATGAACACGTCGGCGAACGCGTCGACGGTGGCGCCGTCACCCTGGATGACGGTGGCGCGGCGCTGCGGCGTCCACCGCTCGACCTCGCGCGCCCAGTTCATCTTGACGACGTTCGGCACAACGGCCAGGAGCGGGTAGGCGCCGGCGACCGATGCCGCCAGCACCGACTGCGCCGTCTTGCCCAGACCCGGCTCGTCTGCCAGCAGGAAGCTGCGGTGCCCCTCACGGACGGCCTCGAGGAACCGCGACTGGTGCGGCATGATGTCGAGGCCCTTGGGCGACAGACGGTCGAGCTCTGGAACGGGCGGCAGCTCCATGGATGCCGCTCCCCCGCCGGCGCCGATCTCGAACGACTTGTACAGCGGGCCCATGAGTTCCCAGCCGTCGAGACGCCGACGCTGCGAGGCGACCGGCGCGCGCAGCGCGAGATCGGGGGCGAGGAACGGGTTGGCCTCGCGCCGCGCCTCGATCTGCGGCGGCACGACCTGTCGCTCAGCGAGCGCGGCGGGCACGACGGCCGCCTGCACCGGCTTGACGTCGGTGATGATGAGTTCGTCCTCGGGGAGTTCGGCACCGGATTCGAGCAGCCAGTCACGGCGCATGCGCTTGGCGACCGGCGACGTGGCCTGGTCGACCTCGAGCAATTGGATGAGCGACGTGTCGCGGGCAGCCGTCTTCGCGAGGATCGTCGCGACACCGTCGAGGCGCTTGAGCAGCTCGACGCGCGCGCCGTCGGCGATCTCGCCGTCGGCCTTGACGCGGGCGCGCTCCTCGCGAACGAGGAAGGCGATCACCTGGAACTTGACGCGGTTGGTGGGGCCCAGCTTGCCGCGCTGCGCCTTCGCCTCGACTTCGCGCACTTTGCGGGCGAGGATCGGGATGAGGGGGGCCTCGTCGTCGCGGCGCGAAGACGAGCCCTTGCGGCGGCGGGCCGATGATGTGGACGCGCCTCGAGTGGCGGGCGCGGCGGGTGCCGTGGTCGGCATGCTCCTCCTGAGCGTGTGGGCCGGGTCGACCCGGCGGCCGGATCGACGGGTCGATCGGCGGTTCGGTGCCCGTGACGCCCAGACGTCGCGAGCGGGAGTGCGTGAGGCTCGTCGGTGCCGGCTGCGGGTACTCGCTTCTGCGAGCTGCAACGTCGGAGCGACGGATCCCTCGTCACCAGTGTAGCGCGCACGCCCCGATCGGCGCGGGATGTGTCAGCCCGCGCGCCGCAGTCGCAGGCTGTTGAGCACGACGAACACGCTCGAGAAGGCCATCGCGGCACCGGCGAGCATGGGGTTGAGCAGGCCTGCAGCGGCGAGCGGGAGCGCCGCGACGTTGTAGGCGAAGGCCCAGAACAGGTTGCCGCGGATGATGCGCATCGTGCGGCGACTGAGCGAGATCGCGGTGGCGACGGGTGCCAGTCCGCTGCCGGCGACGGTGATGTCGCTGGCGTGCATCGCGGCATCCGTGCCGCCACCCATCGCGATGCCGAGGTCGGCGGTCGCGAGCGCTGCGGCGTCGTTGACACCGTCGCCGACCATCGCGACGCGGCGCCCTTCGGCGCGAAGTCGCTCGATCTCGGCGACCTTGCCCTCCGGCAGCACGCCCGCGACGACGCGGTCGATACCGACTTCGGCGGCCACGGCCGCGGCTGCGCCGGCGTTGTCGCCGGTGAGGAGGACGACGTCGAGTCCGAGTCCGCGGAGTCTGGTCACCACGTCGGCGCTGTCGGCGCGCACCGTGTCGGAGACGGCGATCACCGCCGTCACCTCGCCGTCCCATCCGGCGACGACGGCGGTCGCACCGTCGGCTTCGAACCCAGCGATGCGCGCGGTGACCTCTGCATCGAGGGTCGCGTGCTCGGCCGCGAATCCCGCCCGCCCGACAAAGGCGACGTGGCCGTCGACGACGCCTGTGACTCCCCGCCCGGCGTGCGCCGTGAACTGGTCCACGTCGCTGCGCGTGTCGGCGAGGGCGGCGAGCGCACGCGCGATGGGGTGCTCTGAGCCGTGTTCGAGGGATGCGACGATGCGCCCGACGGCGACCGGGTCTGCGTCGCCGAACGGCACCACATCAGCGACGCTCATGCGCCCCTCGGTGACGGTGCCGGTCTTGTCGAGCACGACGGTGTCGATGCGGTCGGCGTTCTCGAGCGCCTCGGGTCCGGTGACGAGGATGCCCAACTGCGCGCCGCGTCCGGTGCCGACGAGCACCGCGATCGGCGTCGCCAGTCCGAGTGCACAGGGGCAGGCGATGATGAGCACCGCGACGGCGGCGGTGAACCCGGTGGCGACGGGCTGCCCGGCGAGAAGCCACCCGGCGAGCGTGAGCACCGACAAGGCGATGACGATCGGCACGAAGACGGCCGAAATGCGGTCGGCGAGCTTCTGCACGCGGCTCTTGCCGGTCTGGGCGTCTTCGACCAGCCGCGCCATGTGCGCAAGGCGGGTGTCTGCCCCGACGCCGGTCGCCCGGACGAGAAGCTGCCCGTCTGCGGCGATGGTTCCGCCGGTGACCGGGTCGCCGACGGCGACGTCGACGGGGACGGACTCTCCCGTCATCATGCTCTGGTCAACGGCTGCCCGCCCCCCTTCGACAATGCCGTCCGTGGCGATCTTCTCGCCCGGCCGCACGACGAAGCGGTCGCCGACGACGAGGTGGTCGACCGGCACCCGGCGACCGTCGTCACGCTCGACGTCCTTGGCCGCCATGTCGAGCAGGGCGTGCAGCGCAGCGCCCGCCCGCCGCTTCGAGCGGTGTTCGATGTGCCGCCCCAACAGGAGGAACGCGGTGACGGCCGCCGCGACTTCGAAGTAGACGAGCGCACCGGCGTCATGAACGGGCCCGAACAGGACGACATCGTGCGTGAGGCCGATGCGCCCCGCGGTGCCGAACAGCAGTGCCCAGACGCTCCAGCCGAACGCGGCGAGCGTGCCGAGGGTGATGAGCGTGTCCATCGTGGCGGCGCCGTGACGCGCGTTCGCGACGGTCGCACGGTGGAACGGCCAACCACCCCACAGCACGATCGGTGCGGTGAGGACGAGCGAGACCCACTGCCACCCGGGGAACTGCCAGGCCGGCACCATGCCGAGTGCGACGACCGGCACCGCGAGTGCCGCCGAGACGAACAGCCGCGTGCGCAGCGAGCCGTCGGCGTCACCTTCCGGCGCGGCCGGTGCCTGCTCGCGGCGCACGCGCGCGTCGTATCCGGCTTCACGCACAGCGCTCACGAGCGCACCCGGGTCGGTGCCCTCGGGAAAGACGACCCGCGCCGACTCGGTGGCGAGATTGACGGATGCCGTCACCCCGGCCACGGTCTGCAGCCGCTTCTCGACGCGCGCGACACAGCTGGCGCACGTCATTCCCTCGATGTCGAGGACGGCTTCACGGGTGTCTGTCATGGCAGCCTCAGGCGCGACCGGCGAACGCGTAGCCGGCTTCGGCGACGGCAGCGGCGATGGCCTCGTCGGATGCGGCGCCGGCGACGGTGACGGTCCCTTGCGAAACGTCGACGGCGACGTCGGTGATGCCGTCGACGGCGCTCACCTCACGCGCGACGGCCTGGGCGCAGTGCCCGCAGGTCATGCCTTCGACGGTGTAGGTCTGGGTGCTCATGGCTGCTCCTTCGAGTTCAGGGATAGCAACATGATACCCCCTAGGGGTATTCCCGGCATCCCATCACTCGGCGGCGAGCGTCTGCTGCCAGGAGTCCAACCGCACCGGGTCGTCGGTGACGATCCCGTCGACGCCGAGGGCAGTGACCTCGCCCCACTGGTCATCGGAATTGAGTGTGAACACGATGACGCGCATTCCCGCGGCCTGGAGCGCGTCGACCGCCTCGGGTCGTGCGAGGAGGGCTTTTCGATCCACGATGATGCCGCGGGCGCCGACCTGCACGGCCGCCTCGACGACATCCGCGGGCAGCTGCTTGAGCAGCACGAGCCGGGCGATGACGTCGGATGCCGCGCCGAACAGCCCCAGCACCCGGGCATCGAAGGACGCGACGGCGACGGCGCGCTCGAGTCCGCGATGCTCGATCGCCGCGACGAGGGCGGCGGCGCCCGCGGCATCCCACTCCCCCTTCAGGTCGAGCAGCGCGCGACCGTCACGGCGTGCCAACAGATCGAGGAACTGCTCCGCAGTCGGCACTCGCGTGCCACGGAATGAGGCGTCGTGCGACGCGCCCGCGTCGAGCCGCTGCACCTCGGCGAGCGTGAGCTCGGCCAGTGCGCCTGCGCCGTCGGTCGTGCGATCGACGGTCGCATCGTGGAAGAGCACCGGATGACCGTCGGCGGTGAGCGACACGTCGACCTCGACATAGTCGAAGCCACCCGACAGGGCCGCCTCGACAGCGGGCAACGTGTTCTCGGGCGCGAGTGCCGCGCCGCCGCGATGGCTGGCGATGAGGGCGCGGTCACCGGGGTCGCGCGCCTCACCGAGCAACTCGTGCGCGCTCACGCGCGTCGGGACCGCCGCCAGCAGCGCAAGCGTGACGGCCGCCACGGCCAGTGCCGCGAGCCAGAGCGCAGAGAGCCGTTCGGCTCGGAGCGTGCGGGGCATCGGGTATGTCCTTCGCTCGACGTCGTCGTCGAGCCCACCCTACGCCACAGCGTTACCTTTTCGTTACCCTTTTTTCGCTCGGCGTTCAGACCATGCTCTTCGGATGCCACACCGTTTTCGTCTCGGTGAACGCCGTGATGCGAGCCAGGCTCGGGGCCGCGGCATCGTCACCGCCCTCCGGCGGCAGCACACGCGTGAGCGTCTCAGCCGCAGCGATCTGCAGATCGACCCAGTCCAGGTCGCCGGCGCCCACCAGGTCGAGTGCGTGCACATCGGGGTGGGACGCGAGCCACGGTGCGAGTTCTGCGGGTGAACCGGTGAGCACGTTGACCACACCCCCGGGCACGTCGCTGGTCGCGAGCACCTCGGCGAGGCTGATCGCCGACAGCGGGAAGCGCTGCGCGGCGACGACCACGACCGTGTTGCCGGTCACCAGTGCCGGCGCGATGGCAGAGACCAGCCCGAGCAACGCGGTGTCCTGCGGCGCGATGACGGCGACGACGCCAGTCGGCTCGGGCACCGAGATGTTGAAGTAGGGGCCCGCGACGGGGTTGCCGTTTCCGGCGACCTGGCCGTACTTGTCGCACCATCCGGCGTACCAGACCCAGCGGTCGATGGCCTCGTCGACCTCAGCGCGCGCCGCCGTCGCGGTGGCGCCGGTCTGCTGCACGATCTCGTCGACGAACTGCGCGCGTCGCCCTTCGAGCAGTTCGGCCACGCGGTACAGCACCTGACCTCGGTTGTACGCGGTCGCGCCGGCCCACCCCTTGCCCGCCGCGCGCGCGGCGGTCACGGCATCGCGGGCGTCCTTGCGCGACGCGAGTGCAGCGTTGGCGAGGAACTCGCCTGACGTCGAACGCACTTCGTAGGTGCGCCCCGACTCGCTGCGGGGGAAGGCCCCGCCGATGAAGAGCTTGTACGTCTTCGGCACGGTCAGTCGCTTGCTCACGCCGACGCTCCCTTCAGGTACGCGAGCAGGCCGTGGCGGCCGCCCTCCCGGCCGTAGCCGGATTCCTTGTAACCGCCGAACGGGCTCGACGGGTCGAATCGGTTGAACGTGTTGGCCCACACGACACCCGCGCGCAGCCGGTCGGCGACGGCGAGGATGCGCGAGCCCTTGTCGGTCCAGATGCCCGCAGACAGGCCGTAGGGCGTGTTGTTGGCCTTCTCGATCGCTTCGGCCGGCGTGCGGAACGTGAGCACCGAGAGCACCGGACCGAAGACCTCTTCGCGGGCGATGCGGTGGCTGGCCTGCACGCCGGTGAAGATCGTGGGGGCGAACCAGAAGCCGTTCTTCGGAATCTCGCAGTCCGCGCTCCAACGCTCCGCGCCCTCTTCTTCGCCGATCTTGCTGAGCTCGGTGATCCGCTGGATCTGTTCGGCGGAGTTGATCGCCCCGATGTCGGTGTTCTTGTCGAGGGGGTCGCCCAGGCGCAGCGTCGACAGCCGGGCCTTGAGCCGGTCGATGACCTCGTCGTGCACGGACTCCTGTACGAGCAGACGACTGCCCGCGCAGCAGACGTGCCCCTGGTTGAAGAAGATGCCGTTGACGATGCCCTCGATGGCCTGATCGATCGGCGCGTCCTCGAACACGATGTTCGCGGCCTTGCCGCCGAGTTCGAGGGTGAGCTTTTTGTCGGTGCCGGCGACCGACTTCGCGATCTCGCGGCCGACGGGGGTCGACCCGGTGAAGGCGACCTTGTTCACGTCGGGGTGACGCACGAGCGCCGCGCCGGTCGCTCCGGCGCCCGTGATGATGTTGACGACGCCCGGCGGCAGGTCTGCCTGCTGCAGGATCTCGGCGAAGATGAGCGCCGACAGGGGCGTCGTCTCGGCGGGCTTGATGACGACCGTGTTGCCCGCGGCGAGCGCCGGTGCGATCTTCCACGCGAGCATGAGCAGCGGGAAGTTCCACGGGATCACCTGGCCCGCGACGCCGAGCGGCTTGGGGGCCGCGCCGAGGCCGGCGTGGTCGAGCTTGTCGGCCCACCCGGCGTAGTAGAAGAACCAGGCGGCGACGAGCGGCACGTCGACATCGCGGCTCTCCTTGATGGGCTTGCCGTTGTCGAGGCTCTCGGCAACGGCGAGCTCGCGGGCGCGTTCCTGCACGAGACGGGCGATGCGGAAGAGGTACTTGCCGCGATCGCGACCGCTCATCTTCGACCACGTCTTGTCGAAGGCGCGGCGGGCTGCGCCCACGGCGACATCCACATCGGCCTCGGTCGCCGATGCGACCGACGCGATGGTCGATTCATCGGCGGGCGAGATCGTCAGGAACGACTCACCGGACCCGGCGCGGAACTCGCCGTCGATGAACAGTCCGTACTCGTCACGGAGGTTCAGAATGGCCCGTGATTCGGGGGCAGGAGCGTATTCGAGGAAGCTCATGTGTTCTTTCCGTATCCAGATCAGTCGATCGTCACGTAGTCGACGCCGGTGTAGTGGCCGGTGCGCAGCTTCTGACGCTGCAGCAGCACATCGTTCAGCAGGCTCGATGCGCCGTAGCGGAACAGGTGCGGCTGCAGCCACTCCTCGCCGACCGTCTCGGCGACGGTGACGAGGTACTTGATGGCATCCTTCGCCGTGCGGATGCCGCCCGCGGGTTTCACACCGATCTTCTGCCCCGTCGCGCGGTACCAGTCGCGCACGACCTCGAGCATGAGGAGCGTTGTGGGAAGGGTCGCCGCAGGCTGCACCTTGCCGGTCGAGGTCTTGATGAAGTCGCCGCCGGCGAGGATCGCGAGCCACGATGCGCGCTTGATGTTGTCGTAGGTGTTCAGCTCACCGGTCTCGAGGATGACCTTCAGCGACGCGTACGAGCCGTCGGCGCGGCGGCAGGCCTCTTTGACCTGCACGATCTGGTCGAACACGAGCGCGTACCGGCCTGCGAGGAAGGCGCCACGGTCGATCACCATGTCGATTTCGTCGGCGCCTGCCGCGACGGCCTCGGCGGTGTCGGCGAGCTTGATGGCGAGCGAGGACCGACCGCTCGGGAACGCGGTCGCGACGGCGGCGACGCCCACGAGGCCGTCGTCGGGGTCGCCGTGCATGCCGCCGAGGGCCTCGACGGCGAACGGCACCATGTCGCCGTAGACGCAGACCGCCGCAACGCGCGGACAGGTGGGGTCGGAGGCGTCGGGATGCAGCGCCTTGGCGACCAGCGAGCGCACCTTTCCGGGCGTATCGGCGCCCTCGAGGGTGGTGAGGTCCATCAGCTCGATGATGCGGTCGAGGGCCCACGCCTTCGACGTCGTCTTGATCGAACGGGTTCCGAGGCCGGCCGCCCGCTGTTCGAGGCCGACCGCGTCGACGCCCGGCAGCCCGTGCAGGTAGCGGCGCAGCGTGGTGTCGTCTGGGGCGCCGCCCAGAATTTCGACGGCGCGTTCGGTGACGCTCAACTCGCGCGTCGGAGAGGACGAGATCGTCATGTTCATCGTCTTTCGGCTCATCGGGAGGGGCGGACGGGGAAAGGTCTAATTCTAGACATTATGAAGGAGTGCTGCCGTATGCGGCCAGGCGAACGCGGCATCGCCCGCCAGTTTCACGGCTCCGGTGAGACCGGCTTCGGCGCCGAGCGCACCGAGTTCGATGCGCAGATTCTTCGTCGCGAGCGGATGCGAACGCTCCGCGACCCGCTCGCGGATGGCATCGAGCAGTGCCGGGCTGGCGGGGGCGAGGTTGCCGCCGACGATCACGAGCGTCGGGTTCAGCATGCCGACGGCGTCGGCCAGCACGTCGCCGAGCCGGTGGCCTGCGCGGCGCAGCAGGTCGAGCACGAGCGGGTGCCCGTCGCGGGCGAGCGCGACGATGTCGGCGCTCGTGGCAACAGACATGCCCCCGTCCCTCTCGAGGACCCGCGCAATGGCCCACCCGCCCGCGGTCGCCTCCGCGCAGCCGAACTGTCCGCACCGGCAGCGCTCGCCACCCGGCCGTGGGAGATGCCCCAGGTCGCCGGCAGCGCCCTGTCCGCCGCGCAGGATCTCGCCGTTGGCGATGATGCCGGCGCCGATTCCCATGCCGACCTTCAACAGGAGCACGTCGCGGACGGCGGGCGGAACGTGTGCGTATTCACCGATCGCGATGATGTTGGCATCCTTGTCGACCACGATCGGTGCGTCGAAACGTTCGGTGAACGCGGCAGGCACGTCGATCCCGTCCCAACCGCGCATGGTCGGGGGGCTGACGACGCGCCCCGTCGACTGCTCGATCGGGCCGGGGATGCCGACGGCGATTCCGGCCACTCGAGCCGGCGTCGCGGACTGCCGCTCGAGCAGTTCGAGGAATGCGGCCTGCACGGTGCCGAGCACGGCATCCGGTCCGTCGTTGACGTTGATGTCGTGATCGGTGACCTCGATCAGGGTGCCGAGGAGGTCGGCGATCGCGACGCGCGTGTGACTGCCGCCGACGTCGGCACCGAGCAGGAATTTTCGGGCTCCATCGATCACGAGACGGTCGGCAGGGCGCCCGCCGGTGCCGCGGACGTACGCGTCGGCGCGGACGAGCCCGCTCGACTGGAGCGCATCCAGTCGCCGCGCGACGGTCGCCCGTGCAAGGCCCGTCGAGCGCACCAGCTGCGCCTGACTGGTCGCCGCGCCGGAACGGATCAGCCCGAGCAGGCTCGCCGCGATCTCATCCACCCATCGATCTTCGCAAGCGGCCGACGCCGTGTCGACCCTCGCGCTCCCTATTGCGTCGGCGCGTCGGGATGCCCGGGTGCGGCGAACACGGGCGCCACCAGCGCGTCGACCGAAATGCCGCGACGACGCGCCTCGTCGGTGAGCTGCTGGGCGAGCTGTGCGCTCACGATCGTGGGGTCTGCCGGCGCCACGGGTGCCGCAGCGGCGGCCGCGACGTCATCGCGCAGCAGCAGCGACATGACCGGCACGACCACGACGCCGAGGGCGGCGAGGATCAGCGCGATGCCGAGGACCCGCCAGTACGCGTCACCGAACGCATCCTCGTTCCAGATGCCGAACGTCGCCACGAGGAATGTGACGCCGAGCAGCGCCAAGGTCGTGACGAGCGCCACCCGCACGGGTGTGCGGCGACGGTCGACCAGCAGGAGCAGCAACGATGCCACGGCGAAGTGGGCCGTCGCGATCGATCCCGTCACGGCCAGCTTCGTGACGATGTCGTCCCAAGGGATCAGCTCCCACACGAGCCCGAGCAGCAGGACGAGCGTGACGATGGAGACGCCGATGCCGATTGCCCCGAACACCTTCGTGCGGCGCTCGAGGAGCGTGGCACAGCACAGCACCGCGATGCTGAAGACACCCGACAGGGCCGTCGTGCCGAGGATCCGCCAGACGGTCTCGTCCATGCCACCGCCGAGCAGCGCAGCGATGCCGGCCACTGCCGCCAGCACGAACGAGACGACCACCACCCAGACGACGACCCGCCTGACAGTCTTGGCCCGGTTCACCGGTTCACTCATCGTCGCGCCCCCTCTCGGCCTGCGCCTTCGCGATCGGCCGCCTGTGCGCGACTCTAGCGCCTCGGATGCCACGTGCAGGCGCCCGCCACACCAGCGGTTCGGGCAGGGTGACGGTCAGCGCAGCAGCGACCGCACGCGCGCGACGTCGTCGCCCATCTGTGCGATGAGGGTCTCGATGCCGTCGAACGCCATCATCGGCCGCACCCGGTGCGTGAACCGGACACGGACGGTGTGGCCGTACAGATCGAGGTCGTGCTCGTCGAGCACGTAGGCCTCGACCTGGCGCGCCAGCACATCGTCGAAGGTCGGATTCGTGCCGACCGAGATCGCTGCCGGGTAGCGCGTGACCGCGTGCGACGGCGCCCCTGCGCCAACTCCTTCGTCGAGCAGCCAGCCCGCGTACACGCCGTCCGCCGGCACGAACCCCTCGAGTTCAGTGGACAGATTCGCCGTCGGATAACCCAGCTCGCGGCCGCGCTTGAGGCCGTGCACGACCTCACCGCGCACCTCGTGTGCCCGGCCCAGCAGACGCGCCGCGTCTTCGACATCACCCGCCGCGAGCGCTTCGCGCACCCACGTCGACGAAACCCGCCGTCCGCCGCCCTCGATGTCGCCGACGACGGCGGCACGGAAGCCGAACTCGGCGCCGAGGTCGACGAGCAGGTCGGGGTTGCCGGCGCCGCCCTTGCCGAAGCGGAAATCATCGCCCACGAGCACCATGACGACGCCGAGCGCATCGACCAGCACGTGCTCGACGAACTCCCGCGGACTCAGTCCCGCGAGCGCCTCGTCGAAGCGCAGCACGAGCGTCGCGTCGACGCCGGCTCCGGCGAGCAGCCGGAGCTTCTGCTCGAGGCTGACCAGCGGCTCAGGGCACAGCTCGGGACGCAGCAGGCTCAGCGGATTGCGGTCGAAGGTCACGGCGACCACGCGCGCCCCGGCATCCGTCGCGGCCACCCGGGCACGGTCGATCACCGCGCGGTGCCCGGAGTGCACCCCGTCGAACTTGCCGATCGCGACGACGCTCGGGCCGAACCCTACGGGCACCTCCGCCGGCTCACGGAAGACGATCACCAGCTCGACCCCTGTTCGACGGGCTCCTCTTCGACGACGTGCGAACCGTCACGGTGCGTGACCAGCCACCACAGGCCGATGAACGGCAGCACGAGGGGCACCCACACATAGCCATAGCCGTAGCCCGACCAGACCGTCGCGTCGTGGGCGAAGAGGTCGGGCAGCACGAGACTCAGTGTGCCGACGACCAGCACACCGACCAGTTCGAAGCAGATCGCGACCCACGCGATGATGTACCAGGTGCGCGAACCAGACTTCACGAGTGCGACCGTCGCGAGGATGTAGACGAGGGCGGCCGCAGCCGACAGCGTGTACGGGACGGGCGCGGCGTCGAACTCCTGCACGATCTGCACGAACGATCGGCCGGTCGCGGCGAGCGCCATGATCGCGTAGACGATCACGAGGACGCGGCCAATGCCGGTCATGCGGGGGCGGGTCGTAGCCATGACCTGTCCATCCTAGGCGCGTCGATCACGCCGCCTGGACGGTCCATCGACCCATCCAGGGGCCTGCGCGAGCTGGCACATAGACCACTTTCGCCTCGCCGGTAGACAGACACACCAAGAAGTGACAATATTCACAGGCTGGCGTCCGCCACGCACCCCTCTCCCAACCCTGTGAAGTGCACCATGCGATCGATCCGCACCATCTTGCTCGCCTGCGCCACCACAACAGCGCTCATCCTCGGCGTGAGCGCGCCCGCCACGGCCACCACCGGCGCCCCGACGTCGTCGACCGCGCGCCCGGCGGCCTCGACACCGACGCCCGCACCGACGGTGCCTGCGGCCACGAGCTTCAAACTGCCGCTCGTCGCGAAGTCCTACAACGTCTCTTCGTTCTTCGGACCGCGCTGCATCCCCACGCAGGGCGGCGGGACCGTGCACCGTGGCGTCGACATGGCGACGCGCGGCGGGTCGCCGATCTACGCCATCGCGGCAGGCGTCGTGACCGCCACGGTCGACGGCACCTCATCCCGCGAGGGGTACATCAAAGTGCGTCACAAGATCGACGGGGTCGAATACGAATCGGTCTACATGCACATGTGGAAGTCGACGACGCGCGTGAAGGTCGGGCAGAAGGTCAAAGCCGGGCAACGGATCAGTGAGGTTGGAAGCAGCGGCGCATCGACGGGCAACCATCTGCATCTCGAGGTGTGGCGCAAGACGTCGAAGGGCATGGTCGCCGAAGACGCCGCGACGCTCCTCGCTGCCAAGGGTGTGGACCTGCTGGGAGCTGCGACGTCAATCTGGGCGAAGTCCGCACCCGCGACGTGCAAGTACTACACGGTCGGTGGCGTCAACTTCCGCACCGGACCTTCGACCGCGCATGACATCATCAAGCTGCTCCCGAAGGGTACAGCGATGGTGCACGTCCCGGGCAAGGTCACCGACGGGTTCATCCCGGTGAAGGTCGGATCGCGGTCGGGTTGGATCGCGATTTCACTGGTCACGCCTCACAAGCCGGCCACACCCACAACCACGCCCACGCCCACGCCCACGGCGACACCAGCGGCCGCGGCGACACCAGCGGCCGCGGCGAAGGCGCCCACCTACAAGACGACGGCCCCGTTGAACCTGCGAACGGGCGCGTCGACGAGCAAGCAGCGGATTCTCACCATTCCGAAGGGCTCCAGCGTCGGCGCGATCAAGAAGAAGAGTGGGGACTGGCGCAAGGTCACCTACGCAGGCAAGACCGGCTGGGTGCACTCGGACTTTCTCACCAAGCGGTGAATCTGCTCACGCCGCCTGGACGGTCCAGATCACGAACATGCGCCACACCATGACCGCAACCGCGAGCGATGCGACGCCCATGATGACGGTGCTCCAGCGGCTGCGTTCGACGAGCGCCCACACGACGGCTGCGGGCGGCAGCAGCACGGCCGACACCAGGTAGGTCCAGAATTCGAGCAGGCTGCCGCTGGCGGGGTTGCCGACGAGCGGCGCGACGATCCCGACGACCACCTGCGCGATGAGCAGGAGCAGCACGAGCGCGAGGCCGCCGACGCTGAGATCACTCGGCCTGCGCCCGGCAAGGCCCAGCACGACGCAGAGCAGGCCGACCGCGACGGCCACAGTGACCTGGGCGATGGTGAACCACAGAATCACGCGGATTCCTCCTCGGGCATGTTCATGATGCTCTTCACGTCTGCACCGCGCGGGCCCACGATGCCGACCAAACGGCCGTCGGGGTCGATCGCCGCGGGAGACGCTCCGTCGAGACGGAACGCCGCACCGATCAATCGCTTGCCGTGGCGCAGGTCGCGGGCCTCGTCGGCGGTCACGTCAAAGCGACCGAGCACGGATGCCGCAGTCTCCGCCGCGCCGAGCAGCGGCATCCCAGGTTCGAGCTCCGCCACCGCGTCGGCGACGTCGAACGGGCCGATGCGGGTGCGCCGGAGCGCGGTGAGGTGGCCGCCGACGCCGAGGGCGCTCCCGAGGTCGCGGGCGAGGGCGCGGATGTAGGTGCCGCTGGAGCAGTCCACGACGACATCCAGATCGACCACCCGGTCGCCGCGACGGATCTCGAGCACCTCGAAGCGCGACACCGAGACGTCGCGCGCCTTCAACTGCACGTCCTCCCCCGCCCTCGCGAGGTCGTAGGCGCGCTTGCCGCCGACTTTGATCGCCGACACGGTGCTCGGCACCTGTGAGATGGGTCCGGTCAGGTCGCGGATGCCGTCGACGATCGCGCCTTCGGTCACATCACCGGCATCCGTCTCGGCGGTCACCTCACCATCGGCGTCGTCGGAGTCGGTCGAGACGCCGAGCCGGATCGTCGCCTCGTACGTCTTGTCGAGCCCGACGATGAACGTGAGCAGCCGCGTCGCGCCGCCGACGCCCAACACCAGCAGCCCCGTCGCCATCGGGTCGAGGGTGCCCGCGTGGCCGATCTTGCGGGTGTTCAGCGCGCGTCGGGTGCGCGCGACGACGTCGTGGCTCGTGATGCCGCCGGGCTTGTCGACCAGCAGGATCCCGGTGGGAGCAGGCATGCCTTCCAGCCTAGGCGTGCCGCTCAGCAACCGCGCACGACGACGGGGTGGGCGTGATCGGTGTTGTCGACGACGGCATCCGCGAGCCCTTCGGGGGCGACCTGGGCCCGGTACAGCTGCTGACCGACGAAGTAACGGAGATTGCCGGGATGCGTCGGGGCGGGATCGGTGCCATCGCGAACCGCCATGCGGGCAAACCGCTCGGTTGCGGCGACCTCGAGCCACAGCGACCAGTCCCAGAGGCCGCGCAGCTCGGGCCGGTGGAGGAAGATGCCGTCGACGATCAGCACGCAGTCGACAGGCGTCGCCTGTGGCGTGGTGCGCACCGGCGCGTCAGCGCGGACGTCGAAGACCGCGGACCGCACTGGCGCTCCGCGACGAAACGGGTCGATCAGTTCGCGACGGAACGCGTCGAGGTCGTACGAATCGCGGTAGAACCCCTCGGGCGACGTGCGACCGCGGGCGTAGCGCTCGGCTCGAGGCCGGTGGAACCCGTCGATGCTCGCACGCAGCACCGGCTCCCCTGCGGTCACGAGGTGCGATGCGAGTCGGTCCGCAAGGACGGTCTTGCCCGCGCCGTCCTCACCATCGATCGCGACCAGCACTCGGCCTGCCGGGCACCGTTCGCGGATCGCCGCCTGAAGCCGAGATTCGAGCGAGGACGACATCACGCCAGGCTACCTGTGGCCGCATAGGCTGGGCGGATGCCCGACCTCGCCACGCCGCTGATCGCGTGGTACCGCGACAACGCGCGCGACCTGCCGTGGCGCGCACCCGGGTTCGGGGCGTGGGGCGTGCTGGTGAGCGAGTTCATGCTGCAGCAGACACAGGTCGCACGCGTGATTCCGCTGCTTGATGCGTGGCTCAGCCGCTGGCCGACACCGGCAGCCCTGGCATCCGCTCCCCCGGCCGACGCCGTGCGCCACTGGGCGAATCTCGGCTACCCGAGGCGGGCCCTCTGGCTGCACCGGGCCGCGGTCGAGATCCGCGATCGGCACGACGGCGTCGTGCCCCGCGATGTCGAGGCGCTTCTGGCGTTGACCGGCATCGGCGACTACACGGCGCGGGCCGTGGCCGTCTTCGCGTACGGAGACCGGCATCCCGTCGTCGACACGAACACGCGACGTGTGCTCGCGCGCGCGGTCGATGGAAGGTCGCAGCCCGGCCCACCCCACAAGCGCGACCTCGACGCGATGGCCGCGATCCTGCCCGCGGACCGCGCGGATGCCGCGACGCTCAACGCCGCCGCGATGGAACTCGGCGCCGTCGTGTGCACCTCGCGCGCGCCGCGGTGCGAGGCGTGTCCGATCGCGAAGCAGTGCGCATGGCGGGCCGCCGGTTACCCCGACACCGGCGACGAGCGCCGCCGGCAGGCGAAGTACGAGGGCAGCGACCGGCAGACGCGCGGCGCCGTGCTCAAGGTGCTGCGTGAAGCCAAACGGCACGAAGTCCCCGCGGACGCAGTCATCGCCGACTGGCACGACTCCGTCCAGCGCGACCGCGCGATCGACTCGCTCGTCGTCGACGGGCTCATCGAGGCGGCGGATGGAATGCTGCGACTGCCGCGCTGAGCGGCATCACCAACACAGGAAATGTCACCGGGACAGGATGATCCAGCGTGGATCGTCCTGTCCCGGTGATTTCACCTGTGTCCGAGTGTCAGTCCTCGTCGGCCTCGTCTTCGCGCGGCTTGCGGTAGGGGTCGGCTTCGCCGGCGTAGTTCGCCGACGCCGACAGCCCTGCCACCGACGCGTCGCGCTCGCGCGCTTCGCGGAGGAGGTCTTCGATGTGCCCGGCGTTCTCGGGGATGCCGTCGGGGATGAACTCGAGGCTGGGCGTCAGGCGCACGCCGAGCTTCTTGCCGACCTCGCTGCGCAGCATGCCGGTGGCTGCCTTGAGCGCGAGCGCCGAATCGGCGCGCTCCTGGTCGGTGCCGTACACGGTATAGAACACCGACGCATGCTGGAGGTCGCCGGTCACCCGCACGTCGGTGATCGTCACGAAACCGAGCCGCGGGTCGCGCAGCCCCTTCTCGATGCGCTCCGCGATGAGCACGCGGATGCGGTCAGCCAGGCGTGCCTGCCGTTCGTTCGACATGTCCGTTCCTTCCTCGGAAGAGCGAGGGGCGCCGGCGGTTCGCCGGACGCCCCTCGTTCAGATTCGATCAGCCGCGCGGCTTCTCGACCATCTCAGTGGTCTCGATCTCGTCGCCGATCTGGATGTCGTTGTACTTGCCCAGGCCGATACCCGCCTCGAAGTCCGTCCGGACTTCGGTGACGTCGTCCTTGAACCGGCGCAGCGACTCGATGGCCAGACCATCGGCGATGACGACGCCGTCGCGGATGACGCGCGCCTTCGCGTTGCGCGTGATCGTGCCCGAGCGGACGATGACACCGGCGATGTTGCCGAACTTCGAAGAGCGGAACACCTCGCGGATCTCGGCGACACCCGACTGGACCTCTTCGTACTCCGGCTTGAGCATGCCGGTGAGCGACTGCTCCACGTCGTCGATCGCGTTGTAGATGACGGAGTAGAAGCGCACGTCCACACCTTCACGGGCGGCGCGCTCGCGCGCCTTCGTGTCGGGGCGCACGTTGAAGCCGATCACGATCGCGTTGTCGATCGTGGCCAGGTTGATGTCGCTCTCGGTGATCGCACCCACACCGCGGTGGATGATGCGCAGCTGCACGGAGTCGTCGACCTCGATCTTGAGCAGCGACTCCTCGAGCGCCTCGACGGCACCCGAGACGTCACCCTTGATGATGAGGTTGAGCGACTCGACCTTGCCCTCTTCGAGTGCACGGGTGAAGTCTTCGAGCGAGATGCGCTTGCGGGCCTTGGCCAGCTGGGCGTTGCGCTCTGCGGCCTCACGCTTCTCGGCGATCTGGCGGGCGGTGCGGTCCTCTTCGGTGACGATGAAGGTGTCACCGGCGCGGGGCACCGAGTTCAGACCCTGCACCTGCACGGGACGCGACGGGTAGGCCTCTTCGACCGGGTCGCCGTTCTCGTCGATCATGGCGCGCACACGACCGTAGGCGGTGCCAGCGACGATCGCGTCGCCGACGCGCAGCGTTCCGGACTGGATGAGCACCGTGGCGACCGAACCGCGGCCCTTGTCGAGCTTGGCTTCGATCGCGACACCACGGGCCGCCTTGTTCGGGTTGGCCGTGAGGTCCAGCCCGGCGTCGGCGGTCAGCAGGACCGCGTCGAGGAGGTCCTGGATGCCGGTGCCCTGACGGGCCGACACGTCGACGAACAGCACGTCGCCGCCGTACTCCTCGGCGACCAGCCCGTACTCGGTGAGCTGCTGGCGCACCTTGGCGGGGTTGGCCTCGGGCTTGTCGACCTTGTTGACCGCGACCACGATCGGCACGTTCGCCGCCTGGGCGTGGTTCAGGGCCTCCACGGTCTGGGGCATGATGCCGTCGTCGGCGGCCACCACGAGAATCGCGATGTCGGTCACCTGCGCACCACGGGCACGCATGGCGGTGAACGCCTCGTGACCCGGGGTGTCGATGAAGGTGATCGCACGCTCGATCTCGTCGTGCTCGGTCCAGACCTGGTACGCACCGATGTGCTGCGTGATGCCACCGGCCTCGCCTGCCACGACGTTCGTCTGGCGGATGGCGTCGAGGAGCCTGGTCTTACCGTGGTCGACGTGACCCATGACGGTCACCACCGGAGGACGGATCTCGAGGTCGTCCTCGTTCTCCGCCTCCAACTCGGCCTCGAGGTCGAGGCCGAAGCCCTCGAGGAGCTCCTTGTCCTCGTCCTCGGGCGAGACCATCTGGATCTTGTAGCCGAGCTCCTCGCCCAGCACCTCGAAGGTGGCCTCGTCGAGAGACTCGGTCGCCGTCGCCATCTCACCCAGATTGAACAGGATGGTCACGAGCGTGCCGGGCTGCACGGTGTACCCGCGCAGCGCCTCGAGCTTGTCTGCAAAGTCCGCGATCGACGCGCCACGGCGCAGGCGGATGATCTCGCCGTTGCCCTTCTGGACGTTGACGCCGCCGACGACCGGCGCCGACCGCATCTCGAACTCTTGCCGCTTCGCCCGACGCGACTTGCGCTGCTTGGACTTGCCGCCACCCTTGCCGAAGGCACCCGCGGTACCACCGCCGGGGCCACGACCGCGGCCACCGCCACCACCGGGACGACCGGCGAAACCACCGCCACCACCGGGACGACCGGCGAAACCGCCACCGCCCGCACCGGCACCGCCGGGACGACCGGGACCGCCGGGACGCTGCTGGAAGGGAGCGCCGGGACGACCGCCGCCACCGGGACGACCTGCACCGCCGGGGCGCGGGGAACCGGGACGCGGAGCGCCGGGACGCGGGGCCTGCGGGCGCGGGATGTTGCCGGGCGTCGGGCGCTGGCCCATGCCCTGCGCCGAAGCGAAGGGATTGTTGCCGGGGCGGGGGCCGGCGGGACGCTGACCCATGCCCTGCGACGACGCGAAGGGATTGTTGCCGGGGCGCGGCGCTCCGCCACCGGGGCGGGGCGCCTGCGGTGCTGCGCCGCCCGGGGCGGGCGCTGCCGGAGCTGCCGGCTTGGCCGGGCCGGGGCTCGGCGCGCTCGGAGCGGCCGGCGCCTCGGCTGCGGGGGCCGGTGCCGGCGCCTCGGCTGCCGGTGCGGCCTCGGCTGCGGGAGCAGCAGGCTTGGCGGGGCCGGGCTTGGCGGCCGGCTTCGCGGCAGCGGGCTTCGCTGCGGCGGGAGCGGCGGCCGGCGCGGGTGCGTCAGCCTTGCCTGCTCCGTCTGCCTCGAGGGCAGCACGGAGCTTGCGAGCCACGGGGGGCTCGATGGTGGATGAGGGGCTCTTGACGAATTCGCCGAGCTCCTTCAGCTTCGCGAGGGCGACCTTGCTGTCGACGCCGAGCTCGGAAGCGATCTCGTGCACGCGTGGTTTTGCCACAATTCTCCTGTCTGGGGTCCACCCCGGACAGGGCGGACCGTTACTTGCGGACGGGTCTCATTTCGAGCCGTTCACTTTGTGTCCATAGCCGTTCAGCCGTTTCGCTGGTGGTGTTCTGTGTTGGTCCGCGTGACCAGGGCCTGATCACTCAGGGGTCCCGACACACGCAGTGCTCGTCCGAAGGCGCGGCGCCGGATGGCGGCATCCACGCACGATTCCGTGTCATGCACCCACGCACCCCTGCCCGGCAGGACGGCGCGCTCGTCTGGGACGAGGACTCCATCGTGGGCGACGACTCTCAGAAGTGAGGGCCGCGGGGCACGCGCGCGGCATCCCACGCACGTACGAACAGGTTCCATCCTACCCCGTCACGCGTCTTCCAAGATCGAGTCCGGCTGGATGTCGATCTTGGCGCCGGTCAGTTTGGCCGCCAGACGCGCGTTTTGGCCTTCCTTGCCGATGGCCAGCGACAGCTGATAGTCGGGGACGAGCGCCCGCACGGCCTTATTGGCCGCGTCGAGCACGAAGCTGGAGGTCACCTTCGCGGGCGACAGCGCGTTGGCGACGAACTTCGCGAGCTCGGGGTCGTGGTCGACGATGTCGATCTTCTCGCCGCCGAGCTCTTCGGTCACGGCGCGCACGCGGCGGCCGAGCTCGCCGATGCAGGCACCCTTCGCGTTGATCGACGGGTCGTTCGCCTTCACGGCGATCTTGGTGCGGTGTCCGGCCTCGCGCGCGAGCGAAACGATCTCGACGAGCCCGTTCGCGATCTCGGGCACCTCGAGGGCGAACAGCTTGCGGACCAGGCCCGGGTGGGTGCGCGAGACGGTGATCGACGGCCCCTTCGTGCCCTTCGAGACCGACGTGACGTAGACGCGCAGCCGCGAACCATGGGGGTACTCCTCCCCCGGCACCTGTTCCTCGGGAGGAAGCATCGCTTCGACAGTGCCGAGGTCGACATGCACCATGCGCGGGTTCGGGCCCTGCTGCACGACACCGGCGACGATGTCGCCCTCCTTGCCACGGAACTCTCCCAGCACCGCGTCATCGGCGATGTCGCGGAGGCGCTGGCTGATGACTTGCTTCGCGGCGAACGCGGCGATGCGACCGAAGTCGTCGGGCGTGCTCTCCTCCTCGCCGATCACGACGCCCTCTTCGTCGCGCAACGGCATGTACACGGCGACGTGACCGGTCTTGCGGTCGAGCTGCGCTCTCGCACCCTCAGGGAGCTCGCCGTCGGGGGACGTGTGCTTCGCGTATGCGGTGAGGATCGCCTGTTCGATGATCCGCACGAGTTCGTCGAAGGGGATCTCCTTCTCACGCTCGACCGTCCGCAGCAGTCCGAGATCGATGTCCACGGTGTCCTCCCTTTTCACTTCTCCGCCGAAAATCACGCTCCGGCATCCACACAACGTTACCTGATGCCGCCGGGCACCGCCCCGGCCTGGTCTGCACGGGCACGCATCGCCATACTGTTGCGATGGATCAGGTCAACGACGCAGTGCTCTGGGCCGGCGAACAGCTGTGGACGTGGGCAGTGCTGCCCGTCGTCGTGCTGCTCGGCCTGTACTTCACGGTGCGGTCGGGGGTGGTGCAGTTCCGCCTCATTCCCGAGATGTTCCGCACCCTCACCGACAAGACGCCCCGCACCGAGTCCGGTGAGCCGCAGTCCGTCTCGGCATTCCAGGCGTTCACGATCTCGGCGGCATCCCGCGTGGGCGTCGGCAACATCGCCGGGGTCGGCACCGCGATCGCCGTCGGCGGCCCGGGAGCGGTGTTCTGGATGTGGCTGATGGCGTTCGTCGGCGGCGCGTCGAGCTTCATCGAATCGTCGCTGGCGCAGCTGTTCAAGACCCGCGAGAAGGACAGCTTCCGGGGCGGCCCCGCCTACTACATGGAGCGAGGCCTCGGCGCGCGGTGGATGGGCATCGTCTTCGCCATCGTGCTGATCGTGTGCTTCCCGTTCGCATTCAGCTCGTTGCAGGCCAACACGATCGCGGGCACCATCGGCGCAACGGTGGGTGAAGCGCCGGTCTGGCTCGCATGGGTCATCGGCGGCGTGATCGCCCTGCTGACCGCACTCGTCGTGTTCGGCGGCGTGCGCCGGATCGCGTCGGTCACGCAGTTGCTCGTGCCGCTCATGGCACTGGCATACCTCTTCCTCGGTCTCATCGTGGTGGCACTGCACATCGACCGGCTTCCCGAGGTCTTCGGCCAGATCTTCACGCAGGCGTTCGGCTTCAACGAGGTGGTGGGCGCCGCCTTCGGCTACATCGTGCTCACCGGCGTGAAGCGCGGCATGTTCTCGAACGAGGCGGGTCTCGGATCGGCGCCCAACGCCGGCGCGAGCGCCGCCGTCACCCACCCCGTCAAGCAGGGGCTCGTGCAGACGCTCGGGGTCTACTTCGACACGTTCCTGGTGTGCTCGATCACCGCGTTCATCATCCTGGTGTCTGTGCCGGATCTCGCCAACGCCGAGAAGGGCATCGACCTCACCCAGGGCGCCCTCACGAGCACCCTCGGCGACTGGTCGAGCATCGCGCTGAGCATCATCATCTTCTTGCTCGCATTCTCGTCGATCCTCGGCAACTACTACTACGGCGAATCGAACATCGAGTTCATCACCCGCAGCCCCGCCGTGCTCACGGGGTATCGCCTGCTCGTGATTGTCGCGGTGTTCGTCGGCGCGATCGCGTCGGCAGACCTCGTCTGGAACTTCGCCGACGGCATCATGGGCGTCATGGCGCTCATCAACCTGATCGCCATCGGGCTGCTCTCCGGCATCGCCTTCCGCCTGTTGAAGGACTACACGGCGCAGCGACGAGCCGGTCGCGACCCGGTGTTCACCCGCGACCGGCTTCCCGGGGTATCGGGCATCGAGTGCTGGGAGGATGAACTGACGGTGACGGGCCCGCTCGACATCGTCACGAAGGCGCACCAGGCCGACAAGCACCGCGACCACCTGCACCACGACCGACCGACGAACTGATCGGAGCGACATGAGCGACCCCGCCACGCAGGTCGCGCGAGAGGCGACGTCGAAACCCGCCTTCCGTGCGCTTGCCCGCGCCGGCTTCGCCGCGAACGGCGTCGTGCACGTGCTGCTCGGCGCGATCGTGCTCGCCGTCGCGTTCGGCGCCCGCGGCGATGCCGACCAGTCCGGCGCGTTCCGGGCGATCGCGACCGCCCCGCTCGGCTTCGTCGTGCTGTGGGTCATCGCGGCCGCGCTCATCGCCCTTGCCCTGTGGCGCGTGGCCGAAGGCATCCTGGTGCGCGGCGGCGACCTCTCCGACTGGGGCGCCCGCGCCTCGGCGTGGGGGCAGGCGGCCGTGTTCGTGGCCCTGGGTGTCGTGTCGGCGGCGGTCGGCCTCGGTGCGCGGCCGAACGCCGACCGCACGGCAGAGGACACCAGCCGCGGCGTGCTGCAGATTCCAGGCGGCGTGTTCGTCCTGGCCGCCGTCGGTGTGGGTTTCGTCGGGGCCGGGATCGGATTCGCCGTGGCGGGAATGCTGCGCACCTACCGGAAGAAGATGACACTCCCACGGTCGGGCATCGGCCGCGTCGTCGATGTGCTCGGCATCGCGGGGTACATCGGCAAGGGCGCGGCACTCGGGATCGTCGGCGTGCTGCTCGTGGTGGCAGCGGTCAAGGGCGACGCGGATGCCGCGGGCGGCCTCGACGGCGCCGTCGACGGACTCATCCAGATGCCGTTCGGCCCCTTCCTGGCAGCACTGGTCGGCGTCGGACTCATCGCCTACGGCGTCTTCACCGCGATTCGGTCGCGCTACGCCGATCTGTGACGCGCCGCTCACTTCGCGTGCGCGCGCCCTCCCGGCGCCGACCCCAGCGCGTTGATCGCGCCGATGAGCCGGTACAGGTCACCGACCTGGAACTGGTCGAGGTCGAGCACGAGCCGCGGCAAGTCGACCTTGTCGTCGTCCTCGCGCTCAGGGCGCATGGCATCGCGCTTCTCGATGCGCCCGGCGCGCAGCAGCCCACCGAACCGCTCGTTGAGGTCGTCGACCTCATCGTCGGTCGGCTCGGCGCGAAGGCGAAGCACGAGGTGCGAACCGACCCAGCGCAACGAGTCGTAGTTGCGCCAGAACCCCGTGATCGCCTCGGCCGCGGCATCCACCGAGTCGGTGACGAGGACACGGTCGAAGTCGTCGGGCGAGATGACGCCCGCGGGAATCAGGTGCTCGTCGATGTAGTGCTGCAGTCCTGCCCAGAACGTGCCGCCGGGCTCGTCGAGCAGCACGATCGGCACCGGCTCCGCCTTCCCCGTCTGCTGCAGCGTGAGCAGCTCGAACATCTCGTCCAGCGTGCCGAAACCGCCGGGCACGCACACGAACCCGTGCGACTCCTTCACGAGCATGAGCTTGCGGGTGAAGAAGTACTTCATCGCGACGTTGTTCGCGGATGCCGCGATCACGGCGTTGGGCTTCTCTTCGAACGGCAGCCGAATGGAGACCCCGAGTGATCGCTCCGGCCCAGCACCCTCGGCGGCGGCCTGCATGATGCCGGGCCCCGCCCCCGTGACGACCATCCACCCGCGCTCCGCCAGCGCCTGTGCGACCCCGGATGCCTGTCGGTACAGCATCGACTCGGGCTTCGTGCGGGCCGAACCGAACACGGTCACCTTCGGCACACCGCGGAACGGCGCGAACAGCTGGAACGCCGCCCGCATCTCGGTGAGCGCAGCAGAGGTGATCTTGAGGTCGAGCCGATCGGAGTCATCGAGCCCCAGCCCGACGCCGGTGGCGAGGATGCGCGCGATGAGGTCTTGGTCGTGCGTGATGCCGGCTTCGGCGATCACGGTGCGGAGCGCATCCGTGACTTCGGGCGGGATGGACGCGGTGGAACCTGGTGCCATGCCCTCAGCCTGTCACGTCACGATGACGTGCGGTGGCCGCGCGGTGAACACGCGGCATCCGGTCAGCGGGTCGAGAGCGCGGCCACGGCCTCGGCGGCCGGTACCACCTGACGCTCGCCCGTGCGGCGATCCCACAGCTCGACCTGACCGTCGGCCGCGCCGCGACCCACGATGACGATCTGCGGCACACCGATCAACTCGGCATCGCCGAACTTCACGCCGGGCGACACCTTCGCGCGGTCGTCGAGGAGCACGTCGAGTCCGGCCGTCTCGAGCTGCGCCGAGACCTGCTCGGCGAGTTCGAATGCGGCCGCATCCCGGCCGGTGGCGACGACCTGCACGTCGAACGGCGCGATCGCAGCGGGCCAGACGAGGCCCTTGTCGTCGTTGTTGAGCTCGGCGAGGATCGCGAGGATGCGGGTGACGCCGATGCCGTACGAACCCATTGTGACGGTGACGAGCTTGCCGTTCTCGTCGAGCACCTTGAGGCCGAGGGTCTCGGCGAAAAAGCGACCGAGCTGGAACACGTGTCCGATCTCCATGCCACGCGCGAGTTCGACGGGCCCCGATCCGTCCGGTGCGGGGTCGCCTTCGCGCACGTTCGCGATCTCGACGAACCCGTCGCCGAAGAAGTCGCGGCCTGCGACCACGGAGTGCGCGTGCTGCTGATCGATGTTCGCGCCGGTGATCCAACTCGACCCGTCGACGACGCGCGGGTCGAGCAGGTAACGGATGCCGGTGGCCGATTCTTCGCCGAGGACGGCCCCTTCGGGCGACCACGGACCGATGTAGCCCTTCACGAGCAGCGGGTGACGCTCGAAGTCCTCGGGCGTCGCGGCCTCGACCGCAGCCGGTGCGAACGCGACCTCGGCGCGCTTGTCGTCGACCTCACGGTCGCCCGGCAGACCCACGACGACGAGCTCACGCGTGCCGTCGGCGTGCGTCAGCGCCAGGACCACGTTCTTGAGCGTGTCGGCCGCGGTGTACTCCCCCTCCAAGTGCGCGTTGGAGTGGGCGACCAGCGTCTCGATGGTCGGGGTGTTCGGCGAGTCGAAGACGACCGGGGCGCCCGCAGCATCGAAGGGCACGGGATCGGGGGCGATGGTCGTGAACGCCTCGACGTTCGCGGCATAGCCACCCGCGGACCGGACGAACGTGTCTTCGCCGACGGCGATGGGGTGCAGGAACTCCTCGCTGCGCGCACCGCCCATGAGGCCGTTGTCTGCCGCAACGATGACGTACTCGAGACCGAGCCGCTGGAAGATGCGCTCGTATGCATCACGCTGACTCATATAGGAGGCGTCCTGCCCCTCGTCGGTGTAATCGAACGAGTAGGCGTCCTTCATCGTGAACTCGCGGCCGCGCAGGAGCCCGGCGCGGGGGCGCGCCTCGTCGCGGTACTTGTCCTGGATCTGGTAGATCGACAGCGGCAGGTCCTTGTAAGACGAGTAGAGATCCTTCACCAGGAGCGTGAACATCTCCTCGTGCGTCGGGGCGAGCAGGTAGTCGGCTCCCTTGCGGTCCTGCAGGCGGAAGATGCCGTCGCCGTACGAAGTCCACCGGCCCGACTGCTCGTACGGGTCGCGGGGCAGCAGCGCCGGGAAGTGCACCTCGAACGCACCCGCCGCGGCCATCTCCTCGCGGATGATGCCCTCGATCTTCGCCTTGACTCTCAGACCCAGCGGAAGCCACGTGAAGATGCCTGGGGCCGCGCGACGGATGTAGCCGGCGCGCACGAGCAGCTTGTGGCTCGTGACCTCGGCATCGGCGGGGTCTTCGCGGAGGGTGCGGAGGAAGAAGTTCGACAGACGTGTGACCACGAAGATCCAGCTTAGACCCGCGCGATCCCGCCGCTGTCAGAGGGCGGGCAGCCCGTCGAGCGAGACGGCGTTCTTCTCGGCACGGTACTGCTCGAGGCCGTCCGGGCCCTTCTTCTCTGCCCACGGGCGCATGATGTCGCGGTCGGCGACGAAGTCCATCTGCGGCACACCCCACCCGCACGAATCCGACACCCGGTCGACGTCGACGACGATCACAGCCCGCGCCCCGACGTGACCAGGGTGCTCGGCATCCACCACGGCGAACAGCGCCTCACCGGGCAGCACGACGCGGCCGCGGCCGTGGAGCCGCACGATGCGCGGCCGTGCGTCGAACGAACAGAACATGAGGGTGATGCGGCCGTTCTCGCGCAGGTGCGCGATCGTCTCGGCCCCACTGCCGGTCAGATCGAGCCACGCGACGGTGTGGTCGTCGAGGATGCTGAGGCTGTCGAGTCCGCGCGGCGAGACATTGACCCGCCCGTCGCCCGACAGCGGTGCCGTCGCGACGAAGAACAGGTGCTGCGCCGCAATCCACTCACGCAGTGATGCATCGATGCCGTCGAAGACCTTGCCCATGCCTTGAGTGTGGCATGGGCAAGGTCGGTGGGTCAGCCGGCGAGCGCTGCGAGGACCGCGTTCCCGACCACGTCGACGTCGACCGCGACATCGTGCGCGTCGACGAACACGACGTTCACGCCGTCTGAGATGGCGAGATCCAAGTAGCCGTCTCCGGGGAACGTCAGCGCCTCCTCGGCACCTTCGATGCTCACGGGCGCGACGTCACGGCCCTCGATGAAGGACTCCAGTTGCGTCGCCGCTCCGGGGTAGGCCCAGAGCTGCACGGCACGGGCGTCGTCGCCTGCGTATCCGTACCAGTGGCAGGTGCCGATGAGTGAGCCCGATGCCCGGTTGATTTCGGTGTCGACGTCTTCGCCACCGTCGGCGGGAAACCCGAATTCGTACTCGTCGACCCCGAGCAGGGTCGTGAGATCCAAGGCTGCCTCCACGTCGTCGCAACTCGTCGTCCACCATTCGGCGGTCGGTGTCGACGCGTTGCCGGTCGTTCCCGCAAGCGCCTCCGCGACGTGCGCAGCCGCGACGTCGAGACTCGCCGGCGGCTCCTCGTCGGCGGGCGCTCCGAGCGGGGGCGACACAGTCACCAGCGCCCAAGCGTCAGCTTCGCGCACACCGACGCGGCAGCCGTAGCCGTCATAGAGGAACCCTTCGCAAACGGGGGTCTCGTAACGCGCCGCGATGTCGGCGGGGACGATCTCGGACGGGTAGGCGATGACGTCGAGGGAGCCCTCCTCACTCGTCCACCCGCAGCCCAGGCCGCCCAATGTGGCAGTTCCCAGGTCGCGCCCTTCGCGCGGATCACCCGCTGCCCCGATGACCTCTGCGATCGCCTCGCTCGGCAGCACTTGCGCGCAGTCGCCGTCGAACAGCACCTGCGCGACGACGGGCTCGGTCTCGGTCGGTGTGGGCGTTGGCGTGGTCGTGGGTGTCTCGGGTGCCGGCGTCTGCGCGACGGGAGCGGGCGTTGCGCACCCCGTCAACAGGAGCGCGATGATCGAGGCGGCTGCGACGGCGATCGCGTGGCGGCGGCGTGGTGACGAGGTCATGCCATCACGCTAGGGTGCGCCAGGCGACGCCCATCACGAGTTCGCGCAACAATTGCGCAACACCTCGCCGCATACACTGACCTCGTGTCCGTGCACCGCTCCAGACTGCATCCGCCACCTGACCCAGAAGCAGGTATGTCGACAAGCGTTGACGACGCGCTTGCTGCTGCTCTCGCCGCCGCGCGGAGACAGCTCGGGGTGCCCGAAAAGTTTCCGGTCGAGGTGCTCCGTGAGGCAGAGCTTGCCGCAACGGCGACCGCCGTCGAGCCGGGAGGAACGCTCGCGGACCTGCGCGACATCGAGTTCCTGACGATCGACCCGGCCGGATCGACCGACCTCGACCAGGCCGTGCACTTGCAGCGGTCCAGCGATGGTGCGATCTTGCACTACGCCATCGCAGATGTTCCGGCATATGTCGAGCCTGACGGCGCGATCGATCATGAGGCGCGCGAACGCGGGCAGACCCTCTACGCACCCGACGGCCGGGTGCCGCTGCATCCGACTGTGCTGAGCGAGGATGCCGCTTCGCTGCTCCCGGACCAGGACCGGCGCGCGTTCGTCTGGCGATTCGAGCTCGATGCGAAGGGTGTTCCGACCCAGACGTCCCTCACTCGGGGCGTGATCCGCTCGCGCGCCCAGTGGTCGTATGTCGACGCCCAGGCCGCCATCGAGTCGGGCACCGCGCCCGAGACGCTCATGGCGATGCCGTGGTTCGGTGCTGAGCGCGCGGCGCGCGAGATCGAGCGCGGCGGCGCGAGCCTGAACCTGCCGGAGGTGCGCATCGAGCGCGACGGCGACGGCTACCGCCTCGAGATCGACGAGGGCGTGCCGCTGGAGGACTGGAACGCCCACGTCTCGTTGCTGACCGGCATGGCGGCGGCGCGCATCATGCTCGACGGCGGCATCGGCATCTTGCGCACCATGCCGCCCGCCTCCCCCGAAGACGTCGCCGCGTTCCGCGCGCAGACCGTCGCGCTCGGGATGCCGTGGCCCGACGATGTGCCGTACGGCGCGTACCTGCAGAGCTTGGACCGCGGGCCGGTGGCGCGCGCCGTGAAGGAGCACGCGGCCGGATTGTTCCGCGGCGCGGGCTACACGACGTTCGACGGCGACATCCCAGAAGTGAGCGAGCAGGCGGCGATCGCCGCCCCGTACGCCCACACCACGGCCCCGTTGCGTCGCCTTGTCGACCGCTGGTCGCTCGTGGTGTGCGATGCGCTCGCGAACGGGCGCGAGGTGCCCACGTGGGCACGGGAGAGTCTGCCCACGATCCCCGACCTCATGGAGCGGAGCAAGCAGCGCGTGCGCCAGGTCGAGGCCGGCGCCCTCGACCGCATCGAAGCGGCCGTGCTGCATGGGCGCGAAGGCGACGAGTTCGACGCTGTGGTCCTGCGCGAGCGCGGCGACGGCGTGCGGGTGGCGCTGCTCGACCCACCGGTCGAGGCGACGCTCGAGAGGGCGACCGCGCTCCCCGGCACAGAGGTTCGCGTTCGGCTTCGGCGCACGTCGATCGCCGATGGCGTGGTCGAATTCGAGCAGGTGCGAGGGTGACGGAACGCAGGGTCGTGCTGCTGACCGGCTTCGAACCGTTCGGTGGAGACGAGTCGAATCCGAGCGGCGATGCCGTCGAGCGGGTCGCGGCGACCTGGAACGGCGATGCCGAGCTGATCACGGCCGTACTCCCGGTGACCTTCGCCGGGTCTGCCGCAGCCATGCGCGAGTTGGTCGAGGCGCATCGACCGAGCATCGTCATCGCGACGGGACTCGCCGGCGGGCGGACGGCGATCAGCGTCGAGCGCGTCGCCGTCAACCTGATCGACGCGCGGATACCCGACAACGACGGAGCCCAGCCCATCGACGAGCCTTCGGTGCACGGCGCCCCCGCCGGCGCATTTGCGACACTTCCGGTCAAGTCGATCGCGGCGGCCATCCGAGGTGCCGGTATCCGGGCCGAGGTCTCGCACACCGCCGGAACGTTCGTGTGCAACCACGTGTTCTACACGGCGCTGCAGGCCGTGCCCAGTGACGTACGGGCAGGGTTCATCCACGTGCCGTGGGCGATCGAGGGGGCGCCGACGGGGCAGCCCACGCTGCCGCTCGACGACATCGCCGCCGCGCTTCGCATCGCGATCGACACGACGCTCGTCGGCGCTGACGACGGTGGGATGCCGGGCGGCGCAATCCACTGACGGACCCCCAACCCTTCGCAGTCGCAGAATTTCGGCAAATCTTCACGCCGGTTTTGGTCAGAAGACCGTCATTCCTTGGCACACAGTGGAACCAAGCGATTCGCCCACAGCGTCCGTGAGCGAACCACCCACCGCGAAGGAACCAACATGACTGCGTACAACGACGACATCGAAGCCATCCGCGCGCTCAAGGAGCAGCAGGGTTCGAGCTGGGATGCGATCAACCCCGAGTACGTCGCCCGCATGCGGGCGCAGAACCGCTTCAAGACCGGACTCGAGATCGCCCAGTACACCGCCGACATCATGCGGGCGGACATGGCCGAGTACGATTCCGACTCGTCGGTCTACACCCAGTCGCTCGGCGTGTGGCACGGCTTCATCGGGCAGCAGAAGCTCATCTCGATCAAGAAGCACCTCAAGACCACGAACAAGCGCTACCTGTACCTGTCGGGCTGGATGGTCGCCGCGCTCCGGTCGGAGTTCGGTCCGCTCCCCGACCAGTCGATGCACGAGAAGACCGCAGTCCCGGCACTCATCGAGGAGCTCTACACGTTCCTCCGTCAGGCCGACTCCCGCGAGCTCGACCTGCTGTTCACGAAGCTCGACGACGCACGCCTGGCGGGCGACGAGACCGCGGTCGAGTTCATCCAGTCGCAGATCGACACCTACGAGACCCACGTCGTGCCGATCATCGCCGACATCGACGCCGGTTTCGGCAACCCCGAGGCGACGTACCTGCTGGCCAAGAAGATGATCGAAGCCGGCGCCTGCGCCATCCAGATCGAGAACCAGGTCTCGGACGAGAAGCAGTGCGGCCACCAGGACGGTAAGGTCACGGTGCCCCACGAGGACTTCCTCGCCAAGATCGCCGCGGTCCGCTACGCGTTCCTCGAGCTCGGCATCGACAACGGCGTGATCGTCGCCCGCACCGACTCGCTGGGCGCCGGCCTCACCCAGAAGCTCGCCGTCACGGCGCAGCCGGGCGACCTGGGCGACCAGTACAACGCGTTCCTGGATGTCGAGGAGATCTCGGAGGACGAGCTGGGCAACGGCGACGTCGTCATCAAGCGCGACGGCAAGCTGCTGCGCCCGAAGCGTTTGGCCAGCAACCTCTACCAGTTCCGCAAGGGCACGGGCGAGGCGCGCTGCGTGCTCGACTGCATCACGTCGCTGCAGAACGGCGCCGACCTGCTGTGGATCGAGACCGAGAAGCCCCATGTCGCGCAGATCGCCGGCATGGTCGACGAGATCCGCAAGGTGATCCCGAACGCGAAGCTCGTCTACAACAACAGCCCGTCGTTCAACTGGACGCTGAACTTCCGCCAGCAGGCCTACGACGCCCTTGTCGAGCAGGGCGCGGACGTCTCGGCCTACAACCGCGACGAACTGATGAGCGTCGAGTACGACGAGACCGAGCTGGGGCGCCTGGCCGACGAGAAGATCCGCTCGTTCCAGAAGGACGGCTCGGCCCGTGCCGGCATCTTCCACCACCTGATCACCCTGCCGACCTACCACACGGCCGCACTGTCCACCGACGATCTGGCCAAGGACTACTTCGCCGAAGAGGGCATGCTCGCCTACGTGAAGGGCGTGCAGCGCCGTGAGATCCGCGAGGGCATCGCGACGGTCAAGCACCAGAACATGGCCGGCAGCGACATCGGCGACAACCACAAGGAGTACTTCGCCGGCGACGCGGCCCTGAAGGCCGGCGGCAAGGACAACACGATGAACCAGTTCTGACTCTGCCACAAGCGGTTCTGACGAACGCCGATCAGGGGCCCCTGCACCAGCAGGGGCCCCTGATCTCGACTCAGCGCGATATATTGCATATCGTGCCGATTCCCACAGAGACGTTCGCCCCGAGACCGCTGCTGCGCGACACCGTGCTGGGGCGTCTGCGCGATGCGATCGTCGACGGCACGCTGGCACCCGACGAGCAGCTGCGAGACGCGGAGCTCGCGGCCTGGCTCGGGGTCTCACGCACCCCGGTGCGCGAAGCGCTGCTCGAGCTTTCGCGCGCCGGACTCGTGCATGCCGTTCCCGGCCGATCCACCGTCGTCTCCCCCATCGAGCCCGCTGTCCTGCGCGATGCACAGGCGGTCGTCGGGGCGATGCACGCCCTCGCCGTGCGCACCGCCGTACCGCGGCTGACGCCGGCGGACCTCGACGCGATGCGCGCCGCGAACGAACGCTTCCGCGCCGCGCGGGATGCCGACGACCTCGATGCGGCGCTCACCGCCGACGCCGACTTCCACGCGATCGCCCTGGACCGGTGCGGCAACGCGGCCGCGCGCGCTGTCATCGCTCAGTACGAACCTGTGCTGCATCGCGCCGAACGCCTGCGCTTCGGATCGGCCGAGGGTGAGCAGTCTGCCAGGCGCCACGAGCGGCTGATCGAACTGTGCGCCGCCGGCGACGCGGATGCGGCAGCAAGGCTTGCAGCCCAGACATGGCACAGCCTGCACCTCGACACCGCCTGAACCCCGCCACCCACGAAGGACGATCCGCATGAAGCTGCACGAGTTCCCGCGCCACCCGCTCACGTTCGGCCCGAGTCCGCTGCAGCATCTGCAGCGCCTCACGCAGCACCTCGGCGGTGCACAGGTCTGGGCCAAACGCGAGGACGTCTCGAGCGGACTGGCCTACGGCGGCAACAAGGTCCGCAAGCTCGAGTACATCGTTCCCGACGTACTCGCCTCGGGCGCCGACACGCTGGTGTCGATCGGCGGCTACCAGTCCAACCACACCCGGCAGGTCGCCGCCGTCGCCGCACATCTCGGCCTGAAGGCGCGCCTGGTGCAGGAGAAGTGGGTGCCGTGGGACGACCCGACCAACGACCGTGTCGGCAACATCCTGCTCTCACGCATGATGGGCGCCGACTCGCGCCTCGAGGACGCCGGCTTCGACATCGGCATCCGTGATTCGTGGAAGCAGGCGCTGCAGGAGGTGGAGGATGCCGGCGGCACGCCGTATCCGATCCCCGCGGGCGCGAGTGAGCATCGCCTCGGCGGGCTCGGCTTCGCGAACTGGGCGTTCGAGGTCGCCGAACAGGAGAAGACGCTCGGCGTGTTCTACGACACGATCGTGGTGTGCACCGTGACCGGATCGACCCATGCGGGCATGATCGCGGGCTTCGCCGCGCTGGAAGAGCTCACGGGCGTGAAGCGTCGTGTGCTCGGCATCGACGCCTCGGCCA
>NZ_JBYIPT010000006.1:0-174540 GCF_057707225.1 Microbacterium sp. bgisy189 | reverse complement strand
GTAGGCGGGGCCGTTGTCGGACAACACTCGCTCGACGGTGACGCCCCTTTCAGCGAACCAAGCGACCGCGCGGCGCAGGACAGCGATCGCGGTGTCGGATCGTTCGTCGGCGTGCATCTCGACGTAGGCGACGCGGGAGTGGTCGTCGACGACGGTGTGGAGGTGGCCGATCCCGAGCCGTGGCTGATGGTCTTCGTTACGGTTCACGCCGTTCATCGCGTGCCGGTTCCGGGTGCCTTGCGCGCGGCCGAGGAAGCGGTGTCCGCCGCCGTCGGGGATGTTGCCGAACTTGGTGACGTCGACGTGGATCAGCGAGCCGGGATGGTCGTGCTCGTAGCGTCGGATCGGTTCCCCGGTGACCCGGTCGATCCGCGACAGCCGGTTGATCCGGCAGCGCACCAGAACGGCGTGAACGGTCGATGGCGCCAGGCCGAGCTCGCCGGCGATCTGGGCGGGCCCGAGCCGGCGCCGCCAGCGCGCTTTGACGATCCGCTTGACGACGGGCAACGGCGTCTTCGACGGCATTGAGCGCGGACGACTAGACCGGTCCTGCATCCCTGACACGCCCTCGGCGCGGAACCGGGCCGCCCACTTCCGGGCCGTGACGGTCGAGACCATGAACATCTTCGCCGCAACGGACGGCGGCCAGCCGTCATCGACGATCAGGCGCGCCAGCCGAAGACGAGCGCGCGGAGTCGGAGCAGCGTTAGCGTGGGACACGAAGGCCTCCTGGTTCGTGAAGCGGTTCCTTGAACAGCTCCACTTCACAACCGGAGGCCTTCGCCAGTCAGTAGCTCACGGACGTGTCGCCGAAACAACGTCCATGGACATCACACCTAGGGAGTCCGACTTACCGATCAGTCCAGAGATTGAGCGCGTATTCGACCTGATCCCTGAGGCCGGTGAGGGCTATCGCTGGTACGACTACCCCTACCGTTTCCTGTCATGGTTGCTGTTCGGCTGGAGACGGAGGCTGTTCCCGAATTCGGTGCGCACATGGCTCAATGACCGTCTAAATGATCTTCTTCAATTCAACGAACATGAGCGGCACAAGGTAATGGGCCGGGACTCTGTTCTGGAGAACCTGCTCGTTCCGCCTGATGAGCACGTCCGGGTCGGCGGACTGTGGGTCGTCGAGTTGTTCCCGCCCACCGAGTTGCCAGCGCTTGAGCGTGCGATGAAGCGCAACGGTTGGAGCAAACCAAGGGCAGTACCACCACACGAATCTGACAATCTCGCAACCCTCGAACGCTCGCGCTCGCAATGGGGCTCCAGGTGGTGGCGTCTGGCGGACGTGCTTCCTCCAAAGTCAAATCGGTTCTACTCGTTCCATGCCCACAAGATGCGGCTTCCCGAGTCCTTCGACATGGTCGAGATTCGCGCCGTCCAGATCGGCCAGGGGCTGACGGCGGCAGTCGCCTACTTCACGCCCACCGACGAAGCGAGGAAATCGCTCGACGCTGTTTGGCACGCCGCCCATGAGCCCATGCTTGTTTGGGAGAACGGTCGATTGATCCCACTCGACCGGAAGTACGCGGCAATCCGGCGGATTCAGGCTCAACGGCGAATGCTCCGCACGGAGGCACGTGATTGGCTGGCTGGGAAGCTGCCCGGGTCATTCGCGGCGAATAACGAGCAGCAGTTGGTGTTGGAACTGCTGCTTCTAGACGAATTCGATCCCACCACTGTTGTTTTCGCGGAGGGGAATGAACGGGACGTGCGGTTCGCAAGAGCGAACCAAATGGACGTGTACCGCGCCGTCGGGATCGACATTCACGACTTCGAAGAGATCAAAGCCAAATCCCTGCCCGGATTGATCCTGTCGCAACCGGACCGGCGGGGACGTGACATTCTGGCGGACGACCCAACATGGACTCTGTGGGGCAACACCGCGACAGTCGCTGCCGGGTTCGAAAGGGAGCGAGAATTGTTTGGAGGCACAGTAGCCGCGGTGGGCCACAAGGTCGATAACTTCTACGAACTCCTCCCGATGCTGGCGATCGTCGAGTACCTGGGTAACGCAGACGCGAGGTATGCCCGGCTTCGAGACCGTGCGAGCACACGCCATGGGAAGTTCAGAGGTCGCGCGCTCCGCAACCTTCGGCGAAGTTTCCTGACGCTCAGTCTCAACATCACGTCCATTCACCGCGACGTGAATGAGTTCTGGCAGTCGCATGGCCCAGTGGTGATTTCGGACTTTAGGATTCATGAATCGCGTCAGCGGAAGTTGAGTCCCGCATAGTGGTGTAGCGCACGGTGGCCCGGCTCGTCGTTCATGACGTGAGCGCGGTCACCGTGTGATCCTTCGAGAAAGCTCTCTACTTCTCACTCGAATGGAGTCATCACGATGACCGCTCCTCATATTGTCGACCCTGCCGGCCTGCTCGGCGAAGCCCTGGCGGATGCGTCGCCGGATCTGATGCGCAGTCTGCTGCAGACCATGATCAACGCGCTGCTGTCCGCCGACGCGGACGCGGTCGTCGGCGCCGAATGGGGGCAGCGAAGCCCCGACCGCACGACCCAGCGCAACGGGTACCGGCACCGCGACCTCGATACCCGGGTTGGGACGATCGACGTCGCGATCCCGAAGCTCCGGCAGGGGACGTACTTCCCGGAATGGCTGCTCGAGCGTCGCAAACGCGCCGAGACCGCGCTGATCACCGTCGTTGCGGACTGCTACCTCGCCGGCGTGAGCACGCGTCGCATGGACAAGCTGGTCAAGACCCTCGGGATCCACTCGCTGTCGAAGTCGCAGGTGTCGCGGATGGCGGCCGACCTCGACGAGCACGTCGACCAGTTCCGACACCGCCCGCTCGACGACGCCGGTCCGTTCACGTTCGTCGCCGCTGACGCGCTCACCATGAAGGTCCGTGAGGGCGGCCGCGTCATCAACGCCGTGGTGCTGGTCGCGACCGGCGTGAACGGCGACGGGCGCCGCGAGGTCCTCGGGCTCCGTGTCGCGACCAGCGAAACGGGCGCTGCATGGAACTCGTTCTTCGCCGACCTCGTCGCCCGCGGCCTCGGCGGGGTCCGCCTGGTCACCTCCGACGCGCACGCCGGGCTGGTGGAGGCCATCGCGGCGAATCTGCCCGGCGCGGTCTGGCAGCGCTGCCGCACCCACTACGCGGCCAACCTGATGTCGGTGACGCCGAAGACCATGTGGCCCGCGGTCAAAGCGATGCTGCACTCGGTCTACGACCAGCCCGACGCGAAGTCGGTGCACGCCCAGTTCGACCGGCTGCTGGACTACGTCGACGGGAAGCTCCCCGACGCGCACGAGCACCTCGACAACGCGAGGGCGGACATCCTCGCGTTCACCGGGTTCCCCGAGGGCCTCTGGCAGCAGATCTGGTCCAACAACCCCAACGAGCGCCTCAACCGGGAGATCCGTCGCCGCACTGACTCCGTCGGGATCTTCCCCAACCGGGACGCGATCATCCGCCTCGTCGGCGCCGTCCTCGCCGAGATCACCGACGAGTGGGCCGAAGGCCGCCGCTACCTCGGCCTCGAGATCCTCGCGAAGTCCCGCCTGACCCTCGTCGACAACACCGTCACGGAGGAGGTGAACACCGACAGCACCCTCGAGCTCACCGCCTGAACCATCAAATCGAAGGACACAGCGCTACACCACTACTCGGGACTTGACCTCAGCGGAAGACGTGGCGCCGGGCTCGTGGAGATCGCAAAAGCAAGCCTGTGAGGCTCGACGAGTCAATTAGGAAGCGGCTAGATCGGCAGATCACACGTCTTACCGAGGCCGACAGCGACTACAGGGACATCCTTTCGACCGTCGCCTCGTTGGGTGCATCTGCTGATGCGTTCAAGGTCGGGCGGTGGGCGCTGTGGGTCGCGATCGCCTCTCTGGCCGTTGCTACTGTAACCACGCTCGTGGCCGATGTCGGCTGCTCGAGTGTCCTGCAGCACCTGCTTATCTGGAACGATCCCGCGACGTGCGGTCCGTGAGATGAGTGCGGGTTTTCGTCGGGCACGCGTGGGGTCGGTAATTGGCCTGTTCGATTTAGCTGCGTCCGATGGCCGTCCAGTCGACGTCAATCTGTGCGTGGCTCATTTCGGCCGCGAGCTTGCCCTTCCAGGCGCCAGCTGAATCCAGGGGGATGTAGACGAGACCGGTAATGTCGCTCGGTAGCTCCACCCCCTCGTCGTAGAGGACTGCAACACGGCTACGTCCAATCAAGCCGATGAAGAATCCCAACTCGAACACGACGTTCTGCCTAGCTCGCGGTTTGTCGTCTTCCACATCGAGAAGACACGATCCTCGTGCCCTTCGGGTGGCACGGCCCCGTGCTCGCCGCCCCAGGCCACGCCCTGTACCAGCTGAACGCGATGGCCGGGCCGCACCGGCGAGCGTGGAAGGTCACCGACGATCCCGGCCAGGCGTGGGTGCGCGAGCTCTGGCCCGACCTCCCGGTCGACGAAAGGCTGCTGTGACCTCGGATGAGACGGCTGCCCCGCTCCGATCCGTTGTGGTGATGGGGGTGTCAGGGTCAGGGAAGTCGACGATCGGCGAGGCGCTCGCCGCGACGCTGCAGCTTTCGTTCGTCGACGCCGACGGCCTGCACCCGCCCGCCAACGTCCCGCTGATGGCGGCCGGGACCCCCTGCGGGACGAGGACCGGTGGCCGTGGCTTGACGCGGTCGGCGCGGTGCTCGCGCGGGCCCGTGGTCGTCGCCTGCTCCGCACTGCGGCGGGTCTATCGTGACCGGCTCCGCGAGTTCGCCCCGACGTCGCGTTCGTGCATCTCGACGGTCCCGCGGCGCTCCTCTCGTCGCGGGTCGCGCACCGGGTCGGTCACTTCATGCCGGCGGCGCTCCTGGAGTCGCAGCTGGCGACACTCGAACCGCCCGCTCCCGACGAGCACGCCCTCGTCTTCACGATCGCCGACTCTCCCGAGTCGATCGTCGAGGTCGCTGCCCGCGCCCTCGGCTGAGGGGCGACGGAGTCCGGCGCCGTCGCAGTGAAGTCCGTCTCCCACGTCACGCGATCCGGATGAACCTCGGGCCTTCATAGCCGTCTGTGGAGCGCTCCGAGTGGGATCGGGTGCTCGCGGTCAATGTGACCGGCGCGATGCTCGGCACTCAGGCGCTGCTGCCGTTCATGCGAGCGGGTTCGTCCATCGTCAACATCGGGTCCGCTGCCGGACTCACCGGGCACTACACGGCTGCGTACACGACCAGCAAGTGGGCGTTGCGAGGACTGACCCACGCCTGTGTGACAGAGCTCGGTCCCCGAGGCATCCGCGTGAACATCGTCCATCCCGGTACATCCGCACCGAGATGACCGCGAGCGCACCCGCTGCCTTCCGCCACGCCAACATGGCGGTCATCCCCCTTCACCGGGGTGGCGAGCCCGAGGACGTCGCCGGCGTGGTCGCCTTCCTCCTGTCGGATGCCGCCGCCTACGTCACGGGCGCCGAGTTCGGCGTCGACGGCGGCCAGTTCCTGTCGGGTGCGGCGACGTTCCTCTCGGACGCGGTGCGGCCGGTGCCGTGATCTCCGCCGCGCTCGACTCAGGCCTTCGTGAGCGCGCCGAGTCGTCCGAAAAGCAGATCGCGGAGTCGTGCGTCCTTCATACGGAAGAGGCGTACCCGCCCGTATAGGGTTCCGCGCACCAGGTCGAGCTCCTCGAAGTCGTCGAGACACTTCTGCACGTCGTGCGGAGCGAGTTCGAGAACGTCGGCCAGATGATTCACGGACACTTCATCGTCCCCGAGCGCGAGTAGCACTCGCAGGTTCCCGGTATCCCCGAGGGGCACGAACAACCGGGCGAGATGGGCCGCATACCTGGCCTCGGCGTACTCCCCGCACATGACACGTTCACCTTCCACGCCGTCAGTTTTGCATCATTTGACGAGTAAGTAAAGCAAGTGTATAAAGGCTTCAGACGACGCGCAGTCGCTCGTCGCCCTAGACAAGGAGGTACTAGATGAAGGTGACAACCACAGAGTGGGAAAACGGTCAGTTGGACCCCGAGAACCTGCTCCTGGCCCAGTTGAACCTGAAGATCAAGGGTTACGTCGTCATCGAGAACGTCTTCGGTGAGGCGCAACTGGAGGAGCTCAAGAGCCGCTTCCACGAACTGCTGTCGGACTACATCGCCCAGACGGATCCCAACCGCGGCGCCAGCCGGTACGGCATGCCTCTGCCCTTCGAAGCCCCGTTCGCCAGCACGACACTCGTCGCGAACCCGCTCCTGCTGCAGGTCATCAAGTCGATCCTCGGCGACGACGTGGTGTGCTCGTTCTTCGCCTCGGACACGGCGCTCTCGGGCTCGCAGTATCAGCAGGCTCACTCCGACGTCGAGCCGCTGTTCCCCTCCGACAACATCAGCCTTCCCCCCTTCTGCTACGTCGTGAACATTCCGCTGGTCGACTTCCGTCCCGACAACGGGCCGACGGAGATCTGGCCCTTCGGCACCCATCTCGTGGGCGACCCCGCGGTGATTCCCGTGCCCGACTTCACGCGCATCGAGGAGCTTCGGAATTCCCCCGTGGGCAAGTTCACCGAAGAGGAGATGCTCCCCCAGCAGGTGATCACGCCGGCCGGCTCCGTTGTGATCCGCGACATCCGCATGTGGCATCGTGGGACGCCGAATCGATCCAACGAGCCCCGGCCGATGATGGCGATGGTCTACAACCGTCCGTGGTACAACCACGGCGTGGTCGAGATCGACGAGAACGAGTTCCAGGAACTCCCCGCCGAGGTCAAGCAGGTCTTCCGCAAGGCGGTGCTGCGATGAGGTCTGCCTACGGGAGGCTGCGGCGGCCGGTCGCCGTGGCACTCGCCGCCGGAGTCGCGCTCTCCCTGACCGCCTGCGCCGGCGGAAGCGGCGGGAATGCCGACCGTGTGACGCTCGAGTGGTACGTGCAGCCGCTGAACTCGACGAACATCTGGCCCGACCTCGTCGCCGCTTTCAACAAGAGCCAGTCCGACATCGAGGTGAAACTGACCGTCGGACCCACCAACGTCGACACCGTCAGAGGCACGCTGTCCACCCAGATCGGCAGCGGTTCGTCTACCCCGGACGTGTATGAGGGAGACATCACCTGGCCCGCTCAGTTCGCGGAAGCCGGTCTCGCCGTCAACCTCACCGAGGTCTTCCCGGAGAGCTTCTGGGACCGATTCTCGCCCGGGTCGATTCAGTTCGCCCAGTACGAGGGCCAGTCGTACAGCGTGCCGTCATGGACCGAGGCGGCGTTCCTGTACTACCGCGAGGACCTGCTCGAAGAAGCGGGATTGCCCGTTCCCGAGACCTGGGAAGAGCTGATGGAGACCTCGAAGGCCATTCAGGAGAGCGGGGCGGTGAAGACCGGCTACACCTGGCAGGGCGCCGGCTACGAGGGCCTCACCTGCGTGTGGAACGAGCTGGTCGCCGACGCCGGCGGAAGCATCACCACCGCTGACTTCGACGCAGGAACCCTCGACACGGCGGAGTCGGAGCGGGCCCTCGACTTCCTGAAGGAGACGATCTCCAGCGGAGTGAGCCCGGAGGCGACGGTCACCTTCCAGGAGCCCGAAACCCTCAACGAGTTCACGGCCGGGAACGCATTGTTCATGAGGAACTGGTCTTACGCGTGGGCCATCACCCAGGACCCTGCTCAGTCGCAGGTGGTGGGCAAGGTGGGGATGGCGCCGCTACCGACCTTCGACGGACAGCCATACCCCGGCGCATCCACCAACGGAGGCGGGGGCATGTACATCAACCCCCACTCCGAGCACGTGGAGGAGGCGGCGGCGTTCCTCGACTGGTTGACCGACACCGAGGCGCAGAGCCTCTTCGCGTCGGTCGGGAAGGTGCTGCCGGCCAACCTCGACGCCCAGACTCCCGAAGCTCAAGAGCAGGTCGGCCCCGTGGGCACGGTCCTCGCGGAGCTGCAGCTGGTGGGGCGCCCCGTGGGTACGCCCGCCTACTCCGAAGTCTCGCGAGCGGTGTTCCAGAACATCAACGCCGCACTGACGGGTAACGCGAGCGTCGAAGACGCGCTCGCAACGGCGCAAGAGGAAGTCGACCGCGCTCTGAACTCCGGCCGTCACTCCGGAGACTGATCGGGTCGAGCGGGCGCGCACCCGGGCTGGCGACAGGTCAGGCCGGGTGCGCGCATCCGCACCAGCGACAAAACTTGTTGAACGATGGGGATCAATTGAGCCTTCGCACCACCACTTTCCATGAAACGGGGTTCCAACCCCGCCGGACTCGTATGACTCGCAGCGACCGCGCGCGGCGCACGGGGGCTCTCCTGACCGCCCCAGCTATCGCCGTTGTGGCGCTCGTCACGCTGGTTCCGATCGCATTCTCCGTATTCCTCAGCCTCTCCACGGTCAGACCGGGGGTGGAGGGCTTCGACTTCGAGTTCGTCGGTCTGGCGAACTACATGAACGCGATCGAGACGCCGGCGCTGTGGCAGGCATTCCTCTTCACGGGGACCTACACCGTTGTCAGCGTCACGGTGCAGATCGCTCTCGGGCTCGCTGTCGCTCTGGTGATCGACCGGATGACCCGGTGGGCCGGAATCACGCTGGCGATGTTGCTGGTGCCCTGGGCGATGATCACCGTCGTCTCGGCGCAGCTGTGGTCCTACATCTTCAACGGGGTCTACGGCATCGCGAACTACCTGCTGGAGCTGATCGGGGTCATCTCCGAACCTGTGACGTTCCTCGCGAGTCCGGTGGGGGCGTTCGTCGCTCTTCTCGTCGCCGACACCTGGAAGACCGTGCCCTTCGTGGCGCTGATACTTTTCGGCGGACTGCGGTCGATCGACAAGGAACTGTATTCAGCCGCGAAACTCGACGGGGCAGGGCCGGCGCGAATACTCGGGCAGATCACCATCCCGCTCCTGCGTCAGTCGATCATCACCGCTGTCGTCTTTCGAGTGCTGCAGGCGTTCGGCCTGTTTGATCTGCCCTTCGTCCTCACCAACGGGGGTCCCGGCACCTCCACGCAGTCCATCGCGATGCTGGCCTACAACGCGCTTTTCCAGGACCTCAACATCGGGTACGGCGCGGCCATCGCCTTCCTGATGACGCTGACGGTTGCTCTGTTCGCAGTCGTCTTCCTTCGGGCTTTCAAGGTGGATGAGTCACATGGATAACACTGTTCGACGTACCCAGGCGAAGGCACGGCCGTCGCAGACCCGTCCCCGGCTGCGGGCCGCCGACATCATCGGGGCCCTCATCGGAGCTGTCTTCCTGGCACCCGTGGTGTGGCTGACGGTCTCGGCATTCAAGCCCGTGAGCGAACTCGGCGCCTATCCGCCGTCGCTCTTGCCGATCCCCCCGACCTTGGCGAACTTCCAAGCCGCGTTCGTCGACGGCGACTTCGGAGCCTTCCTCGCGAACAGCCTCATCGTCTCGGTGTTGAGCACGGTGATCGTCGTCTGCCTCGGGGTGCCGGCCGCCTACGGTCTGTCTCGCACGAACATCCGGGGCAGTGCCAGGATCCTGACCGGCCTGCTGATCATCTCCGTCTTCCCGATCGTCGCTGTCATCCCTCCGCTCTACGTGATCTTGCGGGAGATGGGCTGGCTCAACAGCTACCAAGCGCTGATCGTGCCGTACGTCGCCTTCGGGCTGCCTCTGGCTATCTGGGTCGTACGGAACTCCCTCCTGCCGATCTCACAACAGATGGAGGAGGCTGCGGAGGTCGACGGCGCGTCCACGGTCCGCACGATCGTGCAGATCATCGTGCCGCAGGCGTTGCCCGGCATCTTCGTCGCGGCGGTGCTGACGTTCGTGTCGTGCTGGCAGGAGTTCCTGATGGCCCTGAGCTTCAACGCGAATGCGCAGTACCAGACCGCGCCGGTCGGTATCGCGCTGTTCGGAGGGGCCTTCCAACTCCCCTTCGGCACGATCTTCGCGGCCTCGATCGTGGCGCTGTTCCCGGTCTTCCTGCTGGTGATCGCCCTGCGCAAGTGGGTCGTCGACGGACTGAGCACGGGCGCCGTCAAGGGATGAGTGTCCTCTTCATGTCGAGTCATCCGGACTCGGAAAGGAATCGATGATGCACGGAGTCGGAATCGTCGGCGTCTGGCATGTCCATGTCGCTGACTATGTGGGTGAGATCCTCGAACGGGACGACGCGAAGATCATCGGGGTGTGGGACGCGGATGCTGCGGCAGCCGCACGTTTCGCGGAGCCGCTCGGCCTGCCCGTCGTCCCCGACCTCGAGACACTTCTCCTCGACGATCGTGTCGACGTCATCGTGGTCGACACGGCGACGAGTGAACACGTCGAGATCATCTCCCGGGCCCTCGAGGCCGGGAAGCATGTCTTCACCGAGAAGGTGCTCGCCATTTCCACCGACGATGCCATCCACCTGGAGACGCTCGCCGAACGCTGTGATCGAGTTCTCCAGGTGTCTTTCCAGCGTCTCTCGGAGCCGTGGGTCCCCACGATGGGCGCCATCATCGATGCCGGCATCCTCGGCACCCTCACGTCCTCCCGGATCCGGTATCAGCATGCGGGTGCGGTCGAGGGATGGCTCCCCAGCGGATTCTTCTCCCCCTCGGAGGCCGGTGGGGGAGCGGTGATCGATTTGGGGGTTCATGGTCTGTACCTGAGCCAGTTGCTGCACGGCAGCTACCCCGAGACCGTGACCTGCAGGACTTCCGATCTCGCGGGAGTAGGCGTCGAGGACAACGCGGTGGTGATTCTCGAATACGCGGGAGGCGCCTTCAGCGTCCTGGAGACCAGTCTGTCCTCCGCCCCGAACGACGCGAGGTGGGTGGAGGTGCACGGAACACGGGGAACCGCGATGGTGGATTCTCGCGACGGAGGTGTGTACGTCAAGACCGGCGCTGAGGACTGGGTGCGCCATCGCATGCGGGAGCCGAAGGAATCACCGCTGTCGCACTTCTTCGCGGCGATCGACGACGGCGCGGGCTACGAATGGAACCGATCCGAGTCGATCAGGCTGGTGAGCCTGGTTTCGGCCGCCTACGACTCAGAGCGTGAACGGAGCACGGTAGGGGTGATCGACCCGGTCCCGCGATGAAGGCTGGGTGCCGCTCTTAGGACGAACTGGTCCGGCCGATAGACTTTCCAGTCAGTCAGACGGTGCCCAGGCAGCCATTCCCTCGGGCAACTCGGACTGGGAGGGACGACGACGTGCGAAGCCAGCGCAGGCCGCCGATTGCGAGCCGTGACCTCGTGTTGCGTCTCATCCGTGCCCACGGGGCGCTTAGCAGAGTGGAGCTGGCGGCGGCCACCGGTCTCACCGTCGCGGCGATGACCAACATCGCCCGGTCTCTCCTCCTCGACGGGCTCATCGAGGAGGCGGGAAGTTCGGGGAACACCGGGGGAAAGCCGCGGACCCTCCTCAGGATCCGCGGCGACCATGGTTACGCCCTGGGCGTGTCGGTGGACCTTCACCATGTGAGGCTGGCCATTCTCGACTTCGCCGGTCGCGTTCTCGGCACGATGACCCCGGATGGCCCGTTCCGCACGGTCGACGAACTCGCCTCGACGCTGTCGTCCGCGACGGCGGAGATCACAGCGCGGCACTCGATCGACCGCGATGATCTGCTCGGCGTAGGGGTAGCCGGCCCGGGTCCCCAAGACCGGTCTGTCTATGAGCGTCCTCCTGGCCCCTACGCCGACCAGTGGCTCGATGACTCGGTCCCGACCGTCATCGGGAACACGCTGAATCTGCCGGTGCTCATGCTGAACGACGCGAACGCGGTCGCGATGGGCGAGTACGGCCTCAGCCTGGACACGCGATCTTCCGGCAACTTCGCGTGCATCTACATGGGCGAATCCGGTGTGGGATCGGGAATCTTCCTCGATGGGCAGCTCGTGCTCGGGAGCAATTCGTTCGCAGGCGCCGTCGCCCACGTCTCCATGGACGTGAGCGGGCCGGTCTGCTTCTGCGGCAGCAGAGGATGCCTTGAGCTGTACGGTTCCCCGCGCGCCGTGATCGAGGCGGTTCGCAGGTATGACCAGGAGCAGCACGATCCTCTGATCGGGGTCAGCGAGAGCGGCCCGCTCGCTCCCTCGGACATGGAATTGGTCTACGCTGCGGCGAGGAGCGGGCACCCGTTCGCGGTCGAGCACGTTCTGACGGTCGCCGACTACATCGCCTCCGCCGCTGCGACGATGGCCACCATCCTGGACCTGGACCTGATAATCCTGGCCGGAGACACGTTCGCGGGAATGGAAGAGGTCTACCTCGAGTCCATGCAGAAGATGGCCGACCGGATCCGGCAGGCGGGAGTACGCAGCCCGTTCGCCGTGCGGCCCACCGGACTGGCTTCGGGCAACTACGCCCCTGCAGTCGGAGCGGGCCTGGCGGTTCTCGAGCTTCCCCATCTCGCCGAAGCAGGCAAAGACGAAGTGTCGGTCGCCCGCCCGTAGGCGCGTCTTCGGCGGACCTGCTGTCAGGCTGAGCTCTCGTTCGTCTCGCTGGCGACGGTACTCAATTCGAGGATTCGCGCTTCGAGTGCGCGCAGGAGGGGTCCGCGTCTCGCTGTCTTCAGCATCTCGGTGATGTACGACTGCGCGAGCCTTGTCGCCACCAGGCCGGCGTAACCGCTGTCTTCGATCTCGATGACGAGGTGACTGACGGCGTCGACGTCGTCGGCGACCATCGCCCGGAGAAGTCGTGCCGCCAGAAGTTCTGGTCCATCCATCTCGGATCGCTCCTTTCGATCGGGGATTCTAGAAGTCGATGCGGCGCTCCTCAAGGGTGCGATCACGCCCGGGACAGGGCGGGGCCTCCCGCGCATCCGGCCCGACGACGTTACGGTCGTCATCGAGACAGCAGCCGCGCTTGCACGTCTACATCTTCGTCATGGAGTCCATCACCTGGACGTCGGCTCGCACGCGCGCCACCTTCGGCACGAGTGCGCAAGAAGCCGCGGCGACGAAGGAGATGGCCTTCAATCAGGGCTTCTACAACCTCTTCCTGGCGATCGTCGCAGGCGTCAGCATCGTGCTGTCAGCCACCGGATCCACCGCGGTCGGCGCCGCACTGATCTTCGCCGGAGCCGGATCGATGGTCGCGGCCACACTCGTGCTGTTCGTCTCCAGCCCTGACAAGCGCAGCGCCGCGCTCAAGCAGGGCGTCATCCCGGCGTTCGCGGTCATCGCCCTGCTCGGCGCACTGCGCCGCTGAGTTCGAGCAGACGTTCTATGCTGGCCAAACCACGACCACCGAGCTGGCGGGAATCAAAGAGCGCGAGTCTCCACCAGACTCAGGGCGCTTCACTCGGGCGTTTGACCCCCATCGCGTTCACGTCCATCATGAACACGACCGTCGCATGCGCCGCGTGACGACACCCTGTCGGCTATCCGTGCAGCAGTCGCAGGGCAGCTCGGCAGGTGGCAGGAGGAAGGGCGTGAAGTGGAAGCGCCAGCGAGACGAAAGGATACAAAGATGACATCTGCGTCTCCGTCGCGGCCGCGCAGGCCGAACATCACCGACGTCGCCCAGGTTGCCGGTGTTTCCTACCAGACCGTTTCGAGGGTGCTGAACAACGCCCCGGATGTCAGTGACGCCACGCGTGAGCGGATCCAGCAGATCATCAGCGATCTCGGGTACCGCCGTAGCAGGACGGCCACCGCGCTGTCCACGCGCCGGTCGACCGCCATAGGCATCCTCGCCGACGGGTCACCTCGGTTCGGACCGGTGGGGACTCTCATGGCTCTGGAGAAGGTCGCGACGCAGAAGGGCTATTTCACGACGGTGGTCACCGCCGAGGAGCCCTACAGTACTTCGGTTCCGAAGGCGCTGGACATTCTCGACGAGATCGGGGTCGACGGCATCATCGTCATCGCGCCGCTGCTCTCCACGGCTGCCGAAGTTCTGAAGGCGGCGATCAATGTTCCGGTCGAGATGATCGCTGCCGGCGCCTCCTCGACGCCGAATCTCTTCACCTACTCGGAGGACCAGGAGCTGGGTGCGCGGATGGCCACCCAGCACCTCATCGATCTGGGTCATACGGATATTGCGCACTTCGCCGGGTCCATGGACTGGTTCGATGGCCGTGTACGCAAACGCGGTTGGAAGAGTGCGCTGCGTGATGCCGGCCTTGCACCCGGATTGTGCCTAGAAGGAGATTGGAGTGCGGCATGGGCCTACCGGACGGGTCTCCGGCTGGTCGAGGAGGGGACGGTTCCCAGCGCCGTCTTCGCCGCCAGTGACCACACCGCGCTCGGGCTCATCCGCGCCTTGTCGGAATCCGGGATTCGCGTTCCCGAAGATGTGAGCGTCGTGGGGTACGACGATGTGGAGGGTTCGGAGTTCTTCCTGCCGCCGCTCACGACGGTGCGGCAGGATTTCACTGCTCTGGCTCACGCGAGCATCGAGGTGCTGCTCGGTGCCATCGAAGGCCGCGACGTGGACCGCGCGCCGAGCAGGCCGGTGCTCGTGCCCCGCCATAGCGCGGCACGCGCACACCGCGGCTGAAGGTAGTCGCCGCCAGGACAGGTGTTGCTGAGGGCGGGTTTGGCGGTCGCGGGCTTCTTCGCGATGCAGGCGCGCTGATGCGGCGTCCTCGGGGAGTCGTGCTTCCTGATCACCAACTCCGGCCCATACAGCGGCGCCCGCGGCCTTCTCGCATCACCGGCTTCGCAGCGTCGCGCAGCGAGGCACTCGCATCGTCGCGATGCCATCCAACCTGAGGCAACGAACACTAGCACGCGGAGGAATTTGAAAAGCAAACTGGGGTCTTGACAAATACCTCCGTGATCGGTCACGATGATGCCCAACCCCTTCCGTGACCGATCACGGAACCTGCGATGGTAGCGAGCCGGGGCTTACAGAGAGGTAAGAATGGTGAAGCTTGCGTACGAGGCGAACGCGTGGGGAGGAGTCGTCGGGACTGCTGGCGCCGTCACCGATGTCGGCTCGGGGTTCTACGAGACGCCCGGAGACGTTCGTGAGACCTTGCGTGCGATCGCGTCGGCCGGCTATACCGGCGTTGAGCTGTTCGACGGCAATCTGCTGCCGTTCGAGGACTCGATGAGCGACTTTGTGGGGGCCGTGGAGGCCGCCGGGCTCGAGGTGGCGGGGGTGTACAGCGGCGGTCACCTGATCTACCCCGACGCGCACGAGGACGAGCTGGCGCGCTTCGATCGGTCGATTCGCCTCGCTGCGGCTGCGGGCGCGCGCCACTACGTTCTGGGCGGCGGGGCTGTGCGCTCCAGCGGCCGGCGGGCTGCGGACTTCGAGGTGGCGGGCGCATTTCTCGACACGGTCGCCGAGCGCGCGGAGGCGGCCGGGCTCATCGTCAGCTACCACCCGCATCTGGGGAGCCTGGCGCAGTCACCCGAGCAGATCGACGCTCTATTCACGGCGACCTCGATCGGTGTGTGCGCCGACGTCGCGCATATCGCCGCCGGCGGCGGCGACCCTGTCGACTTCATCACCCGCTACGCGGCGCGCCTGAAGTACGTCCACCTCAAAGACGTCGACTTGTCGAGCAACGCGTTCCTGCCGCTCGGGGCGGGCGATCTGGACCTCCGCCGCATCATCGACGCCGTTGCACTCGTCGGATACGACGACTGGATCACCGTCGAACTGGACGGTTATCCGGGAGATCAGGCCGCGGCCGCGGAGCGCAGCCGGCAGTTCCTCAACATCCACCAACCCGACTGACCCCACCCCGTCCCATCCAAAGGAGTATGAGAGATGAAATTTCGAGTAGCAATCGCGCTGACCGCCGCGATCGGTCTTGTCGCCCTGGCCGGCTGCACCCCCGCCGGCGAGCAGACCACGTCCGAGGTCGACCCGGAGATCGCAGCCGAGATCGACGCCGCGCTGGCAGACATCACCGGCCAGGTGCTCAGCACCGGCCCGAATGGCGAGGAGCCGCAGTCGGTCGATGCCACGAAGGTGACCGATGAGCAGGCGGCGGAGATCGCTGACCTCGGGCTGACGGCGGCGATCGTGATGCACTACGGCGGCAACGACTGGGCTAACGCGCAGATCGCCGGACTGAACGCCGAGTTCGAACGGCTCGGCATCGAGGTCATCGCGACCACCGACGCCGACTTCGACCCGGCAACGCAGGTCTCGCAGATCGAGACCGTCCTTACGCAGAACCCCGACATCATCGTCTCGATCCCCACGGACCCGGTTGCCACCGCCGCTGCCTACCGGAAGGCCGCAGACCAGGGCGTGAAGCTGGTGTTCATGGACAACGTTCCCGACGGGTTCCAGGCCGGGACCGACTACGTCTCCATGGTGTCAGCGGACAACTACGGCAACGGGGTCACTTCGGCATACCTGCTCGCCCGTTCGCTGGGTGGCGAGGGCAAGATCGGCATCATCTACCACGAAGCCGACTTCTTCGTGACGAAGCAGCGGTACGAGGGGTTCAAGGACACCATCACCGGGGAGTTCCCGGACATCGAGATCGTCCAGGAGCAGGGGATCGCCGGTCCGGACTTCGCCGGTGACGCGCAAGGGGTCGCCAACGCGATGCTCACCAAGAACGCCGACCTAGATGGCATCTGGGCCGTCTGGGATGTCCCAGCCGAGGGCGTTATGGCTGCGGCCCGGGAGACCGGTCGCACCGACATCAAGATCGCCACGGAGGATCTGGGCACGAACGTCGCCATCGCACTGGCCAAGAATCAGATGATCGTCGGACTGGGCGCTCAGCTACCCTACGACCAGGGCGTCGCCGAGGCAGACCTCGCCGCGTTGAGCATGCTGGGCCAGGAAGTCCCCGCGTACGTCGCTCTCAGCTCCCTGCCTGTCGACCACGACAACGTCCTCGAGGCGTGGAAGACCGTGTACCACACTGATCCGCCCGCATCGGTGTCGGACGCGTACGTCGACTGACCCCAAACCACCCGGGTGGAGTCGACACATCGGCTCCACCCGGCACAAGGCCCCCCAACCGCGCGGGACCCCGCGCTCGAAAGGAAATCATGCAAGACCTCAACATCGCCATGATCGGCGGCGGATTCATGGGCAAGGCGCACTCTCTCGCCTACGCGGCGATGCCGATGTTCTTCTGGCCTGCCCCTGCCCGTCCGGTGAAAAAGGTCGTCGTCGACGTCACCGATGAGCTCGCCCGCTCGGCTGCCGAGCGATACTCGTGGGAGTCGTCATCATCGTCGTGGCGCGATGTCATCGAGGATCCGTCCATCGACGTGATCGACATCGCGACCCCCAACAACCTGCACGCCGAGATCGCCATCGCAGCGGCCGAGGCCGGCAAGCACATCATCTGCGAGAAGCCGCTCGCCCCCACGGCCGAAGAGGCAGGTCGCATGTATGAGGCGGCGAAGAAGGCAGGCGTGGTCACCGCGGTCGCCTTCAACTACCGTCGCACTCCGGCGGTTGCGCTCGCCAAGAAGTACATCGAGGAGGGCGCCATCGGCGAGATCCTCAACTTCCGAGGAACATACCTGCAGGACTGGAGCGCCGACCCGAACTCCCCGCTGAGCTGGCGGTTCCAGAAGGACATCGCCGGCTCCGGTGCCGTCGGGGATATCGGCTCCCATGTCGTGGATCTCGCCCGCTACCTCGTCGGGGACATCTCCGAGGTCACGTCGCTGGTTTCCACGTTCATCACCGACCGCCCGTTGCAGTCCAGCGGGTTCGACTCCCTGGGCGGTTCCATGAAGGCCGACGGACCCCGCGGCGCAGTCGATGTCGATGACGAGGCGATGTCGCTGATCCGCTTCCGCAACGGCGCGGTGGGTTCGATCGAAGCCACGCGCAACGCGTGGGGGCGCAACAACTTCATCACGTTCGAGATCCACGGAACCGAAGGCTCCCTCTTCTTCAACTACGAGAACCGTGATGAGCTGCAGGTGGCCTTCAAGAACGACCCCGCCGACCGCCGCGGCTTCCGCACGGTGTACTCCGGTCCGAACACGCCCTACGGCGATTCGCTCTGGCCCATCCCGGCGCTGGGGGTCGGCTACGGCGAGACGAAGATCATCGAGGCGCATGACTTCTTGAAGGCCGTGGTCGAAGGCGGCACTGTCGAGCCCAACTTCGCTGACGGCTACCAGACCGCGCTCGTCGATGAGGCGATCCTGGAGTCCGGCCGCACAGGCCAGTGGGTCAAGGTGCCCGATGTCGTCGCCTAAAGCCCCTGGGATGGGGGAAGTGCTCCCCGTCGCCCCGGCGGTCCGTATGCGCCAGATCGTCAAGAACTTTGGTCCGGTCGAGGTGCTGAAGTCCGTGGATATGGACATCGTTGCGGGGGAGGTGCATGCCCTCGCCGGCGAGAACGGCGCCGGGAAGTCGACGCTCATGAAGGTGCTGCAGGGCGTGCATCCCATCACCTCGGGCACCATCGAGGTCGATGGCGAGCCCGTCGATATCCGCAGCACTGCCGACGCGGAGCGAGCGGGCATCGGCATGGTCTTCCAGGAGTTCAGCCTCATCCCCTCGATGACGGTGGCTCAGAACATCTTCCTCAACCGTGAGATCAAGGGTGTCGGGGGACTGATCGACGACCGCGCTGCCGAGCGGACAACGAAGGAGCTCTTCGACGAGCTCGGCGTCCGCATTGACCCCAGCGTCCGTGTGGAGGACCTCGGCACCGCGTACTGGCAGCTGGTCGAGATCGCGAAGGCGCTGGCAAAGAACGCCAACGTCCTCGTCATGGACGAGCCGACAGCCAGTCTCGCCAAGCACGAGGTGGAGAACCTCTTCGAGCTGATCCACACCTTGAAGAGTCGCGGGATCGCCATCGTCTACATCTCTCACCGGATGGACGAGATCCGCCGCGTGGCCGACCGCATCACCGTACTCCGCGATGGTCGGGTCGTACTCGCCTCTCCGGTGGCGGAACGAACTGCCGCTGAGATCATCGAGGCCATCATCGGCCGCCGGCTCGCGTCCGAACTCGTGTACCGGGACCGAGGCGTGGACCCCGCCGCCCCGGTCCTGCTGGAAGCCAACGACATCGCCAGCAGCAGCGTCCTCGAATCCGTGAGCCTGACCATCCGCGCGGGCGAGATCGTGGGTCTTGCCGGCCTGATGGGGAGCGGACGCACCGAGTTCGCACGCGTGGTTGCGGGATTGGATCGGCCTACCCAGGGGTCGCTGAGCATCGATGGGAAACCGGTCCGCTTTCCCGACCCTCTCGCTGCCCAGGGCGCCGGCGTGGCCCTGATCCCCGAAGACCGACGCGATCAGGGACTGGTTCTCGAGCACTCGGTGTCCGACAACCTCACGCTGCCCGTCCTTCACCGGGTGAAGTCTGGAGCGCTCCTATCCCCTCGGAAAGTGCGCGAGCTCACCGACCTGCTGGTCGCCCGCTTCGCTGTGAAAGTCGCCGATCCTTACGCGCCCGTCAATCGGCTCTCGGGCGGCAACCAGCAGAAGGTGGTCGTGGCCAAATGGGTCAACACCGACCCGCGCATCCTGGTCATGGACGAGCCTACGGCCGGCGTGGACATTGGAACCAAGACGGAGATCCTCGACATCGTGCGGGACTTCGCCTCACAGGGCAACGCTGTCCTGTTCATCTCATCCGAACTACCCGAACTTCTCGCGGTCGCCGACCGCATCGTCGTCATCCGTCAGGGACGGTCCTACCGCGAACTCGTCCGCGCCGACGTCGAGAGCGAAGAACAGCTTCAACTCATTATCCAAGGAGAGGCAGCATGAGCAGCCCTGCAACGGCCACACGGCCATCCCTTGTCTCCCGCGCCCTGACCCACCTGGACTGGCGGAGCAACATCATCTACATCGCCTTCGCGGTGGTGCTCATCCTGTTCGCCATCTTCCTGGGCAACGACGGCTTCCTCTCGCCGAACAACATGCTCAACATCGTGCGGCAGACCGCAACGATCTCGATCATGGCGGTCGCGATGACATTTGTGATCGCGACCGCGGAGATCGACCTGAGCGTCGGTTCTGTGGCAGGGCTCGCGTCAGTGGTCACCGCCATGACGACCGCCCAGTTCGGTCTGGTGCCCGGCATCATCGCCGGCCTGCTCGCCGGAGCCGCGATCGGAGCGGTCAACGGCGGACTCGTGGCGCTTCTGAAGATCCCGTCGTTCCTTGTCACTCTCGGCATGCTCGGCCTTGCTGCGGGTGTCGCGCAGTGGATCACAGCGTCCGCGCCGCAGCCGATCAGCGACCGTCTGTACGTGCTGATCTTCGGTGGCGGCGACTTCGGCCCGGTTCCCGGTCTGCTCGTCTGGACAGTCGTTGCGGTCGCCGTCGGGTGGCTCGTGATGAACCGGACCGGCTTCGGCCGGAAGGTGCTCGCCACCGGCGGAAACCCCACCGCCGCGGCGTACACCGGAATCAACACAGCCCGCATCAAGTTCACCGTGCTCCTGATCTCCGGAATCGCGGCCGCGGTTGCCGGAATGCTCTATGCCGGCCGGCTGGAGTCAGGGCGGTTCCAGTGGGGACAGGGTGACGAGCTCACCGTCATCGCCGCCGTTATCCTCGGCGGAACCAGCCTGTTTGGCGGACGGGGTGCCATCATCGGAACCCTGTTCGGCTCACTGTTCATGGGCCTGGTCAACAACGGCCTGATCCTGGCGGGTCTGGATGTGGCGCAGCAGCAGGTCGTGCGCGGCGCCATCATCATCGCGGCCGTCGCCCTGTCGAGGAAGAAGTGATGGCTCCCCGGCCGCTCAAGAGCGGCATCATCGGAACCGGCTTCATGGGTGGCGTCCACACCCGCGCAGTGCGCTCGGCGGGGGGTGAGGTGGTCGCCTACGCCGGCCGGGACGTCGAGCATACCCGGTCCGCGGCGGCGGCGGCGAACGTCCCCCTCGCGCTCACCCCCACCGAACTGGTGCGCCACCCAGACGTCGACATCGTCCACATCTGCACGCCTAACTCCCAGCACGTGGAACTCGCCTTCGCAGCCATTGCAGCCGGCAAGCACGTCGTGTGCGAGAAGCCGTTGGCCACGACGGGGGACGACGCACTGCGCCTGGAGAAGGCGGCCGAGGCCGCCGACGTGGTCCACGCGGTGCCCTTCGTCTATAGGTTCTACCCGACCGTCCGTGAGGCGAGGGCGCGCATCGCCGCCTCAGGCGAGCGGATCTGGCTCGCTCACGGGCACTACCTGCAGGACTGGCTGTCGGATCAGTCCGCATACAACTGGCGGGTAGAGGACGGGGAGTCGCGGGCCTTCGCCGATATTGGCGTCCACTGGTGCGACTTGTTCGAGTTCGTGACAGGGCATCGCATCGTCCGCCTGCTCGCACATCAGTCCCGGCTGCACGACACCCGTACATCGAACGGACGCGACGTGCCCGTCTCCACAGAAGACGGCACGACGATGATGTTCCAGACCGACCGCGGCGCCAACGGCACGGTCGCGATCTCCCAGGCCAGCCCCGGACGCAAGAACCGTCTCTGGCTGTCGGTGGACGGCGCCGACCACAGCTACACGTTCGACCAGGAGAACCCGAGCGAGCTGTGGGTCGGCTCCACCAACGAGGTGGTCCTGCTCCCGAAGGGGTATGAGACGCTCACCGCGGACGTCGCCTCCTCATACGTGACAGTCCCCTCGGGCCATCCGCAGGGCTACCAGGATTGCTTCAGCCTCTTCATGCGCGACGTTCATCGCACCATCGAGGGGAAGGCCGTCGACGCCCTCCCGACCTTTGCCGACGGTGCTCGCGCCGCCCGCCTCACGGACGCGGTGATAGCCTCCGCTCAGTCCGGCGGCTGGATCGATGTGGCTGCAGAACGCGATTCGGAATCGAGCGCATCGTGACGGGCTCCGCGCACCCGGTAACCCTGTTCACGGGACAGTGGGCGGATCTGCCGTTCGAGGAGGTCGCCCGGCTGGCGGCAGCGTGGGGATACGACGGACTGGAGATCGCGGCATCCGGCGATCATCTGGATCTCCAGCGCGCCGACGAGGACGACGCGTACGCCGCGTCGCGGCTGGAAATCCTGGAGCGTCACGGGCTGAAAGTGTTCGCGATCTCGAACCACCTCGCCGGTCAAGCGGTGTGCGATGCACCGATCGACTTCCGCCACCAGGCGATTCTCCGCGGCTACGTGTGGGGCGACGGCGACGCGGAAGGAGTGCGGCAGCGCGCCGCCGAGGACATGAAGCGGTCCGCGCGCGTGGCGAGAAAGCTTGGCATAGACACTGTCGTCGGGTTCACTGGTTCGTCGATCTGGCCGTACCTGGCGATGTTCCCGCCGGTGCCGGCAGAGGTCATCGAGGCCGGCTTCGAGGACTTCGCAGACAGGTGGAACCCGATCCTCGACGTGTTCGACGCGGAGGGGGTGCGGTTCGCCCACGAGGTGCACCCGAGTGAGATCGCGTACGACTACTGGTCCAGCGTACGAGCGCTGGAAGCGATCGGGCACCGGGAGGCGTTCGGGTTCAACTGGGATCCGTCGCACATGATGTGGCAGAACATCGACCCCGTCGGATTCATCTGGGACTTCCAAGACCGGATCTACCACGTGGACTGCAAGGACACCCGGATGCGGCCGCGCAACGGCCGCGCCGGGGTGCTGGGCTCGCACCTACCGTGGGGTGATCCCCGCCGCGGATGGGACTTCGTCTCGACCGGGCATGGCGACGTGCCCTGGGAGGACTCCTTCCGCGCCCTGGACGCGATCGGCTACACCGGCCCGATCTCGATCGAGTGGGAGGACGCTGGCATGGACCGACTTCACGGCGCCGCAGAAGCCGTGACGTTCGTGCGGTCGAAGCTCTGGACGCGCCCCACCGAATCCTTCGATGCGGCGTTCTCGAACCAGTAGGAGCGCCGGCGCGATCGTTGCAGAACTGGCTCCGTCAAGCCGACGTCGAGGAAGGCAACCGTCCCGGTTAGTTGGTCAGGTTGCGGAACCCGAGTGCGGAGCCGCGCAGGTGTTCGAGCCGTCCGTTGACCGCCTCGGTCGGCCCGTTGCTGGTGCCGGGTCGTTCGAAGTAGGCGAGCACGTCAGCGGCTCGCTTCTTCAGGGTCCGGCCCAGGGTGTGAGCTCGGTGAGCACCTTGGGGACGCCGGGTCAGCGGCTCGTTCGCCCAGTGGGCGCATCAAGCGGTAGACGTAAAGTCGACGTGATGAGGTCGTCGGTTCGATTCCGACAGGCTGTTCGGTTCTGGTGGTCGCGCGATGCGCTGGCCTCACGGCTCTGCCCGACACTGACGTCGCTCTCCTCTGCGACGGACCCCCTCGCCGGCTGAGCGCTGGCGGCCGGCATCCTGTCCGTGTGCCGATAGGCCTCGCACCGCTGGGCAACGCAGCATGGCGTTGCGTCGCGACCTGGCGACGGCTCGGCGGGGCGCGATCGTCTCGTGCGTTGGCGGACTACGGGAGCTTGGACGCGAGGACGTCGGCCGCCAGGATCTCGGGTGCTGCGCTGAGGAGGTGCTGGTTGGCCATCAGGGCTGCGACGATGGCGCCGTTGGCGTGGGCGTCGCGAGCGGCCTCGTCGGGGAATGCATCGAAGATCCAGAAGGTGTCGGCGTGGGTCCTGACCGCGAACCAGACAATCGTTCCTACTTCTTCGTTGGCGAGTGCGACAGCGCCGGCGAGCAGATCGGCGAGCGCGTCGTGCTGTCCATCGGCCGCGACGATCTTGGCGACGAAGGCATACGGAAGTGATGCGCGTGTGGACATGAGGGACTCTCCTAGGTGTCGAGGTTTCTTGGTGAAGCGAGTTCAGCGTATGACGAGCGAGGGCCGGTGGGGAGTGGCGTATACGGCAGTATTGCTATTGTTTGCGTCATGCGTATCGGACTGATCGCGATCGACGGCTGCTTCGGTTCGGCTATCGCGTCGATCATCGACATCGTGCGGGTGGCCGACGGTGCCCGCGGCGATGTCGACTCGCGGATCGACCCGATCGAACTCGCCATCCTCGGACCGAAACGGCGAGTGACGACGACGGCATCGATGACCCTGTCGGTGGACCACCCGCTGTCGGAGTCCGGAGAGTTCGACGTGGTCGTCGTCCCTGCGCTTGGGACCCTGACGGCCGCCGCTACCAACGACGTCCTCCAGAGCCGAGATGCTCGTTCGGTCATCGCCTCGCTCGGGCGCCTCGACGAGGCGACCACCCGGATCGCCGCGGCGTGCACCGGCGTGTTCGCTGTCGCCGAGACCGGACGGATGCATCATCGGCGCGCGACGACCAGCTGGTTCCTGGGGCCGGAGTTCCTGAAGCGCTATCCGACCGTCGCCCTCGATCTCGACACCATGGTCGTGGTCGACGGGAACCTCGTCACCGCCGGTGCCGCGTTCGCCCACATCGACCTCGCGCTCTCACTCGTGCGATCGATCAGCCCCGACCTGGCCCAACATGTCGCCAAGCTCCTCATCATCGACGAGCGCCCGTCGCAGGCGGCCTTCGTCGCCTACGAACATCTCCGGCACGAGGACCCGATCGTCGTTGAGTTCGAACGCTTCGTGCGCGCCCGCCTGGACGAACCGTTCAACGTCACCTTCGTCGCGCAGTCGCTCGGCACCAGCCGGCGCACCCTCGAACGTCGAATCCGTGCGGCGCTCAACCTCACTCCGCTCGGCTTCGTCCAACGGCTTCGCATCGAACGAGCTCGGCACCTCTCAGCAACCACGGACCTCACCTCCGCCGAGATCGCGCTACGGGTCGGCTACGCGAACGCCGAGACTCTGCGCTCCCTCCTGCGTAGGGAGCGACGCCGTTCTTGACCTATCGCAATGCCTGTAGCCGGTGTGCTAGTGCTCGACTGGAACCACCTCTCAGCACGTCGCGGCGACGCTCCCGCGTCGCCCCTGGACGACACACTCAGCGCGACCGCAGCACAGGCCATGTGACGTGTCCCGGCTTCGCGGACGGTCGGGGTTGGGTGGCTGTGATGTCGCTGCGTTCTCGTCGAGAGGATCAGCAGACCCGATCAGAGCCGATTGGGATAAGACGCGAAGGCGGTCAGGTCAGGGCGGCCGAAGCCGGCCGGCGGTGGGGCGTCGGTCACGTCGAGGTCTTTCGGATGGATGGCGTAGGAACCTCCATCGTCGGGAGATCTCGGCGTCTATCTGCGGACCGACGCGCCCGGCCGACCTACACCCTCATCTGGGAAGAGCCATCAACGCGCTGCATGACGCGCATCACGACGACCCGACGTTCGGATACCGATACCTCACCGACGAAGCCCGCCGCGCGACGGCATCTTCGCCCAGCGGCGCCGGGTCGGTCGTGAAGACCGTCACGTGGTGTGCGTCGCGGCGGCAGAGGGCTCGAGATCAGTCCTGATCTTCTGCACCAGTCGCGAGGCGATCGGCCTCAGCGCTGTCGACGAGGTCGTCGTTGACGTCGGGATCGAGTCGCACGCCGTCATCGTCTTCGTCGTCGATGACGATGTCGGGGTCCGTGGTTGTCGGCTCTTCGACGGGCTCGTCGCCGGTCGGCGGGACGAGGGGCGGTTGCGGATTCATGGCGGTCATCATCGCTCCTTCGAGATGGGTGCGGTCGACGCTAGTCGCGCGAACGTCCCATGCCCACGGGGTTGACGCGGCTTGACCGTGGAGGTAGCAGCGTGGGAGGTGGATGGCGACCGCTGTGGCACGGCAGGATTGGTGGAGTGACATCTCCTGCGCTCTCATCTGCGGCCATGCCCCTCGACATCGCGGCGGCGGATCGGATGTGGGACGACTACCGGCGGGCGCATCCTGACGCCGTCGCCGCGTCGCGTGAGTACAGCGTCGAGCATTTCGGCGACTCGCCGCGACTGGCGGATGAACTCCTCGATGCCGTGACGTCGGGGCGCAAGCGGGCCACCGCCGAGCTGGTCGCCGACTTCATCGCGCGCGGGGACGAGGTGCCGCGCGTCGGGTCGCATTGGATCGCGTGCGACAGCAGCGGGGCGCCGCGCGTTGTCATCCGCAGCGTGGAGCTGCGTATCGGCCCGTTCGCATCCGCCGACGTGGCCTTCGCCGCGGACGAGGGGGAGGATGACGGGACCCTCGCGTCGTGGCAGCGGGAGCATCGTCGCTACTGGGAGCGCACCGCGGCGGCGCGCGGCGCAGTGTGGTCGGAGTCTGACGAGATCGTCTTCGAGCGGTTCGCGGTCGTCTGGCCGCCCGAGCACGCGGACTGATGGTTCACGGTGGGGGAGCCGCCCACTGTCAGGTTGTTCCCTCGCGAGGGATGCGCACCGTCGGGGTAGGACCGGTTTGTCAACCCCGTCTCTTCCCCGCCCTCAAGTCCGTATCGTCTGCCGTGACGCGATCACCTGAGGAGACGTGATGCCCGATTCGAAGCACGATCCGCGCAAGAGTCACCATGACGGAGGGTTCCCCGAGCAGACACAGCAGCAACCGGGACTCACCGGGAGCACCCGGCCCACGCCGGACCACGGTGAGGATTCGTACCGCGGGAGTGGGCGCCTCGCAGACCGGCGCGCCCTCATCACGGGCGGCGACTCGGGTATCGGGCGAGCCGTCGCGATCGCATTCGCGCGCGAAGGAGCCGATGTCGCCATTGCGCATCTGCCCGAAGAACAGGCGGATGCCGATGCGACGCTCGAGCAGGTGAACGATGCCGGCCGTCGCGGCGTTTCACTTGCCGGCGACATTCGTGAAGAGGCTTTCGCCGATTCGATCGTCGACGCCACGGTCACCGCCTTCGGCGGCCTCGACATCCTGGTCTTGAACGCCGCGTATCAGAAGGATCGCGATGGTCTGGAGCGGCTTGAGACCGAGGAGATGGACCGCGTGTTCCGCACCAACCTCTCTGCCATGATGTTCACCGCTCGTGCGGCGATCCCGCATCTGAACCCGGGCGCGTCGATCATCGTCACGTCGTCGATTCAGGCGTTCAATCCGTCGCCCGGGTTGATCGACTATGCGATGACGAAGGCCGCGCAGGTCGCGTTCGTGAAGGCGCTCGCGCAGGATCTCGGTGCACGCGGCATCCGCGTCAATGCTGTGGCACCCGGCCCGATCTGGACGCCGCTGATCCCTGCCACGGGATGGGATGCCGAGCGGTTGGCCTCCTTCGGGCAGGACACGCCACTCGGCCGCGCGGGTCAACCCGCTGAGCTCGCCGGCGCGTACGTCTACCTCGCATCCGGTGATGCCTCATACGTGTCGGGCGCTGTCATCCCTGTCACAGGCGGCAAGGGACTGTAGGGGGCGCGCCAGTGTGCAGGTTGTCAACCGCCTTGCCATGGCGACATGCGCAGCGTTGAGTGAGGACCGAAGGGAGATCACGATGCCACGTGGACAGAACGCGTCACTGAAGGATCCGGAGCTGTATGAGGAGTTGCGGAAGGACGGCGCCTCCAAGGAGAAGGCAGCTCGCATCTCGAATGCGACGGGCGGCACGAAGTCGGGGCGCTCAGACATCGGCCGCAAGGGAGGGGAAGCCGGCAGCTACGACGACTGGACGGTGCCCGAACTCAGGAAGCGTGCGAAGGAACTGGGCCTCACGGGCTACTCGAAGCAGCGCAAGCAAGAGCTCATCCGTTCGCTTCGCAACCACTGAGACGCCTTGAACTCAGGTTCGGTATTCGTCCGTCAGCACCCGGTACACGGCGCGTTCGAACGACTCGAACGCCTCGTTCGCTGCGCGGTCGAAGAAGGGCAGCAGCTGCGTGGCCCAGACGCCCGCGATGCCGGATGCCGGGTCGATCCAGTAGTGCACGTTGCCCAAGCCGGCCCATGAGACCGACCCGGCGCGACGCCTGCCGGGCACGTCGGCCTCGACGCGCAGGAACGTCGTCGCCCACGATGTGGGGATTCCGGGAAAGAACTCCGCGCGATGCGTGAGTGCAGGAATCGCCGATTCGAGTGGGCGCATCGGGATGCCGGGGTCGCTGCGTGCGCGCCGGACTGTCTCGGCGGTGAGGACGCGACCGTGGGTGCCGTTGCCGTCGCCCGACCAGACCTGCAGCAGACGCAGGACATCGGCGACCGTGCCGAACAGGCCTTGCCCGCCCATGTCGAGTTCCGGGTCGCCGATCGCCGGTGGCGGCGTCGCGCGGATGCTGCCGTCACCCGTCCGTCGGTGCAGCGTGGCGAAGCGGGCGTGGGCCGAAGCCAGTCGGTCGACGTGCCGTACGTCCAGCGCTCGCCGGGATCGTGCAGCAACGGGGTGCGCAGGCTGTCGCGCAGGGGAGTGCTCGACGTGGGCCGGGCGCGGGCACGTGCGGCGACGCGCTCGTCGAACATGTCGTAACCGAAGCCGGCGGTGTGATGCAGCAGCATCCGCGACGTGATGCGCCGAGCGGGCGGCCTGGTGCGGGGTTCGTCGGGGTCGCCCGGGTCGACGCTCGTCCCGCCGCGCCGACGTGTACGTCGTCGGCGCCCTCCAGGAGGCCCGCGATGACGAACGGGATGCCGCGGTCGACAGCGCGCACGACGTGGGCGTCGACGACGTCTTGGAGCGACTTCATGAGACCTCTCATGTGCAGATCGAGCGTGCACCGAAGCCTGCGGAGCAGAATTCTCGGGGTCCAGATTCCCCGGAATTCCGCGGTTGTCGGCAGGGAAAGAGATCTTTTATCACACCAATCTCAAGATTCTCATTGACAACAAGATGAGAGGTCTCTCATTATTGGTGACGGACCGGCAGACCGTGCCTCACGCGGAACGTCGGACCTGGTTCACGTCGAGCGGTTACCCGACCAAGGTCCCCCCGGACACATCACCCGAGACGCTGCTTCGTCGTGCGCTGAACCCATCCATTCCTCCCCAAGGAGCTGCACACATGCGCGCCACTTTCCGTAACTACATGGACGCCGTCAAGGCCCGTCGCGAGGAGAACGGCGACGCCGGCTTCTCGCTCATCGAGCTCATCGTCGTCGTCGTCATCCTCGGCATCCTCGCCGCGGTCGCGATTCCCGTCTTCCTCGGCCTGCAGGGCCAGGCGGAGCAGACGGCGCAGGACGCTGTCGCCGCCAACGCGGCCAGCCAGGCTGCAGCAGCCTTCGCTCAGGACGATGAGTACGCGCCTGCGACCGACGACTTTGCCAACCTCGCCGCTGACACCTACACGATCACTCCATCCGGCGACTCGATCGACAACTTCTGCATCACGGTCTCCGACGGCGCCGAGGAGGATTCGGAGTCGGGACCCGGCTGCACCCTTCCGTAAGCCACGGCTTTCAGCGGAGCCGGTCCGACCCGAACGGACCGGCTCCGCTTCCTTCACATCCCGCCCGACACCTCACTCCCCTGGAGGTGCACGTGCAGAAGCGTGCCGGCGATGACGGCTTCAGCCTCGTCGAGGTCATCATCGCCATGTTTCTCTTGATGGTCATCGCGGTGGCCGTCCTGCCGCTCATGATCGGTGCGACGCGCGCGAGCGTCGTCAACCGCGACGTCGTGTCGGCGACGACTTTCGCGAACTCGCAGTTGGCCCCCATCAAGGCGGCGTTCCCGACCGAGTCGACGTCGCCCACGAGCTGCGCCGCGCTGCGGACCCGTGCCGTGCCCGCGGCGAGCGCGGTCTCCGACCCCGCAGGCACCGGTCACACCGCGACGGTCGCCGTCGCCTCGTGCCCGAGCGGGGCGGCGTCGTACCCGACGACGGTCGTCGTGACCGTGACCGTCCGCGCCGCCGACGGTGACGTGCTCGTCACGTTGCCCACCCGCATCCCGGTGGCGAGCGCATGAGCGTCGTCCCGCACGACGACGAGGGGCTGACGCTCGTCGAGCTCATCGTCGTGATCGTCGTCTCCGCGCTCTTTCTGGGGCTCCTCGCCCTGATGTTCATCAACGGCATCACCGCGCAGGAGCGCGCGACGGCACGTGATCACGCGACGGGGGAGTCCAACGTCGTGAGCGCCACCTTGATGTCTTCTGTGCGCAACGCAGAGGACTTCCGCATCAGCGGTTCGGGCACGCGGGTCGATGCACGCGTCGTGACGGCCGACGACAGTCTCGTGTGCCGCGCGTGGGCTGTCGTCGGCGGTGACCTCCGCTACCGGGAGTCGACGACACAGATCGGGGCCGTCACGACGGCTTGGACGACGATCGCCACCGATGCCGTCGGCACGCTCGGCAGCGGCGCCGCCTTCGAACTCGCAGGCGCGAAGAACCTTCGCATCGGCTTCGAGATCTCCACCGGCGACGAGACGGTCGCCTTCCGTGACGGTGTGGCCGCCCAAGCCGAGACACAAGGAACACTCACATGCTGGTGAACATCGTGCGACGCCTCCGCGCCGATGGCGACGGTGGATCCGCCCTCGTCTCCGTGCTCGTGATCATGCTCGTGCTGAGCATCGGCGCCCTCTCCCTCGCCGCGATCGTCACCAACACCTCGGGCGTCGTCGTCGACAGCCGCAGCACGGCGCAGTCCCGTGCCGCCGCCGACGCGGGCCTCGCCGACGTGGTCGCAGGCCTCAAGCGCGGCGACCTGTCGTGCCCCGCTTCCGGTGTGACGCTCTCAGACAGCGACATCACAGTCGACGGCTCCGGATCGCCGGCGTACGACTACGCGGTCACGTGCGGCGCCGGGTTCGCGACCATCACCTCGTACTCCGAGGTCGACGGTGCGCGGACCGGCGTGCAGGCCGTGTACAGCTACAGCGAGGCGCCGGAAGGCGTCGGCGACATGGTCTTCTTCGGCACCGGGAACGTCACCTTCACGCACGAGGTCGATACCGCCGCCACGGGGCGCCTGCTGAACATCGTGGTGCCGCAGGCCTCGTTCACCTGCCAGAACCACATCCCCGCGAACATCACCGCGCGCGGCGACATCTCCGCCAATGGCGGCTGCACGATCGACGGGGCTGCCACCTCGGCGGCAGGCGTGCTCGACATGTGCTGCGGCACCGACACGATCAAGGGGAACGTCACGACGGGCGGCACCGGCACGAGCACAGTGCGCGGCACCCTCGGCGGCAGCCTCCACACCAACGGACGCATCACCTTCGGATGGGAGGGGAAGTCCGTCGCGGGCTCGGTGACGGCGAACGGCAACGTCTCGCTCGGCAACGTCCGCATCCAGGGCACGCTCACCATGCCGACAGCCAGCACCCTCAACACCCAGAGCGGTGTCGTCTCGGGTGGCGTCGTCCGAACCGCGACGGTGGCGGGCCCTGTTGCGCCGACGCTGCCCAGCTGGTTCGAGTACAAGTTCGCTGCCGCCGACTGGCCGGGCTTCACGATCGTGACGCTCGCTGCCTCCGGGAGCGGACCTGGTACGTGCGGGTACTTCAACAGCAGCCCCGGAACAGGGTGGACATCGCTCGCGTCGTACGCGAGCCCGACGATCATCGATGCCCGCAATTGCGGCACGTTCAGCAGCAACAACGGATCGAACCCGAACATCGCGATCAAAACCAATATCGTGCTGCTCGCGAAGGGGTTCGACCTCACGACGCTGCAGGTCAGGGGCGCGACCGGGCTCTCCGCCAAGCCCAAGCTGTGGGTCATGACCGAAGACCCGACGCCCGGTGACAGCAAGCCCACGTGCGGCTCAGGCTACGGCGCGCTGAAGATCAACGGCACCGTCATCGCGACGAGTGTCAAGGCGATCGCGTACTCGCCGTGCAAGATCGACGTCGCCGGTGGCGCCGGCGGCATCGACGACCAGTGGAACGGCACCTTCTACGGCGGTGGATGGAACTACGGTGGCGGCCTCACATTCACCGCCGACCCGATCGGTGTGCCCGGCATGGGCATCGACGAGTCGACCGGCGGCGGCGCGGCGGGGCTGGGGACACTCATCTCGCAGCGTGACGTCGCTTGGGAGGATGTGGGATGAGCACTCTCCCTCCCGGACTCTTCACCTTCGCACTGGTGTTCGCCGGCATCCTGGGCCTCGTCATCGGCTCGTTCCTCAACGTCGTGATCTACCGCGTGCCGGCCGGCATTCCGCTCACGCGCGAAAGTCGCTGCCCGCAGTGCGACACCAAGGTGCGCGCCTGGCAGAACATCCCGGTGCTGTCGTGGCTGCTGCTTCGTGGCCGGTGCGCCGGGTGCAAGGCGCCCATCTCGCCCCGCTACCCGCTGGTCGAACTCGCGACAGGTATCGCCTTCGTCGGGGTCGCGTGGTGGAGCATCGACGCCTGGGCCGGCATCGGGCCGATCGGCGCGTATGCCCTCACCGTCGCCTACCTCTACCTCGCAGCGATCAGCATCGCGCTGGCCCTCATCGACCTCGACGTCCGTCGCCTGCCGAACGCGATCGTGCTGCCGGCGTACCCCGTCATGCTGGGGCTCTTCCTCATCGCCAGCTTGTGCTGCGCGCAGTGGGACGCCATGCTGCGCGCCGTCGTCGGCGGCGCCGCCCTCTACACGTTCTACCTGCTGCTGCGGCTCATCCGCCCCGGCGGCATGGGCGGCGGCGACGTGAAGCTCGCGGGCGTGCTCGGCATCGCGCTCGGCTGGATCGGCTGGGGCGCGCTCATCGTCGGCGCGTTCGCCGGCTTCCTCGTCGGCGGCATCGTCGGCATCGCGCTCATGATCGGCCGCCGCGCCGGTCGCAAGAGCGCCATCCCCTTCGGGCCGTGGATGCTCGTCGGGGCCTGGATCGGCATCTTCGCGGGGCAGGACGTCTCGCGCTGGTACCTCGGCCTGCTCGGCGCCGCCTGAGCAGCCACGGACACACAAGAAAGGAGGACGGGCATGGCAAACACGATCGTCGGCCTGGAGATCACGGAGGAAGGCGTCCGCGCCGCCGAAGTGACCACCGGCCGCACTCCCACCCTCGTGGCCTTCGGCTCCGTCCCACTCCCACCCGAAGCCGCGAAGGATTCCGAGGTCATCGACCGGGATGCCATCGTCCTCGCGCTGCGACAGCTGTGGTCGCGCGCGGGCTTCAAGAGCAAGCACGTCGTGCTGGGCATCGGCAGTCGCCGCATCCTGGTGCGTGAGTACACCACCGCCTCGATGCGACCCGACCTGCTGCGGCAAGCGCTGCCGTTCCAGGTGCAGGACCTGCTGCCGGTGCCCGCCGACCAGGCCGTGCTCGACTTCTACGCCGTCAGCGAGGAGGCCGGGCGGCTGAGCGGCCTGCTCGTCGCGGCCGTCGCCGAGACGGTCGACGACCTCGTCGCAACCGTCGGCAAGGCCAAACTCACCGTCGACACGGTCGACCTTGCGCCCTTCGGCCTCGCCCGCGCCGTCGCGCGCGTCGCTGCGGCCGGCGAGACCGTCGCCGCGTTGCACCTGGGCGACCACACGAGCTATGTCGTCGTGATCCGCGACGGCATCCCGCAGTTCGTGCGCATCATCCCCATCGACATCGCGACCGACGCGGTCCGCACCCGCGAGACCGTGCAAGCGGCGGCCGCCGCGGCCGAGGGCGCCCTGCAGGAGGTACCGGTCATCGAGGAGTTGCTCGAGACCGTGCCGCCGACCGAGGCGCCAGCCCGCCGCCTTCGCGCGGCGGCCCGGGGGACGGCCCGCCCGACGGTCATGTCGGCCTCGGCCATCGCCGATCTTGTGACCCGACTGTCGGGCACCCTGCGCTTCTACACCGACCGCGCGGGCGACCAGCCGATCACGCGCGTGCTGCTCAGCGGTGCGGGTGTCGCGGTGCCGGGGGTCGTCGAGGCGCTCGCGGGCGGCATCCCGATCCCGGTCGATGCGCTCGACGTCGCGCGCATCGTCAAGACCAAGGGCGCGCTCGACAACCGCGACGACGAGCTCAATGCTGTCACCACGGTCGGCCTCGCCCTCGGGGAGGTGCGCTGATGGCCACCGCCGCCGTCTTCTCGCTCGGGGCCGCGCCCCGCGTCAATCTCATGCCGCGCGCCGAGACCGCGCGCCGCGAGCGCGCTTCGCTGATCCGACGATGGATGTGGGGAATCGTGAGCGCGCTGCTCGTCGTCGCGCTCGCCGCGGCAGGCACCTTCTTCCTTCAGGTCACTGCCGCGATGCGGCTGGCTGAGGAGAACGCTCGCACGAACGCGCTGCTCACGCAGGTCGCCGCGCTCACCGACGTGCGAGCGAAGCTGGACTTGGAGGGCGAGCTCGCCGACTTCCGCACCGCCGCGATGGGAACCGATCTCACGTGGGCCCAGCTGCTCGCCACCGTCGACAACGCACTGCCCGAAGATGTCAGTGTCACGGGTTTCAGCCTCGCTCCCGGTGGGCTGGCGCAGGGCGATGATCCTGCCCTCGAGGTGGGAGCCACCGGCACGCTCACGCTGTCGAGTGCATCGCCGGCCGAGATCGTCCCACTCGTCCGCGAGCTGCGCGGCATCGAAAGCGTGCTCGAGGTCGACGGATGGCAGAGCACCGCCGACGACGAATCGTACGAGTACGAGCTGCGCATCAGCTTCGACCAGTCGGTCTACACCGGCGCCTACGCAGCGGAGGTCACGGAATGAACAGCACGAAGCAGCTCATCAATCTGGCCGGACTCGTGCTGGTCGTCGCCATCGTGGTGGCGGGCATCGCGCTGGTCGCACTCCCGATGTACTCCCAATCGCAGACGATCGACGGGCAGACGCGCACGGTCGCCCAGACGAACGTCGTCTACGAGACGCAGGTCGCGCAGTTGTCAGCGGCGAACGACCGCATCGACGAGATCGATGCGAATCTGGCGGAGTTGCGACGTGAGATCGCGACAGCACCGCAGCTGGACGACGTCTTCGAGCTGATCAACGCGGCCGCCGAACGCACTGACGTGATGATCGACAGTGTCGCGGTCGCCGACCCCGAGGACTTCATCGCACGCACCACCGTGGTCGAAGAAGCCGCCGCGACGGCGGTCGCCGCCGAGACCGACGGTGACGGGGCGGACTCGGGCGAAGCCGGTGCGGCCGAGCCGCAGGCCGCTGCGGACGGCCCGAGTCTGCAGCGTCAGGTCATCATCACGATCGACGTCAAGACCGAGGATCCCGAGGCCGCGGCCCGCTTCATCGACGACCTCGGGCGCGGACCGCGGCTGCTCGCACCCATCGACGGCACGTACGTCGGCGGCGAGACCCTCACCGCGACCGTGCTCGCCTTCATCCGGACGGAGGGCTGAGATGGCCATCGCGAACGCCGCCCTGGCATCCATGCTCGCCGTCGCGGGCCGCTCGCGCGCCTCCGACGTGCACCTGACCGCGGGGCACCCGCCGTTCATGCGCGTCGACGGCGACCTCGCGCTCATTCCCGGGCATGAAGAGCCCACCAGCACGAACTGGCTCGAATCCGCCCTCGGCGACATGCTGTCGGGGGAGCAGGTGGCCGAGTTCCGTCAGAAGGGCGAGGTCGACCTCTCGTTCGAAGTGCCCGACGTGGCCCGCTTCCGTGTGAACGTGTTCCGTCAGCTGGGAGCCGTCGCAGTCGCGCTGCGATTCATCCCCGACAAGACGAAGAGCATCGAAGAGCTCGGTGTGCCCAGCGTCGCGCAAGAGCTCGTGCTCAAGCCGCGCGGACTCGTGCTCGTGACCGGTCCGACCGGGTCCGGAAAGTCGACGACCCTGAGCGCCATGATCGACATCGTCAACCGCACGCTGCCGGCCCACATCGTCACGGTCGAAGACCCTGTCGAGTTCCGTCACACCAGCAAACGCGCACTCATCCACCAGCGCGAGATCGGCAGCGACACCGCGTCGTTCTCAGAGGCGCTGCGCCGGGTGCTGCGTCAGGACCCTGACATCATCCTCATCGGTGAGCTCCGCGATCCCGAATCGATCTCGACGGCACTCACGGCCGCCGAGACCGGACACCTCGTCCTGTCGACGCTGCACACGCAGAGCGCTGCGAAGTCGATCAACCGTATCGTCGACGCGTTCCCGCCCGCCCAGCAGCCGCAGGTGCGCACGCAGCTCGGCGACACACTGCAGGGCATCATCACCCAGACGCTGCTGCCGATGGCGCAGAGCGAGGGCCGGGCGATCGCCACCGAGGTGCTCGTGAACACCCCCGCCATCGCCAACCTCATCCGCGAGGGCGAAGTCAGCCAGATCTACTCGATGATCCAGGCCGGCGGCGGGCTCGGCATGCACACGCTCGATCAGGACCTCAAGCGGCTGGTCGGCAACGGCACGATCTCGATGGCCGTCGCGAAGTCGATCGCGAACGATCCTCGCTCGCTCGACGAGGTGCGGGTGCGGCCGGTCGACTTGGATGCCGATGCGTGGAGCGCGCACGGCGCCGAACGCCAAGACGTGGGATGGGGGCACTGATGCCGCTCATCGAGGAGTACACCTACCGTGCGGTCGACGCGACCGGCGGTGGGATCGTCAAGGGCACGATCGAAGCGAGCAGCGAGTCGGCCGTCGCCGGCAAGCTCCGCGCGCAGGGATTGACGCCGCTCGAGGTCGCGCTGACGAGCAAGACCGGGCTCAACCGTGAGATCTCGATCCCCGGCTTCGAGAAGGGCGTCAAGGCCGACACGTTGGCCGTGTTCGCCAAGCAGATGGCGGGCCTCATCAACGCAGGCCTGCCGCTCATGCGCACGCTGTCGATCCTCATCGAGCAGGCCGAAGACAAGAAGCTGCAGGCCGCGCTCGTGCAGGTGCACGCTGCGGTCGAGTCGGGTTCGGCGCTGTCGGCCGCGTTCGCGAAGCACCCGCGGGTGTTCCCGCCGCTCATGGTCAGCATGGTGCGCGTCGGTGAGACCGGCGGCTTTCTCGGGCAGTCGTTGACCTCGGTCGCGGCGACCTACAAGGGTGAGGCCGAACTCAACAACAAGATCAAATCGGCCACGACCTATCCGCTCATTGTGCTCGTGATCGCGATCATCGGCGTCATCGCGATGGTCACCTTCATCGTGCCGATCTTCGCGGGCATGTTCACCAACCTCGGGTCGGAGCTGCCGCTGCCGACGCAGATCCTGGTGACGCTGTCGAACAACATGGTGTGGATCCTGCCCGTGCTGATCCTCGTCGGCATCATCGGGTGGCTCTGGTGGGTGCGCAACAAGAACGAAGAGAACGTCCGCAAGGTCGTCGACCCGCTCAAGCTCAAGCTGCCGGTGTTCGGTCCGCTCTCGACCAAGATCGCGGTCGCCCGCTTCACCCGCGGCCTGTCGATGATGCTGAAGGCCGGTGTGCCGCTCGTGCAGGCGCTCGGTATCGTCGGCGAAGCGTCGAACAACTTCGCGGTCGAGCAGGCGGTGCGTGAGGTGCAGGAGTCGGTCAAGCAGGGCAAGTCGTTCTCGGCACCCCTCGCGAAGGCCGACGTGTTCCCCTCGATGGTGGCGCAGATGGCATCAGTCGGCGAGGAATCGGGCACACTGCCCGACATGCTCGCAAGCATCGCCGACTTCTACGAAGGTGAGGTCGAGACGGCGACCGAGCAGCTCACGGCGTCGATCGAACCCATCCTCATCGTCGGCATCGGCATTCTGATCGGCGGCATGGTCGTGTCGCTCTACATGCCGATCTTCTCGATCTACGGCGAACTGGGCAACCAGTAGTCGCCGTTCTCAGACGGCAGGGCGTGAGGCAGGGGAGGCCTTGCGCCCTGCTCCGTTTCAGGGGCTCGAAAGGGCACGTGACCAGGCGACTTCGCGCTGCAGGGTGTCGGCCAGGACGGATGCCAGGGCATCCCGATTCGCCGGCTCGAAGCCGAGCTGCAGCCAGAACGGGCCGGAGCGCCTACTGAACAGCCACGCCCGCTCACATGCCGGCCGTCGGCGCTCGCTTCGTAGCCTGTGGTTCTGGTGATGGCCCCGTGGTCGTCGCGTTCGATCCAGATGTACACGTCGCCGGCATCCAGTCCGCGCAGCCGCGGTGTCCCTCCCGGTGGTCGAGTGCCGCGGCTTCGCCGCGGTGTATCGAGACCCAAACCCAGACTGTGGAAAGTTTCGAAGCAATGTCGGAGGTGAGGCGTAGTGTTTCGAACATGAAGACGCCAGCCGAGCATCTGCAGACCGCGGTCGACGCGGCCCGTGAGCTGTGGCCGGCCGACGGTGTCGCCGGGCTCGAGGGAGCCCGGCTCGTCGAGCTCAACGATGCGCTCGCTCGGGTGCGCCGACTCACCGACGCGGCCGCTGTGCAGGTCGCGGCCGAGATCTCGCGCCAGTCGCGTCCCGAACTCGGAGCGGACTCGCTCGCGAAGCAGCACGGATTCCGGAACGCGAACACGCTGCTGGCGACGACCCTGGGCACCACGAACGGAGAAGCGGCCCGGCTGGTGCAGGTCGGTGACGCGACCGCACCCCGCATGCAGTTCAGTGGTGAGGCCGCGCCGGCGAAGCATCCGCACGTGGCTGCCGGTGTCGGGACTGGAGATCTCTCGAGTGCCGCGGCCGCCGCGATCGTCGCAGTGCTCGACCGGGTGGAGCCCCGCGCCGGCCGGGCTGCGGTCGACGACGCCGAGCGAGTGCTCGTGAAGCAGGCGCCCGGATTGTCGCTGGACCAGCTCAGCAAGATCCTGGTCCGAGTCGAAGCGCACCTCGACCCTGACGGGGTCGCGCCCCGCGAGGACGACCTGCGCGCTGGGCGCGTCTTGCGTATGCGAGAAGACCGTGACGGGATGCTGCACCTGCACGGCACCCTGGACCCCGAAGCAGCAGCCCCGGTCCGCGCCGCCATCGAAGGCTACGTCACCGCCGAACTCGCCGCCCAGCGGGACCGCGGCCACACCGCCGGTGACGCATCGACCGGCACCGCCGACCCCGTCGACCGGCCTCTCGACGATCTTCCCGACGCACCACACCGCACCATCCCACGCCTGCAAGCCGATGCGCTCGTGGCGCTCTGCGAACACCTCCTCGGCTGCGACCGACGCGACATGCCCCTCCAGGGCGCGACCGTCGTGGTGCGGGTCTCGCTCGACGACCTTCGAGACGGCACCGGCCACGCCAGTATCGACGGCACCGCCGCACCCGTCTCCATCAGCACCGTCCGTCGCATGGCCGCCGACAAAGGCATCATCCCCTGCGTCCTCGGCGGTGACAGCGAGATCCTCGACTGGGGCCGCCAGAAGCGCCTCTTCACGCCCGCACAACGCCTCGCCCTCATCGAACGAGACGGCGGCTGCGCCTTCTGCGGTGCGCCACCCGGGCACGCGAAGGTGCACCACATCCAATGGTGGGCCAGAGACCGCGGGAGAACCGACCTGTCCAATGGCGTCCTGCTCTGCACAAGCTGCCACCACCGCATCCACGACAACGGTTGGGACATCCGTATCGACGGTCCCGGCACGAACGCACGCGTCTGGTTCATCCCGCCGCCATGGGTCGACAGCACCCGCACCCCGAGACTCGGCGCCAGACACCGATTCGACTACGCCCCCGCCGCCGCGTGAACCGGCGCAGCCGCGGTGTATCGAGACCCGGCTGGCGCCCGGCTCAGACCGCGACGCGCAACACCTCTTCGATCGTGGTGATGCCCTGCGCGACCTTGCTGAAGCCGTCTTCTCGCAGCGGCACCATGCCTTCTTCGATCGCCTTCGTGCGCAGCTCGGTACCGGTCGCGTGCCCGACGACCATCTGCTCGAGCGATTCGGAGACCGTCATCACTTCGTGCAGTGCGACGCGCCCGCGGTACCCCGTGCCCGAGCAAGCCGAGCAGCCGACGGCGCGGTACAGCACAGGCGGGTCGAGCGGGTTGTGCGGAAAGCCGATGCTCTCGAGTACATCGGCCGACTCGACGTACGACTCACGGCACTTCAGGCACAGTCGACGCGAGAGGCGCTGGGCGACGACCGCCGACAGTGCCGTGCCGACGAGGAACGGCTCGCAGCCGATCTCGGTGAGCCGTGTCAGAGCGCTCGGTGCGTCGTTGGTGTGAAGCGTCGAGAGCACGAGGTGACCGGTGAGGGCGGCCTCGATGGAGATCGTCGCGGTCTCCTGGTCGCGGATCTCACCGACGAGCACGACGTCGGGGTCCGACCGCAGAATCGAGCGCAGTGCCGCCTGAAAGGTCATGCCGGCGCGGGCGTTCACCTGCACCTGGTTGATGCCCGCCATGCGGTACTCGACCGGGTCTTCGACCGTGATGACGTTGATGCGCGGGTTCGCGACCGTGTTCAGTGCCGTGTACAGCGTCGTCGACTTGCCCGACCCGGTGGGGCCGGTGACGAGCACCATGCCGTGCGGGCGGCTGATCGCGCCGCGGAACCGCTGCTCGTTGATGAGCGAGAAACGCAGGTCCTGCATCGTGAGCGACTGCGCCGAACTGTCGAGGATTCGCATGACGATCTTTTCGCCCCACACCGTCGGCAGCGTCGCGAGGCGCAGGTCGATCTGACGCCCGTCGTGCTGCACCGACAGGCGGCCGTCCTGCGGCTTGCGCTTCTCGGCGATGTCGACCGCGGCCATGATCTTCAGACGCGAGATGACGCCGTCCTGAATTGCACGGTCGGCGCGCTGCATCTCGTGCAGCACCCCGTCGATGCGGTACCGCACCGCGAGGTGCTTCTCGCCGGGTTCGATGTGGATGTCGCTGGCGCGGTCGCTGATGGCCTGCGAGATCAGCAGGTTCACGAAGCGGACGATGGGCGCGTCGTCTGCGGTGTCTTCGAGTGACTCGGTGGCGCCGGGGCCGGCGTCGGCTGCCGCGATCTCACCGATCTGCTCCGACAGGTCGCTCAACTCTTCGTCGGAGCGCAAGAAGCGAGCGAAGGCGGCCTCCAACGCATCGGCCGCGACGACAGCCGGACGCACGTTGAGTTCGGTTGCCGTCGCGACGTCGTCGAGCGCGATGATGTCGCTCGGGTCAACCATGCCGACCGTGATGCTGCGGCGGCCGCGTTCGATGGGAATGAGGCGGTACCGACGGCACAGATTCGCGGGCACGGCGCTGACGGTCTCGGCGCTCAGGGTGAGTGCGGTGAGGTCGACGAACGTGTAGCCGGTCTGCTCGGCGACGCCCTCGGCGATCTGCGACTCGGTGACGAGTTGCATCGCAAGCAGCTGCGCGCGCAACTCCGGGCCGTCGCCCACTTGAGCGACGGCATCCCACATGTCTTGAGCACGAACCGCGCCGGTGCGGATCAATGTCTCCGCGAGTCCCTTCACGGCATATCCTCTCCCCGTGGGTATCCTATTCCGCCGCGACCGGTGGGGGGAATGGGAAGCGCGAGATTGTTGAGGCTGATGTGAATAAAGGTGTTCTCGGATCCGTGGTCGCCTGGATGCTGCGTCGCAGCCTGGTCCGGGCCTATTTCCGCTACTCGATGAACAAGGGCCCGATGCTCGCCGACAGCGTCACCTACCGCACCCTGTTCAGCGTCTTCGCCGGTGTGCTGCTCGGCTTCTCGATCGCCGCGATCTGGCTGACCGGCAACCCCACTGCCTGGCAGGCGCTCGTCGCCGCCGTCGACAGCGCCGTCCCCGGTCTCGTCGGCGACGACGGCCTCATCGACACGTCCGAGATCGCACCGATGGCCGGGTTGACCATCGCCGGTGCCGTCTCACTCCTCGGCCTCATCGGCGCCGCGATCGGCGCGATCGGGTCGCTGCGCCTCGCGATGCGGCAGATCGCCGGCATCGTCGGCGACGACACCCTCTTCATCTGGGTGCTGCTGCGCAACCTGCTGCTCGCCGTCACCGTCGGGGCGGGGCTGCTCGCCTCGGCCGGCGCGACCATGCTCGGCACGGCTGGCCTCGACCTCGTCGCGGGATGGCTCGGTGTCGCCGGCGACGATCCGCTCGTGACGGTCGCCGGTCGCGCGCTGGCGATCGTGGTGACCTTCGTGCTGGATGCCGTCATCATCGCGGCGCTGTTCCGGGTGCTCTCCGGTGTGCGGGCGAAGCCGAAGGCGCTGTGGTCGGGTGCCCTTGTCGGCGCCGTCGGCCTCACGGTGCTGCAGCAGTTGTCGGGCCTGTTCGTGGGCGGAGCGACCTCGAATCCGCTGCTCGCCACGTTCGGATCGCTCATCGCACTGCTCCTCTGGCTCAACCTGTCCGCTCAGGTCATCCTGATCGCGACGGCCTTCATCGTCACGAAGGTCGCCGAAGACGCCGACCGCGTACGCGAAACGCACGGCTCGACCACGATCGCGCAGCTGCGCGTGCACCGGGCGGAGGATGCCGTGGTGGCCGCATCCGCCGAACTGCGCACGGCGCAGGCCGCTGCCCGCAGCGAGCGCGGCGACGCCTGACAGACCCGCCGAACGCGGCGCGCTCTGTGAATACTGCGCAACGACTTGCTGGGAACGGTCACAGTCTGGGCCCTCGGCGGGGTACGGTTCATTCTGTGCTCGACAACAACGCCCCCGCGCTGCACCCGACCGGCGCGACCCACCCGGCAGGCGCCACCCACCCGCTCGCGATCGCCCCGGTGACCTCGCCGCCGCGCACGGTCGACGGATTCGTGCGGCAATTCCTCGAGAACCTCAACCTGGTCCGTGGCGTCCCGCTCTCGGCATCCAGCGACAACGATCGCTATCAAGCGCTCGCGCACACCGTGCGCGACTACCTGATGGCGCGCTGGCTCGAAGACCTGCGTCGCCAGCGCGAGGCGCAGGGCAAGGGCGTTTGCTATCTCTCGGCCGAATATCTGCTCGGCCGACAGCTCGACAACAACCTGCTGGCGACCGGACTCACCGAAATCGCGACCGAGGCGATGGCCTCGTGCGGCATCGACATCGACGAGCTGCGCGGCCACGAGGTCGAACCCGGCCTCGGCAACGGCGGTCTCGGGCGACTGGCCGCGTGCTTCATCGACTCCCTCGCGACGATGGGCGTGCCCAACATCGGCTACGGCATTCGCTACGAGTACGGCATCTTCCGTCAGACCTTCGTCGACGGCCAGCAGGTCGAGCAGCCTGACGCGTGGCTCGCGCTCGGTTCGCCGTGGGAGTTCCCGCACCCCGAGGCCGCACAGACGGTCTCGTTCGGCGGACACACCGAGACCTACGACGATGCAGGCGTCACCCGCACGCGGTGGGTGCCGGGCTGGAACGTGCAGGCCCTGCCCTACAACTACATGGTTCCCGGCTATCACAACGGGCGCGTGAACACCCTGCGCCTGTGGAGCGCACGCGCGACCGACGCCTTCGACCTGCGCATCTTCAACTCGGGCGACTATGCCGAGGCGGTGCGTGCGCAGACCTTCGCCGAGAACATCTCCAAGGTGCTCTACCCCGAAGACTCCACGCCGCAGGGCAAGGAGCTGCGCCTGCAGCAGCAGTACTTCTTCGTCGCGGCATCCATCAAGGACTTCCTCGACACCGTGCTGCCGAAGGACTTCGACCTCACCCGACTGCCCGAGCGCGTCATCTTCCAGCTCAACGACACCCACCCCGTGATCGGCGTGCCCGAGCTCATGCGCGTGCTCGTCGACGAGCGCGGGCTCGAGTGGGATGCCGCGTGGGACATCACGCGCGAATGCTTCGCGTACACGTGCCACACGCTGCTGCCCGAAGCCCTCGAGGAATGGCCCGTCGACCTGCTCGGTCGGCTGCTGCCGCGGCACCTCGAGATCATCTACCGCATCAACGACGACTTCCTCGACGAGGTGCGTGCCCGCTACGGCGACGACGAGATGCGCATCCGCAACATGTCGATCATCGCCGAGCACCCCGAGCGCAGCGTCCGCATGGCGTACCTCGCCACCGTCGCCGGCGCGAAGGTGAACGGCGTCGCCGAGCTGCACTCGCAGCTGCTGCGCGAGAAGGTGCTGCCCGCCTTCAACGAGTTCTTCCCCGGCAAGTTCACGAACGTCACCAACGGCGTGACCCCGCGTCGTTTCGTGCGGCTCGCGAACCCCGAGCTGAGCGAGCTCATCACGAGCGCCCTCGGCACCGGCTGGCTCACCGACCTCGAGCGGCTGCGTGAGCTCGAGGTGTACGCCGAAGATCCCGACTTCCGCACGGCGTTCGGCGAGATCAAGGCCGACAACAAGCGCCGACTGTCGGCGGTGCTCGCGGCGCGCGACGGCGTCGAGGTCAGTGACGGGCACATGCTCGACGTCATGGTCAAGCGCCTCCACGAGTACAAGCGTCAGATGCTGAAACTGCTGCACATCGTGACGCAGTACGAGGCGATCATCTCGGGCAAGGTGGCCGCAGCCGACGTGCAGCCGCGCACCTTCATCTTCGGTGCGAAGGCGGCGCCTGGCTATGCGATGGCCAAGCGCATCATCCACCTCATCAACGCGGTCGGGCAGGTCGTCAACAACGACCCGCGCGTCGAGGGCCGACTGAAGGTGATCTTTCCGCCCAACTACAACGTCACCCTCGCCGAGCGCGTGATTCCCGCCGCCGACCTGTCGGAGCAGATCTCGCTTGCAGGCAAGGAGGCGTCCGGCACCGGCAACATGAAGTTCGCCCTCAACGGTGCGCTCACCATCGGCACCGACGACGGCGCGAACGTCGAGATCCGCGAGCTCGTCGGCGACGACAACTTCTTCCTGTTCGGCATGAGTGAGCCCGAAGTCGAGGCGCTGTGGGCGCGCGGTTACAAGCCGGCTGAGTTCTACCAGCGCGACCCGCAGCTGCGCAGCGCGATCGACCTGATCGCGTCGGGTGCGTTCTCGGGAGGCGACCGCTCGGTCTTCGAGCCCGTCGTGTCGAACCTGCTCTACGACGATCGCTTCATGGTGCTGGCCGACTACGCGACCTACATCGGGGCGCAGGCGAAGGTGGATGCCGCGTACGCCGATCAGGACGCCTGGACGCGTTCCGCGATCCTCAACGTCGCCCGCTGCGGATTCTTCTCGTCCGACCGGTCGATGCGCGACTACATCGACCGCATCTGGCACACCCCGCCCGTCCTCTGACCTAGGTGGTGGGTTGCCGCGCTCCGAGTCCTAACCCACTACACTGATGCCTCAAACTGGGGATCGAGGAGGTCGATGTTGGGGACACGACACGAGAGGCCGGACCGAGCACCGATTCTGGTCACGGGTGTCCCACGCTCCGGAACAACGTGGCTCGCACGGCTTCTCGCGCAGGGCAACGGCCTGGCGCTTGCAGGCCGGGAGCCCATGAATCCCAGGCGCGGCCAGTACGCGCTCGGGGGCACGCTGTCGGGCTGGGCCCGCGTCACAAACCCTACGCCCGCACAGCAGCGCGCGCTCGCACTGGCGTATAGAGGGCTCAACCCGCTGACCTACAGTCGCTACGGCCACCGGCAGTGGGCGGCGCCATGGCCTAGGACGCGCGTCGTGATCAAAGATCCGTTTGCCATGTTGTCCGTGCCGGCAGTGATGGCAGCGACCGGTGCGCGTGCCGTGCTGCTCTATCGTCATCCCGGTGCGGTGCTGGCCAGCTACCGACGGATGGGCTGGTCGCCGGATCTGGCTGAACTCCGCGCGGTGCTCGCCAGCGTTGACGGGAGTGGGCTTCCCGAGCTTCCCGAGCCGGGCGAGGCGAACGAGGTGGAAGCGATGTGTGCGTTCTGGTCGGTGTTGCATGCGCTGACATTGCGCGATGTCGTCTCCGACGGCGTCACCTCCGATGGTGTCCACATTGTGTCGCACCATGAATTGGCCAGTGGGGGTACTCCCGCGGGGCGCACACTTGCCAGCAGGCTCGGTATCGGGTGGAACAGTGCGATGGCGGGTGAGTTGTCGCGGGAGTCCTCCACGGCGGCGGTTGCGACACAGCTACACAATTTCGACAGGTCGCCGGCCGAGGTCGCGGACGCATGGCGGGCGAACGTCTCGACTGACGAGGTAGAGATCCTCGAGCGCGTCGCAAAGCCGGTCTGGGATCGGCTCGAGTCCGCGCGCACCCGGTTGGGTGCGCTGAGGGAGGGGTGACTGCTGTCTCGCGGCGGTTCCTAGCGCGCGTACCGCTCGACGAAGCGGCGCAGGATGCTGCCGGTGTGCGTCACGGGCAGGCGCCGCACCGCCTCGAGGGTGAGGTGCTTCTCGTCGGCCGCGAAGTAGCCGTAGTCGGCGTAGGCGTGGATGCGCGTCGTGATGCCCTCGACATCCAGCTCGGGGTGGAATTGGGTCGCGTACACGTGCTGCCCGACGCGGAACATCTGCACGGGGCACGCGGCCGACGTCGCGAGCAGGGTCGCGGTCGGCGGGAGCACCGTGACGGCCTCCTTATGGCCCACGAACGCCGTGAACTGGTCCGGGAGCCCGGCCAGCAGCGGGTCATCGGCGCCGACGACGGTGCGGCTGACCTCGACGACGCTGATCGGCTCGGCGTGGGTCCGGTCGATCACCGCGCCCTGGTGCACACCGAGGGTGCCTATGCCGTAGCAGGCGCCGAGGAATGGAAAGTCCTCGGCGACGACCCGGTCGAGCAGTGCGCCGAACTCGGCTTCGACCCGGTGCTGCACCGCCGACTTCTTCTCATCCGGGTCGGACGCGTTGAACGGTCCGCCGCCGACGAAGATGCCGGAGTAGTCGTCGAGGTCGATCTCGGGCATGGGCCCTGCCTCGAGCCGCACCCGCACGAGGTCGCGCCGGTCCAACCCGCTGTAGCGGAGGAACAGCTCGTACTCCTCGTCGGCGGGCACGTCTTCGGCGCGGGTGGCCAGCAACAGGAACGGTTTCATCGCGTTGAAGTCTAAGTCGCGCGGGCGGTGTCGCCGTCCGGTCGCGGATGACGTCGCGCGCAACGCCGCATAGGCTGGGGGCGACGACCGCACACCCCGCGGTCGCGACAAGGACGTCGCAGGGAGAACCCCATGTCCACATACGCCTGGATCGGACTCGGCCACATGGGCGGGCCGATGACCGCCAACCTCACCGCAGCAGGTCACACCGTGCGCGGTGTCGACCTCGATGCGTCAGCCCGCGAGGCCGCAGCGGCGCACGGTGTCGAGATCGTCGACTCGATCGCCGCAGCGCTCGACGGCGCCGACGTGTGCATCACGTCACTGCCGAGACCAGAGCATGTGCGCGGCGTCTACGGCGGCGACGAGGGAGTGTTCGCGCTGGCGGATGCCGGTACCCTCCTCATGGACACCTCGACGGTCGACGTCGAGACGTCGCGCTGGTGCCACCGCGAGGCCGAGGCCCGCGGCCTCGCCTTCGTCGACGCCCCGATCTCGGGCGGCACGGCGGGTGCCGCGGCGCACACGCTCACGTTCATGCTGGGCGGGCACCCCGACGACCTCGCCCGCGCGCGTGCGTTCGCAGCGCCCATGGCCGCGACGATCGTCGACTGCGGCGACGCCGGCAGCGGCATCGCCGCGAAGCTCGTGAACAACATGATGCTGTTCATCGGCGTCATGGCCGTCGCCGAGGGCTCGCAGCTGGCGGAGCAGCTCGGCCTCGACCCCGCGGTCATGTACCAGGTCGCCGGCGCCTCGTCCGGCTCGTCGTGGCCGCTGAAGACCTGGTATCCGGTGCCCGGTGTCGTCGACACTGCCGCCGCGAACCGCAACTTCGACGCCACGTTCTCGGTCGACCTCGCCTTCAAGGACTGCGCCCTGGCCGTCGACGCCGGGCACGCCACCGGCGTGCATGTGCCCGCCGCCGAGCTCGCCCTCGGACAACTGCAGCAGCTCGTCGACGAGGGCCTCGGCGGCAAGGACTGCACCCTCGTCACCCGTTTCGCCACCCCCGACGGCACCCTGCGCGGCTACGAACCGCCCGCCGTCTGATCCCACATCCCACAAGGAGCCCCGCATGAGCACGACAACGACATCCACCGCCACCAGCTACGCGCAGATCCCGCACGTCATCGGCGGCCGCAAGGTCGCCGCCGACGGCCGCACCGGCCCGGTCTACAATCCGGCGACGGGGGAGCAGACTGGCGAGGTCGCCCTGGCATCCGCGGCCGTCGTGGCCGAAACCGCCCGCATCGCGGCCGAGGCGCAGGTGGCGTGGCGCGAGACCGGCCTCGTCAAGCGGCAGGCGATCATGTTCAAGCTGCGCGAAGTGATCGCGAACCGCGCCGACGAGCTCGCCGCGATCATCACCGCCGAGCACGGCAAGACCCACGCCGACGCGCTCGGCGAGGTCGCACGCGGACTGGAGAACGTCGAGTTCTGCACGAGCCTCATGCACCACCTCAAGGGCGAGTACGCCGAGCAGGTCGCCAGCGGCGTCGACGTGCACCAGGTGCGCCAGCCGATCGGCGTCGTCGCCTGCATCACCCCGTTCAACTTCCCGGCGATGGTGCCGCTGTGGATGGTCACCACCGCGATCGCCGCCGGCAACGCCGCGATCCTCAAGCCCAGCGAGCGCGACCCTTCGGCCGCGGTGTGGCTTGCGGAGCGGTTCGCTGAGGCGGGCGTGCCCGACGGTATCCTCAACATCGTCCACGGCGACCGCGAGGCCGTGGACGCGATCCTCGACGACCCGACCATCCGCGCCGTCTCGTTCGTCGGCTCGACGCCGGTTGCGCAGCACATCTACACGCGGGCTGCGGCCAACGGCAAGCGCGTGCAGGCCCTCGGCGGGGCGAAGAACCACATGGTCGTGATGCCCGACGCCGATGTGGATGCCGCGGCCGACGCCGCCGTCTCGGCAGCGTACGGGTCGGCGGGGGAGCGGTGCATGGCGATCTCGGTCGCCGCTGTGGTCGGCGAGGTCGCCGACGAGTTCGTCGCGAAGGTCGCCGAGCGCCTCGGCGGACTGACCGTCGGCGACGGCGCCGACCCAGCCACCGACATGGGCCCGCTCATCACGCCCGACGCGCTCGACCGCGTCACCGGATTCGTCGCCGGGGCCGAAGGCGAGGGGGCGACACTCGTCGTCGACGGCCGCGAGGTCACGGTCGACGGCGGTGGCTTCTTCATCGGCCCGTCGCTCGTCGACCACGCCACGCCCGGCATGCGCGTCTACGACGAAGAGATCTTCGGCCCGGTGCTGTCGGTCGTGCGCGTCGCCGACTACGACGAGGCCGTCGCCCTCATCAACGCGAGCCGGTACGCCAACGGGGTCGCCGTGTTCACGCGCGACGGCGGCACGGCGCGGCAGTTCGAATTCGACATCGAGGTGGGCATGGTCGGCGTGAACGTGCCGATCCCGGTCCCGGTGGGTGCGTTCTCGTTCGGCGGGTGGAAGGACTCGCTGTTCGGCGACACCCACATGTACGGCCCGGAGGCGTTCCAGTTCTACACGCGCCGCAAGGTCGTCACGACACGGTGGCCCGACCCGAGTGAGAGTCAGATCAGCCTCGGTTTCCCGACGCACCACTGACACCGACGGCGGCGGCCTGTGGTCAGGGCTAGGCTCAGGGCAGGAGGTCGACCATGGCCATTGCACGACTGCTCGGAGGTCCGCTCGACGGACAGGTTCTGCCGCTGGAGGACCCTGACCTGGAGCGCTACATCGCGCCCTATGGTGAGGGCCAGCTCGTCTACGAGCGCGACGGTGCGCTCGAGCACACCGGCGAGCACGACGGACCCACCGAGGCGACGTTCCGCTACGTCGAGGCCACCGAAGACATCAACCCGGACCCCGACGGCCGCGACGAGTGACCGCTGACGCGGAGCATTCGCTCGAGATCGAGCGCAAGTACGACGTCGACGACACCACACCGCTGCCCGACTGGTCGGCGCTGCCCGGTGTCGCCGCCGTCGACGCCGCGGAGGCGCGGGCACTCGACGCCCGCTACCTCGACACGGCCGACGGTGCGCTGGCGGCGTCGCTGACGGCGCTGCGCCGCCGCACCGGCGGCCCGGACGAGGGCTGGCACATCAAGCGCTCCACCCCCGAGGGTAAGCACGAATCCCGTTGGGCGCTCGGCGCCGCCGACGACGACGAGGCGCCGGTGCCGCCGGATGCCGTGGTCGCAGCGCTCGCGCACGTCGCCGCACCGCCGTTCGACGTGCTCGCCCGCATCCGCAACGCCCGCACCGCCTACGCGCTGCGCGACGCGGCCGGGGGACTGGTCGCCGAGTTCGTCGATGACCGTGTCACCGCGACCGACGTGCGCCGCGGCGTCGAGACGTCGTGGCGCGAATGGGAGCTCGAGCTCGGCCCCGCCGCACCCGCGGACGATGCGTCCCGCGCTGCCCTTTTCGCCGCTGCCGACGAGCTCGTGGCATCCGCCGGCGGCCGCCCCGCGGCATCCGGTTCGAAGCTCGCCCGCGCCCTCGGCCGGTAGCCTGCGTTTCGTCTCGCTCGCTCCGCTCGCTCGCTCAACGACCGGTCGTTGAGCGAGCGCAGCGAGACGAAACGCACCCACAACGCACTGACGCCGCCCCCGGCTTCGTTCGGGGCGGCGTCAGCAGTGTGGTCCAGGGTAGCGGAAACTCACATATTGATCATGTGTCCCGCGAGGCCGTGGAAGGCCTCCTGCAGCGCCTCCGACAGCGTCGGGTGGGTGTGCACGTTGCGGGCGGCCTCGAGTGCGGTGAGGTCCCACTTCTGCGCGAGGGTCAGCTCGGGCAGCAGTTCCGACACGTCGGGGCCGATCATGTGGGCGCCCAGCAGCTCGAGGTGCTCGGCGTCGGCGATGACCTTGACGAAGCCGACCGGCTCGCCCAGGCCGTTGGCCTTGCCGTTGGCGCTGAAGGGGAACTTCGCGACCTTGATCTCGTGGCCCTCGTCGATCGCCTGCTGCTCGGTGAGGCCGAACGAGGCGACCTGCGGCGAGCAGAAGGTGGCGCGGGGCATCATGCGGTAGTCGCCCAGCGTCTGGGTCTCGGCCTTGCCGATGGTCTCGGCGGCGACGACGGCCTGCGCCTCTGCGACGTGCGCCAGCTGCAGCTTCGCGGTCACGTCGCCGATGGCGTAGATGCCCTCGACGTTCGTCCGCATGTGGTCGTCGATCTCGATGGCGCCGCGGTCGGTGAGCTTCACGCCGGTCGCCTCGAGGCCGAAGCCTTCGACGCGCGGGGCGAAGCCGATCGACATGAGCACCTTGTCGGCCTCGATCGATCCCTTTTCGCCGCTCGCGTTGTTCGAGTAGTTGACGGTGACCTTCTCGCCCGAGTCGATGACCTGCTCGACCTTGGTGCCGGTGAGGATCTCGACGCCATACTTCTTGTACTGGCGGGCGATCTCCTTCGACACGTCGGGGTCCTCGTTGGGGAGGGCACGGTCGAGGAACTCGATGATGGTGACCTTGACGCCGTAGTTGCTCAGCACGAAGCCGAACTCCATGCCGATGGCGCCGGCGCCGACGATGACGATCGATTCGGGCAGGTCGCGGGTGAGGATCTGCTCCTCGTAGGTGACGACGTTCTCGCTCAGCTCGACGCCGGGCAGCAGGCGCACGGTGGAGCCGGTCGCGATGATCGCGTTGTCGAAGGTGACCTCTTCGCTCGAGCCGTCGGCCTTGGCGACGGTGATCGCCTTCGGGCCGGTGAAGGTGCCACGACCCTCGTATTCGGTCACCTTGTTCTTCTTCATCAAGAAGTGGATGCCCTTGACGTGGGTGTCGGCGACCTTGCGGCTGCGGTCGAACGCCGCGCCGAAGTCGAACTGCACGTCACCGCGGATGCCGAACAGCTCCGCCTTGTGGTTGAAGGTGTGCGCCAGGTCAGCATTCTTGAGCAGCGCCTTGGAGGGGATGCAGCCGACGTTGAGGCAGACACCGCCCCAGTACTTCTCTTCGATGATGGCGGTGGACAGACCCAGCTGTGCGGAACGGACAGCCGCGACATAGCCGCCGGGGCCGGCACCGAGGATGACGACGTCGTAGTGAGGCATGCCTCCAGCCTAGTCCTCGTCGGGGGCCCGGTTCCGTCCGGTGAAGACGACGATCGCGACGATGACCGCGGCCAGCAGGACCACGCCGCCGAGCACGAGCAGCAGCGTCGGATCGAACGCGCCGCCCGCGCCGTCCGTGGCCGCTTCTTCTTGCGCGCACGGTGTCGCGTCAGGCTCGTCACCGATCGTGAAGGAGTACGACTCCGAGATGGGGTGGCCGTCGCTCGAGACCACGCGCCACGTGACGGTGACGGGGCCGTCGGCGGCGGCCGTGAGCGCCTGTGTCACCCGCACACCGTCGACCACGGGTTCACCGTCGGTGACATCGGCGCACGCCGCGTCGACGACCTGCACGACCGTGCTGCCCTCGTCGTCCAGCAGGATGCCGCTGAAGGTCAGCACGATCTCGCTCGGCGTCTCGGCGACCGTGCTGTCGGCGGCAGGGTCCGTCCCGATCAGCTCATCGTGTGCGAACGCCGGTGTCGAGACCGAGACGAAGCCTGCGACGAGCAGCACGGCAAGGGAGGCCAGCACGCCTCGGCGGCGCGTGTGAATTCCTGATGACATCACCCGATCCAGCCTACCGAGGCCTGTCGCAACGGCCGCCCGAGGCCTAGCATGGCGACACGCGGGCGACCCGCCCGTCACCGACTGCGGAAGAAGGTCACGCGATGGACGCCATGATGATGAACGCCATGTCGAAGGACATGACGGTGATGGACGGCATGCCGGCGATGGACGAGGCGATGATGCAGACCATGCAGGCCTGCATGGACGCGTGTGCCGCGTGCGAGCAGGCGTGCACGATCTGCTCTGTGCAGATGATGGACGGTCACGGTATGGACTGCGCCCCGGCGTGCATGAACTGCGCCGACATGTGCCACGCCATGATGCGCACCATGATGCGGATGCAGGGCATGACGATGACCGCGATGACGGCGATGCTCGACGCCTGCATCGAGATGTGTCGCATGTGCATGGACGCGTGTGCGTCGCACGCCGACATGAGCCCCGTGTGCAAGATGTGCGCAGACGCCTGTCAGGCGTGCATCGACGCGTGCATGGCCATGAAGGGCGCGATGGCTGCGGCCTGACGCGCGAGCGCGGTGGTCGTCAGTCGATGACGGCGACGTTGAAGGTGCGCGTGCCGACCGAGACCGCGTGATAGCGCGGGTGGTACGCGACCGGCTCACCTGCGGCGACGTGCGCGGCGGCCGCGCCGTTCCAGACGTGGATGCGGTCACCGTCGAGCGTGTGCAGTTCGAGCGAGCCGTCGTGTCCGGGCGTCGCGATCGCGTCGACCCACTCGGAGGGCGTCGCAGCGATCAGCCGCGCCTGGATGAGGTGCACGGCGTGTCCGGGTGCGAACGACGAGCACGCGCTGCCGTGCACGCACATGCAGAGCGCGTCCTGACGCACCGGTGCGGGCGTGAGGCGATTCTGCGGCGTGGACACGGTGTGCTCCTGTCGGTTTCGGACGAACAGCGCCAGGCTAGGCGAGCCGATGCCGACACCGCGATCTCGTCGACACACAGGGTCACAGAAGTCGCCGCCGCCGGGTTCCGATTGCGATGTCGTCGGGCCGGTTCGATCAGTTAGGGTGATGTGGGAGGAGGCCACAGTGGAGGACAACGGTCGACGTGACGGCGAGGTCCGTCCGGATACGACACAGACGTTCGGGCACGACTCCGACCTGTCGTTCGTCCCGTTCGGGAGCGAACTGAGCGCAGTCGAGGCGGAGGCGATTTCAGCCCTGCCGACGCGATCGGCGCTGTTGCTGGTCCGCTCCGGGCCCACGGCGGGCGCGCGCTACCTGCTCGACACCGATGTGACGACCGTCGGCCGTCACCCCGAAGCCGACATCTTCTTCGACGATGTGACGGTCTCGCGCCGACACGCAGAGATCACCCGCACCGGCAACGTCTTCGAAATGGTCGATCAGCGCTCACTCAACGGCACGTATGTCAACGGCGAGCGGGTCGACCGCGCCGTGCTCGTCGACGGTGCCGAGGTGCGCATCGGCAAGTTCCGTCTGAACTTCTTCGTCTCGCCCCTCGACCGCAACCAGGTGACCGGCGCGTGACGCCCGCGGCATCACCCCGTGGTCGCTCGTCGGCCGCGGGTTACCTGAGCATCGGTCAGGTCTTGGCGCGCCTGACGCCCGAGTTCCCCTCGCTGACCTCCAGCAAGCTGCGCTTTCTCGAGGTGCAGGGCATCGTGACGCCGATGCGCACGGAGTCGGGCTACCGAAAGTTCTCCTCGGCCGACGTCGCACGGGTGCGCACCGCGCTCACCCTGCAGCGCGACCACTACCTGCCGCTCGCGCGCATCCGCGAGTACCTCGACGAGCACGGCGCCGACGGCGCGTCGGCGGCGGCTGTGCCGACGTCGATCGTGCAGACCGTGCGACGGTATCGCCGTGACGAGCTCACCAAGGCCGCTGACGCGAAGCCGTCGCTGCTGGGCGATGCCGTCTCGGCGGGCCTGCTGCCCGCAGCCGAGACATACGACGAGCGTGCGCTCGCGATGCTGCGTTCGCTCGCGGCGCTCGATGCCCATGGCATCCAGCCGCGCCACCTGCGCGGCGTTCGCCAGGCGGTCGAGCGCGAGATGGCGCTGATCGAAAGCGCCCTGGCGCCGCTGCTGCGTCGCACCGACTCGGGCGCTCGCGGCCGCGCAGGCGAGATCGCCGGCGAGCTCTCCCGTCGCGTCGACGAACTGCGCGCGGGCTTCGTGCAGGCGGCTTTGGAGCGGTTGGCCCCCTGATCTCGGCCGGCTCGATGCCGGTGCGACGCGACACGCCGACACCGCACGAGCCGATGTCGTTGCCGGAGGTCTCCGACTGCTCTAGCGTTGGAAGGACCCGATCTCACATGCAGGAGGCGAAGATGACGGCGCAGGACGCTCAAGGCGACCCGCAGTTCTCTGAGGCGCTCCTGTTCACGGACGGGCTTCCGCAGCGCGACGACGAGGTGGGCTACCGCGGTGCCGAAGCGGCACGAGCGGCAGGCATCACCTACCGCCAGCTCGACTACTGGGCACGCACCGAGTTGGTCGAGCCGACCGTTCGCGGGGCGAGCGGTTCAGGATCGCAGCGTCTCTACGGATTCCGCGACATCCTCGTGCTGAAGCTCGTGAAGCGTCTGCTCGACACCGGAATCTCGTTGCAGCAGATCCGTGTCGCCGTCGAGCAGCTGCGCGCCTCCGGCATCCGCGATCTCGCCGGCACGACGCTCATGAGCGATGGTGCGTCGGTCTACCTGTGCACGTCGAACGATGAGGTCATCGACCTGGTCAGCCGTGGGCAGGGCGTGTTCGGCATCGCCGTCGGCAAGGTGCTGCGCGAGGTCGAGACGACCCTCGTCGAGTTCGACGCGCAGGCGCCCGACGCCATGGACGAGCTGGCCGCTCGCCGCGCCGCGCGCACCGCCTGAGGCTCGGGCCTCGATACACCGCGGCTTCGCCGCGGCACTCGCCCACCGGGGTCAGGCGCGGGCTTCGCCGGCGACCGGGATGCGGCCGGTGCGCATGATGCGATCCAGCAGCGCGTCGAAGTCGCGCGCGAGCTCCTGAGCGGAGTCTCCGGGCCAGATGTGCAGCGGCTTGGCAGCGCCCTGCGCCTGCTGCAGCGACGTGCGCTCCGGCAGCTGCGGCGACAGCACGAGCGGGCCGAACATGTCGCGCAGTTCCTTGATGCGGAACTGGTGCTCGATCGACTGCGGGCGCACGCGGTTCACGACGATGCCCAGCGGCTGCAGGCGGGGGGAGAGGCCTCGGCGGATCTCCTCGATCGCGCGCAGCGCGCGGTCCGCGGCCGCGACCGAGAACAGTCCCGGTTCGGTGACGACGACGACACGGTCGGATGCCGCCCACGCGGTGCGCGTGAGGGCGTTCAGTGACGGGGCGCAGTCGATGAGCACAAGGTCGTACTCGGACTCGATCGTCGCGAGTGCCTCTTCGAGCTTCCAGACGTCGCGCACGCTCGGGTGCGGGCCGTCGAAATTGATGGCGGACGGGCTGCCGATCAGCACGTCGATCGTGCCGGGGTGGACCTTCGCCCACCCGCTGGAGGTGATCGCCTGACGGACGACCTTCTCCTTCGGATTCGCCAGCACGTCGGCGATGTTGAGGCGACCGGCAACTTGGATGTCCATGCCCGTCGACACGTCGGACTGCGGGTCGAGGTCGACGACGAGTGTCCGCACTCCACGGGAGAACGCCGCGGAGGCGAGGCCCAGAGTGACGGTCGTCTTGCCGACACCGCCCTTCAGAGAGCTGACCGAGAGTACGTGCACGAGGCACTACGTTACCGTCCCCTAGGCTGAGAGGACACTCAGGCACTCGCGGTGTCCCACTTGCAGTGTCGAGGACGCACGCCGTCACCCGAATCCGAGAGGTGAGCATGTTCCGCAAGATCCTGGTCGCGAACCGCGGCGAGATCGCAATCCGCGCCTTCCGAGCCGCCTATGAGCTCGGTGCGCGAACCGTCGCGGTGTACCCGTTCGAGGACCGCGGCTCGCTGCACCGGCAGAAGGCCGACGAAGCCTACGAGATCGGCGAGAAGGGGCACCCGGTTCGGGCCTACCTCGACGTCGCCGAGATCGTGCGGGTCGCGAAGGAATCCGGGGCGGATGCCATCTACCCCGGGTACGGGTTCCTCTCCGAGAATCCTGACCTCGCCGCCCAGGCCGCGGCGGCGGGCATCACCTTCATCGGCCCGCCCGCTCGCGCACTCGAGATGGCGGGTAATAAGGTCACAGCGAAGGAGCACGCCATCGCGGCCGGCGTTCCGGTGCTGCGCTCAACGCCGGCATCCGACGACGTCGACGCCCTCATCGGACAAGCCGACGACATCGGGTTCCCCATCTTCGTGAAGGCCGTCGCCGGCGGTGGCGGCCGAGGCATGCGACGTGTCGAGACGCCGGCAGAGCTCGCGCCCGCGCTGGCCGAGGCGATGCGCGAGGCCGGCAGCGCGTTCGGTGACGCGCGCGTGTTCCTCGAGCAGGCTGTGCAGCGGCCGCGGCACGTCGAGGTGCAGATCCTCGCCGACAAGACGGGCCACACGGTGCACCTGTTCGAGCGCGACTGTTCGGTGCAGCGACGCCACCAGAAGGTGATTGAGATCGCTCCGGCACCGAACCTCGACGACGAGGTCCGCAAGGCGCTTCACCGGCACGCGGTGGCGTTCGCCGAGTCGATCGGCTACGAGAACGCCGGCACGGTCGAGTTCTTGCTCGAGACCGCTGGGCCACGCACCGGCGAGGTCGTGTTCATTGAGATGAACCCCCGCATCCAGGTGGAGCACACGGTCACCGAGGAGGTCACCGACGTCGACCTCGTGCAGTCGCAGATGCGGATCGCCGCCGGCGCCACGCTCGACGAGCTCGGCCTGCGCCAGGAGGACATCCACCTGCGCGGCGCCGCCCTGCAGTGCCGCATCACCACCGAGGACCCCTCGCAGGGCTTCCGACCCGACACCGGGCGCATCACGACGTACCGGTCGCCCGGCGGCGCCGGCATCCGTCTCGACGGCGGCACGACAGCGGCCGGCTCGCAGATCAGCCCGCACTTCGATTCGATGCTCGCCAAGCTCACGTGCCGCGGTCGCGACTTCCCGGCCGCGGTCGCGCGCGCGCGCCGTGCCCTGGCCGAGTTCCGCATCCGCGGCGTCTCGACCAACATCCCGTTCCTGCGCGCCGTGCTCGACGACGACGCGTTCGGCGCCGGCGATGTGAGCACGTCGTTCATCGACGAGCGCCCAGAACTGCTCACGAGCCACCCGTCGCGTGACCGGGCGACCAAGCTGCTCAACTGGCTCGCCGACGTCACGGTGAACCGCCCCTACGGCGAGAAGCCGCTGTCGGTGTCGCCGGGCAGCAAGCTGCCGGCGATCGACTTGGCGGCGGAGCCTCCCGCAGGCGCCCTCGCCCGCCTGCGCGAACTGGGCCCCGAGGGGTTCGCGAAGTCGCTGCGTGAGCAGTCGGCACTCGCCGTCACCGAAACGACCTACCGCGACGCCCATCAGTCGCTGCTCGCGACCCGCGTGCGCACGCGTGACCTCGTCCGCGTCGGTCCGCACGTCTCACGCATGACGCCGCAGCTGCTCTCGGTCGAGGCATGGGGCGGTGCGACCTACGACGTGGCGCTGCGGTTCCTGGCCGAAGACCCGTGGGAGCGTCTCGCAGCCCTGCGGACGGCGATGCCGAACATCCCGATCCAGATGCTCCTGCGCGGCCGCAACACCGTGGGCTACACGCCGCGCCCCGTCGAGGTGACCGACGCGTTCGTCACCGAAGCTGCAGCCACCGGTGTCGACATCTTCCGCATCTTCGACGCGCTCAACGACGTCTCGCAGATGCGTCCCGCGATCGACGCGGTGCGCGCGACCGGCACCTCGGTCGCCGAAGTGGCCATGTGCTACACGTCGGATCTGCTCGACCCGAACGAGCAGCTGTACACGCTCGACTACTACCTGCGCATGGCCGAGCAGATCGTCGAGGCGGGGGCCCACATTCTCGCCATCAAGGACATGGCGGGCCTCGTGCGTCCCGCAGCGGCCGCGAAGCTCGTCACGGCCCTGCGTGAGAACTTCGACCTGCCGGTGCACCTGCACACGCACGACACCGCAGGCGGCCAGCTCGCGACGCTGCTCGCCGCGAGTGCCGCCGGTGTGGATGCCGTCGACGCCGCAGCCGCGCCGATGTCGGGCACCACCAGCCAGCCGTCCCTGACGGCGCTGGTGGCTGCCCTCGCGCACACCGATCGCGACACGGGGCTCGACCTGCAGTCCGTCAGCGACCTCGAGCCGTACTGGGAGGGCGTGCGCCAGCTGTACCGTCCCTTCGAGTCGGGTCTTCCCGCGCCGACCGGGCGCGTGTACCACCACGAGATCCCCGGCGGGCAGCTGTCGAACCTGCGCCAGCAGGCGATCGCGCTGGGCCTTGCGGACGACTTCGAGCTCATCGAAGACATGTACGCCGCGGCCGACCGCATCCTCGGTCGCATCCCGAAGGTCACGCCGTCCTCGAAAGTCGTCGGCGACCTCGCCCTCGCGCTCGTCGCGGTGCGAGCCGACCCTGCCGATTTCGAACAGAACCCGCAGAACTACGACATCCCAGACTCGGTCGTGGGATTCATGGCGGGCGAGCTGGGCGACCTGCCGGGCGGCTGGCCGGAGCCGTTCCGCAGCAAGGTGCTCGCGGGTCGTTCGGTCTCGATCGACATCCCGCCGCTGACCGACGACGAGCGCACCGGGCTCGCCGGCGACGCGGCTTCGCGCCGTCAAACGCTGAACCGGCTCATGTTCCCGGCACCGGCGCGAGAGTTCGAGAAGACGCGCGCGACGTACGGCGACCTGTCGACGCTCGGCACGCCCGACTACCTCTACGGGCTCAAGCCGGGGGAGGAGCACGTCGCCGAGATCGATCCCGGCGTGCAGCTCTACGTCGGTCTCGAAGCCATCGGCGAGGCGGATGCGAAGGGCATCCGCACCGTCATGACCACGCTCAACGGACAGTTGCGCCCGGTCTTCGTGCGAGACCGCAGCATCGCGGTGGAGACGAAGGCGGCGGAGAAGGCCGACACGTCGAAGCCGGGGCAGGTCGCGGCGCCGTTCTCGGGCGCGGTGACGCTCAAGGCTGCCGAGGGCGACAAGGTCAAGGCGGGTCAGCCGGTCGCGTCGATCGAAGCCATGAAGATGGAGGCGGCGATCACCGCACCCGTCGACGGCGTCGTGGAGCGGCTGGTGATCAGCGGGACGGCTCCGGTGGAAGCCGGTGACCTTTTGCTGGTCATTCGACCCGCCGAGTAGTCTGGAGCGTCGGACTCCCATCCGGGAACCGCTGGGCCGCGACGAACTGGGGCCGCGCCAGCGCGAGTCCGAGACAGACGTGGAGTGAGTGCAGTGATGTCCGACCGCAACGAGAACGCAGACGACGACCTCGAGAACGGGGTGCTCGACAGCGCCGGCAGCATCGATACGACGGGCATCGGCATCGTCGACGGCTCGACAGCGCAGGTCGATGTCGCCCTGCCCGTGCTGCACGACGAAGACGACGACTATGTCGACGACGTCGCCGAGGGCGAGGCGATCGACGCCGACGCGTTCGAGGAGGCCTCGCGGGCTCTTGCCGCGGGCGAAGCGGCCGGAGACGTCGTCGACGTCGAGCCCGAGCCGGCGCCCGATCCCGCGCCCGCACGGGTGCCCGCCGAGCCTGCGGCGACCGAGACGACGGCCGTCGCCATCCCGCACGAGCGGGTTCGTCCGCGCACCTCCGAGGTGCCGCTGCACTCGCGTCGGCTCGGTGATTTCGAGGCTGACCGAGAGACCAGCGACCTGCTGACGGCCGACCGCCTGCTCGACCCCGCCCGCGTCGTGCGCCCCGAGCCGGAGGGACCGTTCCAGCACTTCCTGTACACGATCTCGGGTCACCGCATCAACCTCGGCGACGGCAAGCGGGCGCGCGCCCGCAAGGACCTCGATCGGCGCATCGCGGCGCCGCTGCACGGTGGCGCGAAGTTCGTGCCGGTGCTCTCCCGCAAGGGCGGCGTCGGCAAGACGACGGTCACGACACTGCTCGGCATGGCCCTCGCCGATGCGCGCGACGACCGTGTCATCGCGATGGATGCCAATCCCGATCGCGGCACGCTGTCGGAGCGCGTCGGGCGCTCCAGCGGCAAGACCGTCCGTGACCTGGTGCGCTCTGCAGACCGCATCCGCGGGTTCAACGACATCTCGGCGATCGTCGCGCGCGACGAAACGCGCTTGGACGTGCTCGCGTCCGACAGTGACCCGCACGTGTCCGAGGCCTTCAGCGACGACGACTACCGACGCGTCGCCGAGATCGCGGCCCACTATTACTCCGTCGTGCTCACCGACACCGGCACCGGCATCGTGCACTCGGTGATGGGGGCGACGCTCGAGGCCGCCGACCAGCTCATCATCGTCGCAGGGCTGAGCGTCGACGAGGCGCGCCTCGCGTCCGAGACCCTGACGTGGCTGGAGTCCAACGGCTTCGCCGAGCAGGTACGCGGCGCGATCGTCGTACTCAACACGTCCCGCCCCGGCGCACAGTTGGTGCGCGCGAGCGAGCTGGAGGCGCATTTCACGACGCGCGTTCGTGCCGTTGTGCGCGTGCCGTACGACGCGCACATCGCCGCGGGCTCGGCAGTCTCGTTCCGCGACCTCCAGCCCGAGACCCGTCAGGCAGCGCGCGAGCTCGCCGCGACGGTGGTCGAAGGCCTGCGCGCCCTGAACCCGGTCGCCTGATGCCGGTCCGCCCCATTCGCCTGTACGGCGACCCGGTGCTTCGTGCGCCGAGCGCACCCATCGAGACCATCGACGACGGCATCCGAGCGCTCGTGCGCGACCTGCTCGACACGGTCGCAGAACCCGGGCGTGCCGGCGTCGCGGCGCCGCAGATCGGTGTCGGGCTGCGCGCGTTCAGCTACAACGTCGACGGCGAGATCGGCTACGTGCTCAATCCCGTGCTCGTCGAGGTCTCGGGCGAGGCGATGCCCACGGGTGAGGGATGCCTGTCGGTTCCCGGGCTCTGGCACGACGCTGTGCGGCATCCGCACGCGAAGGTCGTCGGCGTCGACCTCGACGGCCAGGAGGTCGTGCTCGAAGGCGATGGGCTGTTCGCCCAGGCGCTGCAGCATGAGACCGACCACCTCGACGGCATGGTCTATCTGCAGCGACTCACGCCCGAAGAGCGCCGCGTCGCGATGCGTGAAGTGCGCGAGTCGGACTGGTTCTGACGGGTCTCGATACACCCGCGGGTCTCGATACACCCGCGCTGCGCGCGGGCACTCGACCACCGGAAGCGACTGACCTCGGTGGTTGAGTGCCGCGGCGCAGCCGCGGTGTATCGAAACCTAGCCGCCGAGGGCGACGTTGGTGGTCGAGACCGGTACGTCGTAGATCTCGTCGATCGCGCCCTGGAAGTCCTTCAGGATGATGTTGCGCTTGATGCTCATCTTCGGGGTGAGGTGGCCGCTGGCCTCGGTCCACTCCGTGTCGAGGATCGTGAACTTGCGGATCGACTCGGCGCGCGAGACGCCCTTGTTGGCGCGGTCGACGGCGGTCTGCACCTCGGCGCGCACCTTGTCGTTGTTCGCCGCGTCGGTCAGCGACATGTTCTCGGGCAGGCCGTTGTTGGCCAGCCACGTCGGGAGCATCTCGGGGTCGAGGGTGACGAGTGCGGAGATGAACGGCTTCTGGTCGCCGACGACGACGACCTGACCGACGATCGGGTTGGCGCGGATGGGGTCTTCGAGCGCCGCGGGTGCGACGTTCTTGCCGCCCGCCGTGACGATGATCTCCTTCTTGCGACCCGTGATGGTCAAGAAGCCCTCGGCGTCGAACGAGCCGATGTCGCCGGTCTTGAACCAGCCGTCGTGGAAGGCCTCGGCGGTGGCCTCGGGGTTCTTCCAGTACTCCTTGAAGACGTTGATGCCCTTGACCTCGATCTCGCCGTCATCGGCCAGGCGCAGACCGACACCCGGGAGCGCGGGGCCGACGGTGCCGATCTTCGACTTGTTGGCGAGGTTCACCGTTGCGGGAGCGGTCGTCTCGGTCAGGCCGTAGCCCTCGAGGATGACGACGCCGAGGCTGTGGAAGAAGTGGCCGAGGCGTGCGCCGAGCGGTGCCGAGCCCGAGACCGCGTAGCGGACGTTGCCGCCCATGGCCTCGCGCAGCTTGCTGTAGACGAGCTTGTCGAACACCTTGAACTTCAGGTTCGTGAGGAATCCAGGCTTCGTGCCCTCTTCGAGCGCCTTCGAGTGCTCGATCGCCGTTGCGGCGGCGGCGCGGAAGATCTTGCCCTTGCCGCCCGCTTCAGCCTTCTGCTCGGCGGAGTTGTAGACCTTTTCGAACACGCGCGGGACGGCGAGCAGGAACGTGGGCTTGAACGAGCCGAGTGCGGGCAGCAGCTGCTTCGTGTCGGGCTGGTGGCCGGTGCGCACACCCGCGTGGATGGCGAGGATCGAGATGAAGCGGGCGAACACGTGCGCCGTCGTGATGAACAGCAGAGTCGAGGCACCCGGCATGCTCACGACCTCGTCGAGCGCCTTCGCGGAGTTGCGGGAGAGCTCGACGAAGTTGCTGTGCGTGAGCACGCATCCCTTCGGGCGTCCGGTCGAGCCGGACGTGTAGATGAGGGTGGCGATGTCCGAGCCCACCGCGATGTTGCGGCGACGCTCGATCTCTTCGTCGGTGACGTCGGCGCCCTTGGCACGCAGTGCGTCGAGGTCGCCCGACTGCATCGTCCAGGCCTCGCGGATGAGCGGCAGTTCGCCACGCACTTCGTCGACGCGGGCGGCATGCTCCGCCGATTCGGAGATGACGGCGATCGCGCCCGAGTCCGACAGGATCCAGTGGATCTGCGACGCGGAGCTCGTCTCGTACACCGGCACCATGACAGCGCCCGCGAAGAAGAGGGCGAAGTCGACGAGGGTCCAGTCGTAGGTCGTGCGGGCGATGAAGGCGACCTTGTCGCCGGGCTCGATGCCGGCGGCCGCGAAGCCCTTCGCGAGGGCGATCACTTCGGTCTGGAAGTCGGCGGCGGTGATGTCGCGCCAGCCGTCGCCGTCGGGCACACCGAACAGGGCGAGGGAGGGCGTCGCTTTCACGCGCTCGACGAGGAGGTCGGTCACGTTCGCCTCCGGGTCGGCGGGAACGATCGCGGGGACTTCGAACTGGGCGGCGCTCATGGGCGGCAACTCCTTCGGTACCGGTGCGGCGTCGGGATTGACGGGTTGGGATCGAGTGTAGACCGATGCGGAACCGAGTCCACAGTTCTGCGACGCACCCGTCCCGCGCAATAGACTTCACCGATGCCTGCGTGCCGTGCGCAGCTGAGGGGAGTGGCGTGCTCAACGTCGGAATCGACATCGGTGGAACCAAGATCGCAGGCGGCGTCGTCGCCGAAGACGGAACCATCGTCGAACAGACACGGGTGGCGACGCCCACCGATGCGAGCGAGCTCGCCGACACCGTCGCAGCCATGGTCGCCGACCTGGCGTCGCGCCACGAGGTGCACGCCGTCGGTGTCGCCGCGGCCGGCTTCATCGACGCCGCCCGCGCCGTCATCCTGCACGCGCCGAACATCGACTGGACCAACGAACCGCTGCGCGACGAACTCGAACGTCGCATCGGTCGCCCCGTGACGCTCGAGAACGACGCGAACGCGGCGGGATGGGCCGAGTACCGCTTCGGCGCAGGACGCGGTTCGCGCAACATGGTCATGCTGACCCTCGGCACGGGTGTCGGGGGAGCCGTCGTCACCGACGGTGAACTGCTCGTCGGCGGCAACGGCATCGGCGCTGAACTCGGGCACATCCGGTTCGTGCGCGGCGGCCGTCGCTGCGGCTGCGGACAGTACGGCTGCCTCGAGCAGTACGCGTCGGGCCGGGCCCTGCAGGTCGAAGCCGAGCAGATCGCCGCGACCGGCGGCATCGGTGCCGCACTGGATGCCGCCCGAAGCGAAGACGGTCGCATCCACGGCCCCGCCATCTCTCAGCTCGTGCTGGCCGATGACCCGGGCGCGCTCGAAGCGCTCGGCAAGGTCGCCACCGCGCTCGGTGAATCGTGCGGTGAGTTCCAGGCGATCCTCGACCCCGAACTGTTCGTCATCGGCGGCGGTGTCGCTGCCCTCGGCGATCGCCTGCTCGATCCCGTCAAGGCGGCCTACTCGACGTCGGTCCCCGGCTATGGCGAGCGTCCTGTGGCGACCTTCGCCATCGCCGAGCTCGTCAACGATGCCGGGCTCATCGGCGTCGCCGACCTCGCCGGAGGACGCGTCTGACGATGTTCTACTGGATCATGAAGTACATCGTCATCGGGCCCGTCCTGAAGGCGATCTTCCGGCCCTGGATCGTGGGGCGAAACAACGTGCCCGCGACCGGGGCCGCGATCCTGGCATCCAACCATCTGTCGGTGAGCGACTCCATCTTCCTGCCGCTGATGATCGACCGCCCGATGTCGTTCCTCGCCAAGAGCGACTACTTCACGGGCACGGGCATCAAGGGCTGGGCGACGCGAGTCTTCATGAAGGCGACGGGCCAGATTCCGATCGACCGCACCGGGGGCAGGGCATCGGAGGCGTCGCTGAACACCGGTCTGCAGGTGCTCGGCCGCGGTGACCTGCTCGGCATCTACCCCGAGGGCACCCGCAGCCCCGACGGCAAGCTGTACCGCGGACGCACGGGGCTCGCGCGCATGGCGCTCGAGGCGCACGTGCCCGTCATCCCCGTCGTGATGGTCGACACCGGCAAGATCATGCCCATCGGCCGCAGCATCCCGCGGGTCGGCAGGGTCGGCATGGTCATCGGCGAACCGCTCGACTTCTCGCGCTTTCAGGGCATGGAAGGCGACCGCTACATCCTGCGCTCGGTCACCGACGAGATCATGGTCGCCCTGCAGCGTCTGGGGGAGCAGGAGTACGACGACGTGTACGCGTCGACCGTCAAGGACCGCAAGCCCGCTTGAGTCGCCGTCATCCGGTCCGGGGCATCGGTTCGCGCGACTAGACTTGCCGGGTGCCGACCCCTCTCGACCTCGATTCGTGGCGTGCGCTTCCCATCAAGCAGCAGCCCTCCTGGACCGACCTCGACGCCGTAGCGGCTGTCTCCTCTGAGATCGCCTCGCTGCCGCCGCTGGTCTTCGCCGGCGAGGTCGACATGCTGCGCGACCGCCTGGCCCGTGCCGCGAGCGGCAACGCGTTCCTGCTGCAGGGCGGCGACTGCGCCGAGACGTTCGCCGGCGCCACCGCCGAGCAGATCCGCAACCGCATCAAGACGGTGCTGCAGATGGCGGTCGTCCTGACCTATGGCGCGTCGATGCCGGTCGTGAAGATGGGCCGCATGGCGGGCCAGTTCGCCAAGCCCCGTTCGTCCGACACGGAGACGCGTGGCGACGTGACGCTGCCGGCGTACCGCGGCGACATCGTCAACGGCTACGACTTCACCGAAGCGTCGCGCGCGGCCGACCCGCAGCGCCTGCTGAAGGGGTACCACACCGCGGCGTCGACGCTGAACCTCATCCGTGCGTTCACGCAGGGTGGGTTCGCCGACCTGCGCGAGGTGCACTCGTGGAACAAGGGCTTCGCGGGCAACCCCGCCAACGCCCGCTACGAGCGCCTCGCGACCGAGATCGACCGGGCCATCAAGTTCATGGAGGCCGCCGGCGCCAACTTCGACGAGCTGCGCGGCGTCGAGTTCTACACCGGCCACGAGGGTCTGCTCATGGACTATGAGCGCCCGATGACGCGCATCGACTCGCGCACGGCCACGCCGTACAACACGTCGGCGCACTTCCTGTGGATCGGGGAGCGCACCCGCGAGCTCGACGGTGCGCACGTCGACTACTTCTCGAAGATCCGCAACCCCATCGGGGTGAAGCTCGGTCCGTCCACGACGCCCGAGACGGCGCTGGCGCTGATCGACAAGCTCGACCCCGAGCGCGAGCCCGGCCGCCTGACGTTCATCACGCGCATGGGTGCCGGCAAGATCCGCGACGCACTGCCGCCGCTGCTGCAGGCCGTGAAGGATGCCGGCGCGACGCCGCTGTGGGTCACCGACCCCATGCACGGCAACGGCATCACGACGCCCAACGGCTACAAGACCCGTCGTTTCGACGACGTCGTCGACGAGGTGCGCGGCTTCTTCGAGGCCCACCGCGCCGTCGGCACGTTCCCCGGCGGCATCCACGTCGAGCTGACCGGAGACGACGTCACGGAGTGTCTGGGCGGCTCGGAGCAGATCGACGAGAACACCCTCGCGACCCGCTACGAGAGCCTCTGCGACCCGCGGCTGAACCACATGCAGAGCCTCGAGCTCGCATTCCTCGTCGCCGAAGAGCTCGAAAAGCTCTGACGCCCCGCGCCGGGGGTTTCGATACACCCGCGCTGCGCGCGGACACGCAACCGCCGGAGACGTCCCGCGGCGGATCCCGGTGGTCGAGTGCCGCGGCAACGCCGCGGTGTATCGAGACCGGTCAGAGCGATCCGGTGATCTCGATATTCACCGTCGTGCCGTGGGGCTGCCAGTCGCCGCCGCCTGGGTTCTGGCCCGTCACCTCGGTGAACTCATCGAGGAGTGCGTCCCAGAACGGCGCGTAAGAGAATGCGAAGCCAGCACCATCGAGCGTTGCCTTCGCTTCGTCGCGGGTCATGCCGACGACGTTCGGGATCTCGAAGAGCTGCGGCCCTTTGGAGATCACGAGGGTGACGGTGTCGCCCGGGCGGAAGTTGCCGCCGCCGTCGCGTTCGAGCATGCGGATGACGCGGCCCTGCTCGACCTCGCTGCTGTACTCCTCGGTGGTGGCGACCACCAGGTCGACACCCTCGAGCGTGCTCGTCGCACTGTCGACGGACTCACCGACGACGTCGGGGACGGGGCCGAGTGACAGGCGCAACTGCGCGGTCGAGCCCTGCAGCACGGTGCAGCCCTCGGTGCACTGAACCGGCTCTTCCCCTTCGGCCTGCGTCACATACACGCGCACGACGATGCCGTCGTCGAAGTCGGTGAAGTAGGTGGGCCGATCGACGACTTCGATATTGACGTCGGCGAGGGCCTGCGTGGCCTCGTCCTCAGTCATGCCCTGCATCTTGGGCAGGTCGGCCGATGCCGGGCCCAGCGAGACGATCACCTCGACCGAGCTGTCCTTCTCGACGCGGGTACCCGCTCCGGGGTCGGTGCCGATGACCTCGCCCTGCGGCACCTCGAGGCTGTAATCCTCGCCGGGCGCGGCTCGGAGCGACAGGGCTGAAAGCTCAGCGGCCGCCTCGTCGTAGGTCCCACCCGAGATGCTCGGCACCGCGATGAGTGAGCCGGGACCCGAGCCGAACCACCAGCCGGCGCCGCCGGAAGCGGTCGCCAGCAACAGCACGAGCAGCAGCAGCCAGCCGCCCTTGATCGCGCTGCGGCGGGTGCGAGCGCGCAGGCGCGTCGCGTTGTCGGCGGCCGGGGTGACGGTCGGGGCGGTGAACGTGCCGGGCAGCACCTTGGTGAGCTCGCCAGAATCGACGCCGTCGTCGACTGCGATCACGCCCGTGCCGACGGCGGCCGTGCGCACGACCTGCGGGAACACGCCGAGCTGCTTCTCGATCTCGCGCAGGCGGTCGAGCATGGCCTTCGCGTCCACGGGGCGCTCATCGGGTTCGCGCTCGGTGGCCCAGAGCACGAGCTCGTCGAGCGGCTCGGGGACGCCGGGGTTCTTCGCCGACGGGCGGGGGACCGAGTCCGTCGCGTGCTGGTAGGCGATCTGCATCGGCTGCTCGCCCTTGTAGGGCTGCTCGCCGACGAGCATCTCGTACAGCATGATGCCGAGCGCGTAGATGTCGCTGCGCGCATCCGCGGTGCCCCGGGTGACGAGTTCGGGGGCCAGATACGCGATGGTGCCGAGCAGCATCTGCCCGGTCGCCGTGTTCGCGCTCGTTGCGCGCGCCAGACCGAAGTCGCCGATCTTGATGCGGCCGTCTTCGGCGAGCAGCACGTTCTCGGGTTTGACGTCGCGGTGAACGATCCCGGCGCGGTGTGCGGCGGCGAGACCGGAGAGGACGGCATCCATGATCGTGATCGTCTGCGGGATCGACAGGCGACGCTGTTCGCGCAGCAGTTCTCGCATGGTGATGCCGGGCAGGTACTCCATGACGAGATACGCCATCTCGCCGTCCTGGCCCTGGTCGAACACGTTCACAACGTGCGGGTCGGCCAGGCGTGCCGCAGCGCGCGCCTCTTGGATGAAGCGCCCCTGAAAGACGGTGTCGTCGGAGAGGTGGCCGTGCATCACCTTGAGGGCCACGCGACGCTCGAGGCGAAGGTCGGTGGCCACGTATACGGTGGCCATGCCGCCGCGGGCAATGCGAGCACGCACGCGGTACCGACCGTCGACCAGACGGCCGATCAGCGGGTCGGTCTGCTGGCTCGTGCTCACGTGGAGATTCTACGGAGCGAGGGCCCCGACCCCGGGCAGCGGCTCACCCCTGCTCGCGGATCAGCCCAGGGCTGCGAGCCAGGAGTACGCCTTCTTCTCCCACTGGCCGTAGCGGTCGGGGTAGGCAGACACCTGCACCGCCTGGGCGGCGTCGGTGAAGTCCATCGACTGCCAGCCGGGGATGTCGAGCAGCCCGCGCGTGCGGTCGCCGTTGGGATCGTACGGGCCGCCGTAGAACGCTGCGGCCGCGCGGTGCGGATCCTGCACCTGTGCGTCGGTTCCCCAGCCCGCGCTCGGGCGCTGCTGGAAGAGTCCGAGCGAGTCACGGTCGCCCCAGTCGAGGTTGCGCATCCATGACTCGACCATCGCGGTGGCCAGGGCGATCGCGATGCCACGGTCCGAGACGCCGCGGTCGCGGCCCGCCTGGATGATGATCTGCGCGTTGCGGGTCTGCTCGGCGTCGAGGCCGGTCGCGTTCTTCGCGGGGATCGTGAGCTTCTGGCCGGGATAGATGATCGACGACGGCTGCAGGTCGTTGGCCGCGAGCAGGGTCGAGACGGCGATGCCGTTGGCGTTCGCGATGGCCCACATGGTGTCGCCGGCCTGCACGGTGTGCGTGCGCTTGGCGCTCGACGACGCCGCGGGTGCGGACGGTGCCGTCGACGACGCCGGCGTGGAGGTCGACGCGCCCGACACGGAGCCGGGGATGCTGAGCTTCTGGCCCGGGTGGATGAGCGACGAGGATGTCAGCTTGTTCGCCGACCGCAGTGCGGAGAGGGACACCTTCTTCTTCTGCGCGATCGCCCACAGCGTGTCACCCGAGCGCACCGTGTACGTCGAGGTGGATGCCGCAGGCGCCGTCTTCGAGGTCGTCGAAGCGCTCGTCGTCGAGCCGGTCGCCGACAGCCGCAGCTTCTGGCCGGGGAAGATCGTCGAGCTCCAACCGAGGTCGTTCCACGCGAGGACGTCTGCCGTGCGCAGGCCGTAGCGCGCCGCGATGCTGCTGACCGTGTCACCGGCGGCGACCGTGTGGGAGCGGGCGGCGGGCGCGGTCGCCGCGGCGCGAACGGTGGTGACGACCGGGGTGCGGGTCGCCGCGAGCGGCTGGATGCCGGGGCGCACCGACTCCCGCGGTGCCGCCTCTGCGGCCGGTGCGACCGTGAGTGACAGGGCGATGGACCCGACCACGGCGGCAGGCGCATAGGCGCGGATCCGGGTGGCGGATGTGGCAGCGGTGTGCTGACGGCTCAAGAGCGTCCCCCTCGTTTCGACCTCCGCCACCGTGTCACGGAAGTAAACAGGTGTCAACTGATGATAAAGGAGTGACGAATGAGACTTGTGTCATGTGGCCGCCCTGCGTCGTCGGGTTCTGAGCGGCCGTGCACGGGTGACATCATGGGAGCGTGACGAAGACTGCAACGGACTGGCTCACCCTCGCCGATGTCGTGGAGCGCACGGGGGAGTCCCTCGGGCGTGTGCGGCGTCTCCTTGACGAGCGCCAGCTCATCGGATCACGACGCAACGGCCCGTTCCAGATTCCGGCGGTCTTCCTCGTCGAGGACCACCCCCTCGGATCGCTGCGCGGCACCGTCATCGTGCTGCAAGACGCAGGATTCAGCGATGACGAAGCCATCGACTGGCTGCTCACGCCCGAGGAGTCCATCGGGCTCGCGCCGATCGAGGCGCTGCTGGCTGGACGCAAGAGCGAAGTCCGACGCGTCGCGCAGGCGCTCGCCTGACGCGTCTGCGCACCAGCGACGGCTCGCGACTAGGCCGCGCGCTTCGTCGCCGCCAGCGCCAGGTCTCGCAGGCGACCGACAGCCGAGGAGCCCAGCGGTGCGCCGCGCAGCGCGCGGTCGGCTTCGAGGGAGTACTCGGCGATGTGCGACTCGACCCGTGCGAGGGCGCCGGTGTCGATGATCGTCTGCTGCAGTGACGCGATCTGGCCGGCATCGAGCGCGGGGTCGCCGAGCAGTTCGTCGAGTACGCGCCGCGGGCCGGAGGGCAGTGCCTCGCGCGCGTACGCGATGAGCAGGGTGCGCTTTCCTTCGCGAAGGTCGTCGCCGCTGGGCTTGCCGGTGACCGCTTCGTCGCCGAACACCCCGAGCACGTCGTCGCGTAGCTGGAAGGCGAGGCCGATGGGGTGGCCGAACGCCGACAGTGCGTCGTGCTGTGCCGGCGTGGCACCGGCCAGTGCCGCACCGATCAGCAGCGGCTGCTGCACGCTGTACCGCGCGGACTTCAGTGAGGCGATGCGCAGCGCGCGCGCAGCCTGCTCGGCGTCGTCGGCGGTGAGGTAGGCGGCCTCCTCGGCGATGTCCAAGAACTGCCCCACCGTCACGTCGCGGCGCATGACGCCGTACGCGGTGCGGGCATCGGCGGCATACGTCGCGTCGCGCAGACCCTCTTCGAGCAGGTCGTCGCTCCACGCGACGAGCAGGTCGCCGAGCAGAACGGATGCCGCCCGTCCGAACGCCTCGGCATCGCCCGCCCATCCGGCGGCACGGTGAGCCGCCTCGAGTCGGCGGTGCGCGGAGGGGCGCCCGCGGCGGGTGTCGGAGTTGTCGATGAGATCGTCGTGGACGAGCGCGGCGGCCTGGAAGATCTCGAGCGCGGATGCCGCCGTCACGACGCTGTCGTCGGGAGTCGTGCCGCGCGCGGAATGCTCGGCGACGCTCTGCCACCCGGTGATGCAGAAGCGTGCGCGCAGCCGCTTGCCGCCCTGCAGGCAGGCGACTGCGTCGGCGACGAGTCCGGCCGCTTCGGCGCCCATGCCGGCGACGGCATCCGCCTGGGCTGAGGTGAACCTCTCCAGTCGCTGAGAAACGGCCTCGATCGGGTCTGCAGAGGGGGTCACGGGCCTAGCCTAGTTCTCGTACGCACGCGTACAATGAAGGACCGAACCACCGCCGACGAGGGGGCAAGCATGCCGCTGTCAGAACAGGAACAGCGTCTGCTCGACGAGATGGAACGCCATCTCATGCGCAATGACGCCGATGTCGTGAGTGCGCCCCGCGAAGGGCAGTCGCTCAGCTACCGCAACATCGTCTACGGCACGATCCTCGTCCTCGCCGGCATCGCCGGGCTGATCGTCGGCGTCTCGACGAGTCTGATCATCGTCGGCGTGCTCGCGTTCGTCGTGATGGTCGCGGGTGTCGTGCTCGCCGTCACGCCGACCAAGGGCGTCTCGGGCAGGGCGCGAGCGGCGTCGACGCCCACCCGCAAGACCGCTCCACCTTCCTCCACCTCGTTCATGGATCGCATGAACGATCGCTGGGACAAGCGCCAAGACGGGCGCTGACGCACCAGCGCTCCGCAGCCTTCCAGGGCACCGACCTCCGGGTCGGTGCCTTTTTTTCGTGCCCTGGGGGAGACCGGCCCAGAAATCGATAGTGAAGTGGAGGAAAGTGGAGTAAAGTGGCGACATCCTGAATCGGCCGGACGGGAAATGGGGTGGTGGGTCCGATGCTGTTGGGCACGCACACTCCCAAGCTCGACGACAAGGGCCGCGTCATCCTCCCGTCGAAGTTCCGCGACGACCTCGGCTCGAGCGTCGTCGTCACGCGCGGTCAGGACCGCTGCCTGTTCCTCTTCAGCGAGAAGGAGTTCGAGCGCCAGTACGAGAAGATCCGCGAAGCGCCGCTGACCAACAAGAACGCCCGCGGCTTTCAGCGCATGTTCCTGGCCGGGGCGAGCGCGGAGAAGACCGACAGCCAGAACCGCATCACCATTCCGCCCCACCTGCGCACGTACGCGAGCCTCGAGCGCGAACTCATCGTCACCGGAGTCGGCGACCACGCCGAGATCTGGAACGCCGACGCGTGGAACGCCTACGCCGCCGGACACGAAGACGTCTACTCCGACATGGAGGAGGAGGTGATCCCCGGCCTGTTCTGATCCTCGGCCGTGACTCCCAGCCGCACGCCCTGACACACTTCCCCGGTGCCAGGTCGGAGCGGATGGGGATCAGGGTCCCGGATCCCAAGCCCCGCTCATCATGAACCTCCGCGACATCCACACCCCCGTGCTGCTCGACCGCTGCGTCGAGCTGCTGGCGCCTGCGCTCACCCGCCCCGGCGCCGTGCTCGTCGACGCCACCGAAGGCATGGGCGGGCACTCCGAGGCGCTCCTGGAGCGTTTCGCCGACATCCACCTGATCGGGCTCGACCGCGACACCGACGCACTGCGCATCGCGGGGGAGCGGCTCGCCCGGTTCAGTGACCGCGTCACACTCGTGCACACCGTCTACGACGGCATCGACGCAGCCGTTCGCAGCACCGGTCGCGACAAGGTCGACGGCATCCTCTTCGACCTCGGCGTCTCATCACTGCAGCTCGACGAGGCCGAACGCGGATTCGCCTATTCGCAGGACGCGCCGCTGGACATGCGGATGGATCAGACCGCCGGCGTCACGGCGGCCGACATCCTCGCCACCTACGGCGAGGGCGACCTGCGGCGCATCTTCGAGCGATACGGCGAAGAGAAGCTCGCGGGGCGATACGCCCGCGCGATCCTCGAGGCCCGACGCAGCGAGCCGATCACACGGTCGGCGCGCCTCGTCGAGGTGCTCGTCGCCGCAACGCCGGCCGCCGTGCAGCGCGAGCGCAGCGGACACCCCGCCAAGCGCGTCTTCCAAGCGCTGCGCATCGAGGTCAATGCCGAACTGGCCGCCCTCGAAGACGCGATGCCCGCGGCGATGGGGTTGCTGCCCGTCGGCGGCCGCATCGTCGTCATGAGCTACCAGTCGCTCGAAGACCGGCTCGTCAAGCGGCTGTTCGCCGACGCGTCCGCATCGACCGCACCCGCCGGACTCCCGGTGGAGCTGCCGGAACACGCACCGCGCTTCCGGCTGCTGACCAAGGGGGCCGAACTGGCCTCCGAAGAAGAACGCGCGCGCAACCCGCGCGCCACACCCGTGCGGCTGCGTGCCGCCGAGCGGCTGAGGGAGACGGCATGAGCGCCACCGCGTGGAACACCATCCCGGCACGTCCCGGTCGCACGACCGACGTCGACCCCCGGCGCGGTCTGCGCGCCGTCGACCAGCCCGCGCGCGCTCGACGACCGCGACTGCTGTACGGCGTGATCGCGGTCTGCGGTGCGGTCGCGATCGGCGCAGCCCAGATGGGCCTGTCGATCCTCACGACGCAGAGCTCGTACGAGCTCGCCGCGCTGTCCTCGCAGCAGCGCGACCTCGACTGGCAGAAGCAGATGCTCGCCGATGAGGTCGCCGGTCTCAGTTCGCCGCAGTACCTCGCCGCCAACGCGTCGGCCCTCGGCATGGTGACGGGTCAGACACCGAACTACCTGCGCCTGAGCGACGGCGAGATCATCGGTGCCGGAGAAGCGGCATCCGGCTCGTCGGCCGTCAACGCGCTCAACAAGGCGGCCGTCGGCAACGCGCTCATCGCCGGTGTGCCGTTGGTCACCGACCCGAGCGCCAGCCTCGACGGTGCCGCGACCGTTGATGAGAGTCTCCTGACCAATACGGCGACACCCCCGCCGATCAGCGAGGGTCTTCCGACTCCCGACACACACTGAGAAGCATGACGACACGAGCAACCCGAAGCCAGCGTCGTCGAACGGTCGTCGCCCTGGCCGTCGTCCTCGTGGTGCTTGCCGCATTCGTCATCCGCCTCGTCGACATCCAGGTCGTCAACGCGAACGACCACATCTCCGACGCGCGCGCGATCGCGACCGAGAAGGTCGCCGAGCTCAACGGCACCCGAGGCGAGATCGTCGACACGACCGGATCGGTGCTCGCGACGAGCACGATGCTCTACGACGTGCAGGTCGACCCGCTGCTGGCCGCTGACGGCGTCGCGGTCACCGACGAGGACGGGGTCGCCGTCACCGGTGACGACGGGCAGCCGCTGCGCACGACCTGGAGCGAGGTGGCGACGCAGATCGCGGAGGTCACCGAGCAGAGCCCTCACGACGTCGAGGCGATCGTCACCGATGCCCTGGCAGAAGACGCCGCCTCGCGCTTCGCGTACATCAAGCGGTACGTCTCCACGGAGCAGTACCGGGCACTGGCTGAGCTCGACCTGCCGTTCCTCACGTTCCCGGAACACCCGTCCCGCACGTATCCGTCGGGCGCGGTCGCGGGGAACATCATCGGCTTCACCGGATCCGACGGGGACGCACTGGAGGGCCTCGAGGCGCTTCAGAACGACTGTCTCGCCGCGACCGACGGTCAAGTCACCTACCAGCGCGGTGCCGACGGTGTCATCATCCCCGGAACCGAGCAGACCACGGCGGCCGTCGACGGCGGCACGCTACAGCTCACCATCGACGCAGACCTGCAGTGGTACATGCAGCAGCTCATCGCCGAAGAGACGCAACGGCTCAACGCGGAGTGGGGCGGGATCGTCGTGCTCGAAGTCGCGACCGGAAAGATCCGCGCCCTCGCCGAAGCACCCACCGTCGACCCCAACGACGTCGGCGCCTCCGACCCCGAAGACCGCGCGTCGCGTCTGCTGCGCTACTCGTACGAACCGGGCTCGACGTTCAAGCCCGTCACGGCCGCCACCGCGATCGAACAGGCTGGGCTCACACCGAACTCGACCGTCGTCGCCCCCGACCGCATCGAGTTCCCCAACGGCGCCGTGATCAACGACTCCGAGAAGCACGCGACGCAGAACATGACCCTCACCGGGGGCCTCGTGAACTCGTCCAACACGGCGATGTCGCAGTTCGGCGCGCTCGTCGACCCCGAGACGCGCCTCGAGTACCTGCAGAAGTTCGGCGTCGGTGAGGGCACCGAGCTCGACTGGTCGGGCGAGCCCGACGGCACGTACATCCCGACCGACCAGTGGGACAACCAGACGTACTACACGACCACGTTCGGCCAGGCCTTCACGGTCACGGTGCCCCAAGTCGCGAGCGTCTACCAGACGATCGCGAACGGCGGCGTGCGCATGCCGCTGTCACTCGTCGAGTCGTGCACCAAGCCCGACGGGACGGTCGTCGAGATGGATGCCGGCGAACCCGAGCGCGTCATCGAGGAGGACACGGCCGAGACGGTGAGCCTCATGCTCGAGAACGTGTTCACGCAGGGCACGCTCGCCGAAGACATCGCGATCGACGGCTACCGGATGGCGGGCAAGACCGGAACGGCGCAGGTCTCCGACGGCAACGGCGGATACAAGAACGGTCTCTACTTCACGTCGCTGGTCGGCTACGCCCCCGCAGATGATCCGCAGTATGTTGTTCTGACGGTCTTCGACGAGCCCCGAAAGGTGCGGATGTCGTCGGCGAACCGCTCGGCGTTCAAGAAGGCCATGACGCAGGTGCTCAAGCACTACCGCATCATGCCGTCCGACTCCGAGACCCCGCTGCTCCCGGTGACCCGGTGAGCGAGAACGAGATGACGCGCGGGCACGCGCGAGAGGTATCCGCAGCATGATCCGCATGACGCTGGCCGAGGTGGCGCACGCCGTCGGCGGCACGCTCCACACCGCAGGCGAAGACACCGCCGAAACGGTCGTCGACGGCACCGTCGACACCGACTCCCGCGAGATCGGACCCGGCGACATCTTCGCCGCCAAGCCCGGAGAAGTCACCGACGGACACCGCTTCGTCCCCGACGTCGCCGCGGCCGGCGCGACGTTGGCGCTCGTCGAACGCGCGGTCGATGCGCCGATCAGCCAGATCGTCGTCGCCGACGTCGTCGCCGCTCTCGCCGACCTCGCGCGCGAGGTCGTGGGGAGGGTTCGTGCCCACGGCCGCCTCAAAATCGTCGGCATCACCGGATCCAACGGCAAGACGACCACCAAGAACCTGCTCGCGCGCATCCTGCAGGACGAAGGCGAGACCGTCGCGCCGCGGGCGTCGTACAACAACGAGGTCGGCGCGCCACTGACGATGCTGCGCGTGACCGACGACACCCGCTACCTGGTGAGTGAGTTCGGTGCCGCGGGCCCCGGACAGATCGCACGCCTCGCGGGCCTCGTCACACCCGACGTGGGGGTCGTGCTGATGGTCGGGCTCGCCCACGCGGGCGGGTTCGGCGGCGTCGAGGCGACCCTCAAGGCCAAGACCGAACTCGTCGAGGCGGTCCGCCCGGGCGGTGTCGCCGTACTCAACGCCGATGACCCGCGGGTCGCGACGATGGCCGCCGTCGCCGAAGCGCGCGGCGTCTCGGTCCGCTGGTTCGGCCGCGGCACCGCTGCCGAGGTGCGCGGAGACGATGTCGCGGTCACGGATGCCGGCACGACCGCGACCGTCGTCACGACCGAGGAGACCCTGCCGCTGCGACTGCGCGTGCTGGGCGAGCATCACGTCATGAACGCCCTCGCGGCGCTGACGGCGGCGCAGGTGCTCGGCGTGCCGCTCGCCGACGGCATCGCCCGATTGGAGACCGTCGAGATCGCCGAGCGGTGGCGCATGCAGCCGCTCGGGTCCGACCGCATCCGCATCATCAACGACGCGTACAACGCGAGCCCCGACTCGATGGCTGCGGCCCTTCGCACCCTCGCTCAGATCACCGGCCCCGGCCAGCGCAAGGTCGCCGTCCTCGGCGCGATGAGCGAACTGGGTGAGTATGCGGGGGAGGAGCACGATCGTGTCGGGCTGCTCGCCGTGCGTCTGAGGATCGAGCGGATCGTCGTCGTCGGCACCGAGGCGCGCCGGTTGTTCCTCGCTGCCGTCGGCGAAGGATCGTGGGACGGTGAGGCCGTCTTCTTCACGACGGCCGACGAGGCCTACGACTACCTTGTGGGCGAACTCCGCGACGGTGACCGTGTGCTCGTGAAGTCCTCCAACAGTGCCGGCCTCCGGCATCTGGGCGATCGTCTGGGAGAATCGTTCTCGTGAGATCACTCCTTGCCGCCGCGACGATCTCGCTCGCCTTCACCCTGTTCCTCACACCGCTGTTCATCCGGCTGTTCGAGAAGCTCGGCTGGGGGCAGGTCATCCGCACGCCCGAAGACCCCGCCAACCCGTCGCACGGCGCGAAGCGCGGCACGCCCACGATGGGCGGGCTCGTCTTCATCGCAGGAGCGATCACCGGCTATCTCGTCGGCACGTTCACGGGCGGGTCGCCCCCCACGATCTCCGGCATCCTCGTCATCTGGATGATGGTCGGCCTTGGCGCGATCGGCTTCATCGACGACTTCATGAAGGTGCGCCAGCAGCGCAGCCTCGGGCTGTCGGGGTGGCGCAAGATCGTCGGCCAGATCATCGTCGCGGTGCCCTTCGGCATCGTCGCGCTCAACTTTCCCAACGCGGTCGGAGAAACCCCCGGTTCGCCGTACATCTCGCTGTTCCGCGACATCTCCGCTCTGAGCTTCATGGCGCTGGGCGCCGTCGTCGGATGGATCCTCTACCTCGTGTGGACGTCCTTCCTCACCGTCGCCTGGTCGAACTCGACCAACGTGACCGACGGCCTGGACGGCCTCGCGACCGGCGCCGGCATCTTCACGATCTCCGCGTACAGCCTCGTCACGTTCTGGCAGTTCCAACAGCGGTGCACGAGCGGCGCGCTCGTGACGGCCTACCAGGCCGCCTGCTACGACACGCGCGACCCGATGGACCTCACGATCATCGCCGCTTCGTTCGTGGGCGCACTCGTCGGGTTCCTGTGGTGGAATGCGCCGAAGGCGAAGATCTTCATGGGCGACACCGGATCCATGGCCATCGGCGGCGTCATCGCCGCGATGTCGATCCTCTCGCGCACCGAGGTGCTCGCCGTCATCATCGCCGGCATCTTCATCATCGGGCCCGGGTCGGTGCTGCTGCAGCGCTACTACTTCAAGGCGACCGGCGGAAAGCGGCTGTTCCTCATGACGCCGTTCCACCACCACCTCGAGATGCGCGGCTGGCCCGAGGTCTCGATCGTCGTGCGCATGTGGATCATCGCGGGCATGCTCGCCGTCACCGGCGTCGGGCTGTTCTACGTGGCCTGGCTGGCGGCGCTGTGACCGGCGACGCGGGTGCGTCGCGCCTGGACGCCCTGACGAGTTGGCACAGCGACTGGAAGGGCCTGCGCGTCGTCGTGCTCGGCCTGTCCATGACCGGATTCTCGGTCGCCGACACGCTCGCCGAACTCGGCGCCGACGTGTTGGTGGCGACCGAGCGTGCCGACGAGGAGTACGCGACGCTCATCCCGGTCATCGGCGCGCGACTGCACGCGGGACCGCTCGACGCGGTACCGGATGCCGTCTCGGCCCACGACCCCGAGGTGATCATCGCGTCGCCCGGGTTCGCGCCGCATCATCCAGTGATCGCCTGGGCGAGGGAGCGCGGCATCCCGCTGTGGGGCGACATCGAACTCGCCTGGCGTGTGCGCGACAAGGTCGTGCGCGCTGACGGCACGCCTGCCGACTGGGTGCTCATCACCGGGACGAACGGCAAGACGACCACCACGAACCTGACAGCGTCCATGCTGGTCGCGGGCGGCCTGCGTGCAGCCCCCTGCGGCAACATCGGCGTTCCCGTGCTCGACGCCGTGCGCGACCCCGCCGGGTTCGACGTGCTCGTCGTCGAACTGTCGAGCCACCAGCTCTGGTACCTGAGCCTGCAGACCGGCCCCGAACCGCTCTCGCCCCACGCGAGTGTGTGCCTCAACCTCGCCGACGACCACCTGCAGTGGCACGGGTCGTTCCAGGCCTATCGGGATGCCAAGGCGTTCGTCTACAACCAGACCCGCGTCGCGTGCGTCTACAACAAGGCCGACGCCGCCACGCGCGAGATGGTCGAAGACGCCGACGTCGTCGAGGGGTGCCGGGCGATCGGCTTCGACCTCGGCACGCCAGGCCCGAGCGACCTGGGTGTCGTCGACGGCATCCTCGTCGACCGCGCATTCCACCCCGACCGCCACACGAGCGCGCTCGAGCTGTGCACCGCTGCCGACCTCGCCCAGCGGGGACTGGGCGCACCGCACATCGTGGCGAACATCCTGGCAGCCTCGGCCCTCGCCCGGTCGCTGGGCGTCGAGCCCATTGCGATCCGCGACGCCCTGCGCACCTTCCGACTCGACCCGCACCGCATCGAGGTCGTCGCCGTCGCGGGCGGCGTCACCTGGATCAACGATTCCAAGGCGACGAACCCGCACGCCGCGTCGTCGTCGCTGGTCGCGAACCCCGGCGCCGTCTGGGTCGTCGGCGGACTGCTGAAAGGCGTCGACGTGACCGACCTCGTCGCCGCACGCGGCGGCAGTGCCAAGGCGGTGATCGTGATCGGCGTCGACCGCACCGAGATCACGGCGGCGTTCGCGCGACACGCGCCGGCGGTGCCGCTGTTCGAGGTCGACGCGGCTGAAACTGAAGACGTCATGACACGGGTCGTCGAACTGGCGGCACAGGTCGCCGGCGATGGGGACACCGTGCTCCTGGCACCGGCGGCTGCATCGTTCGACCAGTTCGCGTCCTACACGGATCGCGGAGACAGGTTCGCAGCGGCCGTGAAGGAATGGATCGGCCGCACGCAGTAGCCGACGGAGAGGGCGGGAGGCGCCGGTGACGACGACACACGACCGCTCGCGCCCGACGGTTGCGCCCACCGCCATCTCCGACGCCTCGCGCGGGTTCACGGCGCGCGTGTCGCTCGGCCGCGTCCTGGCGCCGGTGCCGAGCGAGTTCCTGCTGATCGCGTCGACCGCGCTCATCCTCACCATCTTCGGACTCGTCATGGTGCTCTCCGCCACGATGGCGACGTCGCTCGCCGCGGGAGAGAGCCCGTTCGAGGTCGTCTTCAAGCAGGGCGTCTTCGCGCTCCTCGGCGTCCCGCTGATGTTCATCCTCAGCCGCATGCCGATCAGGTTCTGGAAGCGCGTCTCCTGGCTCGCGCTCATCGGCGGCGTCGCGCTGCAGCTGCTGGTGTTCGTTCCCGGCCTCGGGCAGGAGGCGAACGACGGCAACCGCAACTGGATCTCGATCGCCGGCATGCAGGCCCAGCCGTCAGAGTTCCTGAAGCTCGCGTTCGCGCTGTGGCTCGGCTACGTGCTCTACCGCAAGCAGACACTGCTGGGCGACTGGCGGCACGTGTTCATTCCCGTCGTCCCCGTCGGCCTCCTCGTCATCGGCTCGGTGCTCGCCGGACAGGACCTCGGCACAGCGATGATCCTCGTGCTGATCATGCTCGGCGCGCTGTTCTTCTCCGGCGTCAAGCTGCGCATCTTCGTGATTCCGCTCATCGCGGCAGTCGTCGCGGTCGCGGTGCTGGCCGTCACGAGCCCGAACCGCATGGCGCGCATCATGAGCTTCCTCGACGCCGACTGCCTCGCCGACTACGCCGATAAGTGCTACCAGCCGCTGCACGGCATCTGGGGCCTCGCCGGCGGCGGCATCTTCGGGCTCGGGCTCGGCAACTCGCGTGAGAAGTACTCGTGGCTGCCCGCGGCCGCACACGACTACATCTTCGCGATCGTCGGTGAAGAGCTCGGACTGATCGGCTGCGTTGTCGTGCTGGGGCTGTTCACGCTGTACGCCGTGGGTGCCTTCCACGTCATCCGCAAGACGCCAGACCCCTTCGTGCGCATCGTGGCCGGTGGCATCACGGTCTGGATCGTCGGGCAGGCACTCATCAACATCGGCGTCGTGCTGCGGGTGTTCCCCGTGCTCGGTGTGCCGCTGCCGTTCATGTCGCAGGGAGGCACCTCGCTGCTCTCGGTGCTGCTGGCCACCGGCGTGCTGCTGTCGCTCGCACGCTCACTGCCGCCGCGCACCGCGCCCGCGCCGGTCCGCCCCGAGCGGCCGGCGCGCGCCCGGTAGTCTCGATCCGGTGACGACGTACCTCCTCGCTGGCGGTGGCACCGCCGGGCATGTGAACCCGTTGCTGGCCGTCGCCGATGGACTGCGCGACCGCGATCCGGATGCCGACGTGCTCGTCCTCGGCACGCGCGAGGGCCTCGAGGCGCGACTGGTGCCCGCCCGCGGGTACGAGTTGCTGTTCGTCGACAAGGTGCCGTTCCCGCGCCGTCCGAACGGCGACGCCGCGCGCTTTCCGCTGCGCTTTGCCCGCGCGATCTCTCAGGTGCGCGCACACATCCGCGAACACGGCGTCGACGTCGTCGTCGGATTCGGCGGCTACGCCTCCGCGCCCGCGTATGTCGCGGCCCGGCGCGAAAAGGTGCCGTTCGTCGTGCACGAGGCCAACGCGAAGCCCGGCCTCGCGAACATCCTCGGGGCGCGCTGGGCCGCGGCATCCGGTGTCGCATTCGAGGGCACGCCGCTCAAGGGTGCGGCCGTCGTGGGGATGCCGCTTCGCCGCGAAGTCGTCGACCTCGACGCTGCGGCGCTGCGGGCCGAGGCGGCGGCCGCGTTCGGTCTCGACCCCGCGCGCCCCGTCCTCCTGGTGTTCGGCGGGTCGCTCGGCGCGCGACGCCTCAACGAAGCGCTCGCGGGCTCGTGGCGCGACGTCGTGGCGGCGGGGTGGCAGGTCCTGCATGCCGTCGGCGGCAACAACGACCTGCCGGCGTCCGCCGACGGCTACGTCGCCGTGCCGTACCTCGACCGCATGGAGTTGGCCTTCGCCCTGGCCGATGTCATCGTCTCGCGCTCGGGTGCCGCGACCGTGAGTGAGATCAGCGCCCTCGGCATTCCGGCCGTGTACGTGCCGTATGCGGTCGGCAACGGCGAGCAGGCGTTGAACGCCCGCTCGGCGGTTGCGGCGGGCGCGGCCCGGATCATCCCCGACGCGGAGTTCACCACCGAACGGGTGCGATCGGAGGTCGTGCCGCTGCTGGCCGATGCCGCAGCGCTCGGCAGGATGCGCGAGGCGGCGGCATCCGTCGGCACGCGCACCGGCACCGAGAACGTCATCGCGCTCATCGACACCGCGCTCGCGCGCGACTGACACGTCCCGCGCGCGGGTCGCTCAGCCCATGTGCGTGCGCGCGACCTAGACTTGTCGGGCCATGATCAGACCCGACCTCAGCACTCCCGTTCCCGAGCACATCGGCGCCGCCCACTTCATCGGGATCGGCGGTTCGGGCATGTCCGGTCTCGCCGGCATGTTCCTCGATCGCGGCATCCGCGTGTCGGGTTCGGACCGCGCCGACAGTGCCGCGATGCGCCGGGTCGAGGAGCGGGGCGCGACGGTGCACGTCGGGCATGACGCCGCGAATCTGCCCGCAGAGGTGGATGCCGTGGTCTTCACGGGCGCGATCTGGCCCGAGAACCCGGAGTATCTGCTGGCGATCGAGCGCGGCATCCCGGTCATCCATCGGTCGCAGGCATTGTCCTGGCTGATCGGCGGACGCCGTCTCGTCTCGGTCGCCGGTGCCCACGGCAAGACGACGTCGACGGGAATGATCGTCACGGCGCTGCGCGCGCTCGGCACCGAGCCCACGTTCGTCAATGGCGGCGTGATCGCCGACCTCGGTGTCTCGAGCGGCACCGGATCGAACGAGGTCTTCGTCATCGAGGCCGACGAGTCCGACGGCACCTTCTTGCTGTACGACACGTCGATCGCCCTGATCACGAATGTCGACCCCGATCACCTCGACCACTGGAAGTCGCGCGAGGCGTTCTACGACGGCTTCCGCACCTTCGCAGGGGGCGCTCGTGAAGCCGTCGTGATCTCGTCCGACGACCCCGGCGCGCGCGTCGTCGCCGAGGGGCTCGCCCACGAGCACGTGCTCAGCTTCGGCGAAGCAGCCGACGCCGACCTCCGCGTCACCGACATCGTCACCGAGGGGCCGGTGTCGTTCTCGCTCACGCACCGCGGCGAGACCGTTGCGGGACGCCTTGCCGTCCCCGGCGCGCACAACGCGATCAACGCGGCGGGAGCGGTCGGCGTGCTGCTCACGCTCGGGTACGACCTCGAGGGCGCTGTCCGCGCCGTCGAGGGCTTCGGCGGCACAGTCCGCCGGTTCGAGCTGCACGGCGTCGAGCGCGGTGTGAGCGTGTTCGACGACTACGCGCACCACCCGACCGAGGTCGCAGCGGCCCTCGCTGCGGCGCGCACCGTCGTGGGCGACGGGCGCATCATCGCGCTGCACCAGCCCCACACCTACTCGCGCACGCAGGAGATGTTCCGCGAGTTCGCCGAGGTCCTCGAGTCGCACGCCGACCACACCGTCGTGCTCGATGTGTACGGGGCACGTGAAGACCCGATTCCGGGTGTGACGGGCGAGCTCGTGAGCGGCGCGTTCGCGGACCCCGATCACGTGCACTTCGTCGCGGATTGGCAGGCTGCAGCCGACTACACCGCCTCGGTCGCCCGTGACGGCGACTACATCATCACCCTCGGCTGCGGCAACGTCTACCAGATCATCCCGCAGGTGCTGCAGGCGCTCGCAGGCGAGCAGGACTGAGTCCCGTGCGCCGGCCGAGCCCGCTGCCGCCTCCGGCCGAGTCTTCGGGTCGGGGCGGCGAAGACACCGAGGTCGACGACGTCGCCTCGCGCGTCGCGCCCCCGTGGCTGAAGTACCAGGCGCCGGCGCCAGATGAGCGGCCGGCCGACGAGGCCGCGCATGACGACGACCTGGCCGATGTGCTCCCGCTCGAATCGTCGCCGCGCGCGTCGACTGCGGAGCCGTCGACGTCGCCTGATGGGGCCGCGGGCGAGCTGCCAGGGGACGGCTTCGGCATCCGCGAGGTCTGGGCTGCCGCTCGGGCCCGCCGCCGTGCACTGCGGGCCGAGGTTCGTCGTTTCACGGCGCGCCAGCGACGACGCCGCAATCTGTGGATCGGCGCGGGCGTTGCGATCGTCGCGCTCGTGCTCGGCACGATCGGCGCTGCCTACAGTCCGCTGTTCGCCGTCGAGCGGGTGCGTGTGGTCGGGGCCGACGGCCTGGATGCCGCTGCCGTCGAGCAGGCGCTCGCAGGGCAGTTGGGCACGCCGCTGCCGCTGGTCGACTCGGGCGCCGTCAAAGATGTGCTGGTCGGGTTTCCACTCGTCGAGTCGTACACGCTCGAAGCGCGACCGCCGCACGAACTCGTGGTGCGCATCGTGGAGCGGACGCCGATCGGCGTGATCGAATCGTCGTCGGGCTCTACGCTCGTCGACGCTGCGGGCGTCGCGCTCTCGACGGCCGCGGAGGCGCCGGAAGGATACCCGACGCTCGACATCACCGGCGGCGTCGGCTCGAATGCCTTCCGCGCAGTCGGGCGCGTGTTCCGGTCGCTGCCGGTCGACATCCGCGAACAGGTCACCGCGATCACCGCGACGACACCCAACGACGTGACCCTGACCCTGGGTGAGACCGATACCGACATCGTGTGGGGCAATGCCGACGATTCGGCGGACAAGGCCCTGGCGCTCGAGAAGATCATGCAGGCGATCCCGCCTGCCGAGGTCTCCGTCTACGACGTCTCGTCGCCGAACGCCGTCGTCGTCTCCTGACGCCGGTCCGCGCGACGATTCCGGCGACACGATTCGCGACACGCCCACGGCATGGCGGGCATGGCGGATGCTGCCGCTTACCTTCGGGAGTGGGAATTGCATACCGGGCAATTCTTTAAACCTCTACTTGAGGTTCAAGGTTTAAACATCGTGGTTCGGGACGATACGGAGGCCGGCATGAGCCAGAACCAGAACTACCTCGCAGTGATCAAGGTGGTCGGCGTGGGCGGAGGCGGCGTCAACGCCGTCAACCGCATGATCGAACTGGGGCTGCGGGGTGTCGAGTTCATCGCGGTGAACACCGACGCCCAGGCGCTCCTGATGAGCGACGCGGACGTCAAGCTCGACGTGGGCCGTGAGCTCACGCGCGGGCTCGGCGCAGGCGCCGACCCGGAGGTCGGCCGTCGTGCCGCCGAAGACCACGCCGAAGAGATCGAGGAGGCGCTCGCGGGCGCCGACATGGTCTTCGTCACGGCCGGTGAGGGCGGCGGCACGGGCACCGGCGGTGCCCCCGTGGTCGCGCGGATCGCGAAGTCGATCGGTGCCCTGACCATCGGTGTCGTCACGAAGCCCTTCTCGTTCGAGGGGCGTCGCCGCCAGAGCCAGGCGGAGGCCGGCGTCGCCAAGCTCAAGGAAGAGGTCGACACCCTCATCGTGGTGCCCAACGACCGCCTCCTCGAGATCAGCGACCGCGGCATCTCGATGGTCGAGGCCTTCGCCACGGCAGACCAGGTGCTGCTGGCAGGTGTCCAGGGCATCACCGACCTCATCACGACGCCGGGTCTCATCAACCTCGACTTCGCCGACGTCAAGTCGGTCATGCAGGGTGCGGGCTCCGCGCTTATGGGCATCGGTTCCGCTCGCGGTGCCGACCGCGCGATCAAGGCCGCCGAGCTGGCGGTCGAATCGCCCCTGCTCGAAGCCTCGATCGAAGGCGCGCACGGCGTGCTGCTGTCGATCCAGGGTGGATCGAACCTCGGCATCTTCGAGATCAACGACGCCGCGCAGCTGGTGAAGGAGGCGGCGCACCCCGAGGCGAACATCATCTTCGGTACCGTCATCGACGACACGCTCGGCGACGAGGTGCGCGTGACGGTCATCGCCGCCGGGTTCGACGGCGGCGAGCCGCAGGTCAAGGTCGAGCCCATGCTCGCGAGCCGTCCTGCCACGCCCGTGCTGCCCTCGCTGCCCGCCGACGAGGCTGCTCGCGAGCGTGAGCCCGTCGAGGTCAAGGAGTCGGTGTCGGTCACCGCGGCGACCGAGTCCTACGACTCGGCGTTCGGCGACGACGACCTCGACATCCCCGACTTCCTCAAGTAGTCCGGTCAGGAGCGCTCAGTTGGGCCTCGCCGAGCGTCTCTCCGACGTCGACGCCCGCATCGCCGACGCGGTGCGGGCGTCGCGTCGCGCGCCCGAAGAGGTCACCCGGATCGTGGTGACGAAGTTCCATCCCGCGAGCATCGTCACCGACCTGCACGCACTCGGTGTGCGCGACGTCGGTGAGAACCGGCAGCAGGAGCTGCGGGCCAAGCGCGAGTCGCTGGCACCCTTGGAGGGGCTCCGCTGGCACTACATCGGGCAGGCGCAGACGAACAAGGCCCGCCACATCAGGCAGGATGCCGATGCTGTCCATTCGGTGGACCGCGTCCGCATCGCCGACGCCCTCGAGCGTGCCGGTGACGGTGCGCCCGTGCTCGACGTCCTGCTGCAGGTCAATCTCACGGACGACGAGCAGCGTGGCGGCGTCAGTCCCGCCGATGTCGAGCAACTCGCGACGCACGTCGCGGGGGAGTGCCCGACGTTGCGTCTGCGCGGTGTGATGGCCGTCGCGCCGCTCGACGAATCGCCGGCCTCGGCCTTCGCGCGTCTGGCGGATTGCGCCGCCACGGTGCGGGGGATCGTCCCCGGCGCCACCTGGATCTCCGCCGGAATGACCGGCGACTTCGCCGAGGCGATCGCGGCAGGTGCGACACACCTGCGGATCGGCTCGGCAATCACGGGTCCGCGCCCGATGCGCGGTTAACCTCGAAACGACACGAGCAAACGGAGGATGCGATGTCGAACCCGCTCAAGAAGACCATGGTCTACCTCGGCCTCGCTGATGAGGAAGAGGCGTACGAGACGCCCGCCGAGCAGACGCCCGCGCGCCGCGAGCGCCCCGTAGAGAAGGCCGCACCCGTGACCCCCATCCATCGTCCCGCCGTCGTCCGCCAGCCCAGCGCCGGCACCGTCAGCGAGATCGTCACGGTGCACCCGAAGCAGTACCGCGACGCGCAGATCATCGCCGAGAACTTCCGCGACGGCATCCCCGTGATCATCAACCTCTCGCAGATGAGCGACGCCGACGCGCGCCGCCTCATCGATTTCGCGAGCGGTCTGTCCCTCGGCCTGTACGGCCGCATCGAGCGGGTCACCAGCAAGGTCTTCCTGCTGTCGCCCGAGAACGTCGCCGTCTCCGGCGATGGAGCCGTCGCGCAGGCTGACCCCGAGGCGACGCCGTTCCCGCAGTAACCCGTGGCCATCCTGCAGACCGTCGCGGCGATCGCGAACGCCCTGCTGCTGATCTATGTGCTGCTGCTGCTCGCCCGGTTGATCCTGGAGTACATCCCCATGTTCAACCGCGAGTGGCGGCCGCGCGGGTTCGGCCTGGTCGCAGCCGAGATCGTGTACACGGTGACGGATCCTCCGATCAAATTCTTCCGTCGCCTCATCCCTCCGTTGCGCATCGGGCCGGTCGCCCTCGACCTGGGGTTTCCCCTCACGATGCTGCTGTGCTTCGTGCTGCTGTCGGTCGCGCGCACGATCATGCTGCTGTGACGCTCGCCTCGCGACCCTGACATCCGCCGACTATGCTGAGTGCCTACGGCCCGGCAACAGCGGGTCGCCACAATGGCCCGCGTCGTAAGCCCCGAAAGAGGACAACACCATGGCTTTGACCCCCGAAGACGTCGTCACCAAGCAGTTCCAGCACGTTCGCTTCAAGGAGGGGTTCGACCCGGACGAGGTCGACGACTTCCTGGACGAGATCGTCGTCGAGTGGCGCAAGACCATCGCTGAGAACGAGGAGCTGAAGGCGAAGCTCGCAGCCTACGAGTCGGGCGAGACCCCGGTCGCGGCCGCCGAACCCGTCGAGACGCCCGCGACCGAGACCGTCGAGGCCGTCGAGGTCGTCGAAGAGGTTCCGGCGCCCGTCGCCGCCGTCGAGGCTCCGGCCGTCGAGGCTCCCACCGCCGACGCACCGCCCGCTGCCGCATCGGCCGGAATCATCGAGCTGGCCCAGCGCCTCCACGACGAGCACGTCGCAGAGGGCAAGGCGATCAAGGACAAGCTCATCTCCGAGGCGGAGTCGAAGGCGGCGGCGATCGTTGCCGAGGCCGAAGGCCGCGCCCGCGACGAGCTTTCGCGGCTGGAGAGCGACCGTTCCACCCTCGAGACCCGCATCAGCGAGCTGCGCACCTTCGAGCGTGACTACCGCGCGCAGCTGCGCACGTTCATCGAGGACAAGCTGAAGGACCTCGACGTCGCGGGCACCTCGTCGGGCGCGACGCCGGTCTCGGCTTCCTGACACCGGGACGTTGACGCGCCCCCTGCGTTCTGCGGCGGCCGGCGCCATCATCGCGATCCTCGCGGTGCTGGTGCTGGCCGCCGATCAGTTCACGAAGTTCCTCGCCCTCGAACACCTGCCGCTGCGACAGTCGGTTCCCGTCATCGACGGCGTGCTCGAGTGGTATCTGACGTTCAACCCCGGCGCCGCCTTCTCCTTCGGTGAGGGTGTCACCTGGGTCTTCACGATCGTCCTGGCAGCCGCTGCGACCACGATCGTGGTGATCGCCTTCCGCGGCGTGCGGTCGCGGCTGTGGGCGGTCGCGCTCGGGCTGCTGCTGGGCGGCATCCTCGGCAACCTCACCGACCGACTGCTCCGCGACCCGGGTGCGTTGCAGGGGCACGTGGTCGACTTCATCAACACGCCCTGGATGTGGCTGTGGTTCAACCCGGCGATCTACAACATCGCCGACATCTTCATCGTGTCGATGATGATCTCGGTCGCGCTGCTCGTGCTGGTGGGGCTGCGACTGGACGGCACGCGCGAGCGACGCGATGACGGGCGGAGCGGCTCGGATGCCGAGGCCACCGCAACCGCCGAGCCCGAGGACCGCTGACGTGGACTCGCGAAGCCTTCCCGTCCCCGACGGCCTCGACGGCATCCGCGTCGACGCTGCGCTCGCCAAGATGCTGGGGTTCTCGCGAACCTTCGCGGCCGACGTCGCCGAGGCAGGCGGCGTGCGGGTCGACGGTCGAGTGCTCGCCAAGTCCGACAAACTGCGCGGTGGCGCGTGGCTCGAGGTCGAGTGGGAGGCCAAGCGGGAGCCTGAAGTGATTCCCGTCGCGGTGCCCGACCTCGGCATCGTGCACGAAGACGACGACATCGTCGTCGTTGACAAGCCGTCGGGGGTCGCCGCGCATCCGTCGCTCGGTTGGGAGGGCCCGACCGTTCTCGGTGCGCTCGCTGCGGCGGGATTCCGCATTGCGACGACCGGCGCCCCGGAGCGGCAGGGGGTCGTGCACCGGCTCGATGTCGGCACGAGCGGACTCATGGTCGTCGCGAAGAGCGAGCGCGCCTACACGGCGCTCAAGCGCGCGTTCAAGGAGCGTGAGGTCGACAAGATCTACCACGCGGTCGTGCAGGGGCATCCGGATCCGCTCGCCGGCACGATCGATGCGCCGATCGGGCGGCATCCCTCCCACTCGTGGAAGTTCGCCGTCACACCCGACGGCAAGGACTCCGTGACCCACTACGAGACGCTCGAAGCGTTCCCGGGCGCGTCGCTGCTGGAGATCCATCTCGAGACCGGACGCACCCACCAGATCCGGGTGCACATGGCGGCGCATCGGCATCCCTGCGTCGGTGATCCGCTGTACGGCGCCGATCCGACGCTCTCGGCACGTCTCGGCCTCATCCGGCAGTGGCTGCACGCGCATGAGCTCTCCTTCGCGCACCCCGTCACGACCGACTGGGTCACGTTCCGCTCCGAGTACCCGACCGATCTCGCGCACGCGCTCGAGGTGCTGCGCGCTTCGTAGGACACCGGTCGCCGAGCGAGCGAGCGCGACGAAACGCTCCGGGTGTCGCAGGCCCGTGGCACACTCGCGACATGGCCATCGACGTCCGTCCCGCGACATCCTTCGATGACATCGCCACGATGGTCGGCCCGAAGCAGCCCACCTCGAACGTCTGCTGGTGTCTGAGCTACCGCATCCCCGGCAAGGAGAACCTCGCGCTGCAGCGTGAGGCGCGAGGGGAGAAGGTGCGTGAGCTGCTCGAGACGGCAGGGCCGCCGGGCGTGCTCGCGTACGACGGCGACGAGGTGGTCGGCTGGGCAGCCGTGCACCCGCGCGAGGACACGACCTTCGCGACGAACCGCAAGATCCCGCACATCGGTGACGATGACACCGGCGTCTGGAGCGTGTGGTGCATCCGGGTGCGACCGGGGCACCGCGGCGAGGGCATCTCGCATGCGCTCCTCGAGGGGGCGGTCGCCTTCGCGAAGAAGTCCGGTGCACGCGCGATCGAGGGGTATCCCGTCGACAACGCGGGCGAGAAGGTCGACCTCACGATGGCGTACGTCGGTACCCGCGGACTGTTCGAGAAGGCCGGCTTCAAGCAGGCGGCCGACACCACGTCCGTGCTGAACGGGTTTTCGCGTGTGCTGATGCGATTGGAGCTCGCATGACCGACTTCAGCGCCCTGCTGACGGCGCGATTGCGCGCCGCGAACGGACTGTACCTCGACCTCATCGACGTCCTCACACCCGACCTGCTCACCGCGCGGCTGCCCGGCGTGCGGTCGGCTCCGATCTGGAACCAGTTCTGGTGCGTCGTCGGCGCCCGTGAGAGCTACGTGCGGTGGTCGCGGGCCGGTGCGTGGCAGGGATTTGCGTGCTCGCTGGAGCGCATCGAGGAGCCGGGCGAGATCCGAAGCGCCCTCGCGCGCTCGATGGACGAGGCGACCGCCTGGCTCCGTGGCCTCGCGCCCGACGACGAGGCGGGATGGGGCATCGCCGTCCACCTGCTCGAGCACGAGACGCAGCACCACGGTCAGCTCATCCGGTACCTCTACGGTGTGCCGCTGCCGATGCCGCAGTCCTGGATCGACGCCTACGCGCTCGACACGTGAGCGCGCTCAGCGCCCGCCGGCGAAGGTCGCGGGATCGTCCTCGGCGATGGCGAGGGCGATCTTGCGCACCGTCTCCTGCGCGACATCGGTGAGCTCGCCGAGGCCGTACCAGCCGACCTCGGTGAGTTCGCCGTCGACGGGGTGCGGGTCGCCCGAGACCCAGTCGCAGCGGAACACGAGGTCGAGATAGTCGACCTGGTCGCCGTTCGCGTAGGTCACGCGCGGCACTTGCTGCACGAGCGCCAATCGGGTCGCCTTCACGACGACGCCGGCCTCTTCGGCGCACTCCCGCACGGCGGCATCCGCCGGCTCTTCGCCGGGGTCGACGATGCCCGACACCGGCGCCCACGCCCCGTTGTCGGCGCGGCGCCCGAGCAGCAGCTTCTCGTCCTTGAACACGATCGCGGTGACGCCCACGAGGGGGAGCGGTGCGGTGCCGATCTTCTCGCGCAGCGCCAGGACGAACTCGGGTGTGGCCATGCACTCAGCCTAGATCCGCGAACCTTCACGTTCGACTCGAAGGTGAAGTGGATGCCGTCGAAGCCCGCCTCGGACGCCTGTCGATGTCGGAGCCCTTCGTAGACTCGAACCCGTGGCATCCGACTCCTTCGTACACCTGCACGTGCACAGCGAGTACTCGATGCTCGACGGTGCCGCCAAGATCGGCGCGATGACCCAGGCGGCCGCCGAGTACGGCATGCCGGCGATCGCGGTGACCGACCACGGCAACACGTTCGCGGCGTTCGAGTTCTACAACGCCGCCAACAACGCGGGTGTCAAGCCGATCATCGGACTCGAGGCGTACGTCACACCCGGCACGCATCGCAGCGACAAGTCCCGGGTCGCATGGGGCACGCCCGAGCAGAAGAGCGACGACGTGTCGGGGTCGGGCGCCTATACCCACATGACGATGTGGAGCCAGACCACCGAAGGCATGCACAACCTCTTCCGGCTCAGCTCGCTGTCGTCGATGGAGGGCTACTACTTCAAGCCGCGCATGGACCGTGAGCTGCTGCAGACCTACGGCAAGGGGCTCATCGCCACGACCGGGTGTCCGTCGGGCGAGGTGCAGACCAGGCTCCGGCTCGGCCAGTACGATGCGGCGCGCGCAGCGGCTGCGGAGTTCCAGGACATCTTCGGCAAGGAGAACTACTTCGCCGAGATCATGGACCACGGTCTGTCGATCGAGCGCCGGGTGATGACCGACCTGCTGCGGCTGTCGAAAGATCTGCAGATTCCGCTGGTCGCGACCAACGACTCGCACTACACGCACCAGCACGAGGCCGACGCGCACGCCGCGCTGCTGTGCGTGCAGTCCGGGTCGACGCTCGACGACCCGAACCGCTTCAAATTCGACGGCGACGGGTACTACGTCAAGACGGCGCAGGAGATGCGCCAGATCTTCAAGGACCACCCCGAGGCGTGCGACAACACGCTGCTGATCGCCGAACGCTGCCAGGTCGAGTTCAACACGGCCGCCAACTACATGCCGCGCTTCCCGGTGCCCGACGGCGAGACCGAAGACAGCTGGCTCGTGAAGGAGGTCGAGGCAGGACTGCACTACCGGTACCCCGGCGGCATCCCCGACAAGGTGCGCAAGCAGGCGGAGTACGAGACCGGCATCATCCTGCAGATGGGGTTCCCGGGCTACTTCCTCGTCGTCGCCGACTTCATCAACTGGGCCAAGGACAACGGCATCCGCGTAGGCCCCGGCCGTGGTTCGGGTGCCGGTTCCATGGTCGCCTACGCGATGCGGATCACCGACCTCGACCCGCTCGAGCACGGCCTCATCTTCGAGCGCTTCCTCAACCCCGACCGTGTCTCCATGCCCGACTTCGACGTCGACTTCGACGACCGTCGCCGCGGTGAGGTGATCGACTACGTCACCGAGAAGTACGGCTCGGAGCGCGTCGCGCAGATCGTCACGTACGGCACGATCAAGTCGAAGCAGGCGCTGAAAGATGCCGGGCGCGTCCTCGGCTTCCCGTTCAGCATGGGGGAGAAGCTCACCAAGGCGATGCCGCCGGCCGTCATGGGCAAGGACATGCCGCTGTCGGGCATGTACGACAAGGAGCACGCGCGCTTCAAAGAGGCGAGCGAGTTCCGTGCCCTCATCGACACCGACCCCGAGTGCAAGACCGTCTTCGACCGGGCGTTGGGACTGGAGGGCCTCAAGCGCCAGTGGGGTGTGCACGCCGCCGGCGTCATCATGTCGTCCGAGCCCCTGCTCGACATCATCCCGATCATGCGCCGCGAGCAGGACGGCCAGATCGTCACGCAGTTCGACTACCCGTCGTGCGAGGCGCTCGGGCTCATCAAGATGGACTTCCTGGGGCTGCGAAACCTCACGATCATCTCCGACGCGCTCGACAACATCCGCATGAACCGCGGCGAGGAACTCGACCTCGAGCACCTCGAACTCGACGACCGTGCCGCGTACGACCTGCTCGCCCGCGGTGACACGCTCGGCGTGTTCCAGCTCGACGGCGGTCCGATGCGATCGCTGCTGCGCCTCATGAAGCCCGACAACTTCGAAGACGTCTCGGCCGTCATCGCGCTGTACCGCCCCGGCCCGATGGGTGCGAACTCGCACATCAACTACGCGCTGCGCAAGAACGGCCAGCAGGACGTCACGCCGATCCACCCCGAGCTCGAGGAGCCGTTGCGCGAGATCCTCGACATCAGCTACGGCCTGATCATCTATCAAGAGCAGGTCATGGCGATCGCGCAGAAGGTGGCGGGGTTCTCGCTCGGTCAAGCAGACATCCTGCGCCGCGCGATGGGCAAGAAGAAGAAGTCGGAGCTCGACAAGCAGTACGAGGGCTTCGCGGGCGGTATGAAGGAGCGGGGCTACGGCGAGGCCGCGATCAAGGCGCTGTGGGACATCCTGCTGCCGTTCTCCGACTACGCGTTCAACAAAGCGCACTCCGCCGCATACGGCCTCGTGTCGTACTGGACGGCGTATCTGAAGGCGCACTATCCGGCCGAGTACATGGCGGCGCTGCTGACGAGTGTCGGCGACTCGAAAGACAAGATGGCGGTCTATCTCAACGAGTGCCGCCGCATGGGCATCAAGGTGCTGCCGCCGGATGTGAGGGAGTCGATCCGGTACTTCGCCGCCGTCGGCGAAGACATCCGCTTCGGCCTCGGCGCGGTTCGCAACGTCGGCACGAACGTCGTCGACGGGATCGTCGCCGCCCGTGAAGGCACGACCTTCGCGTCGTTCCACGACTTCCTGGGCAAGGTGCCGCTGCACGTCGCCAACAAGCGCACCGTCGAATCGCTCATCAAAGCGGGCGCGTTCGACTCGATGGGCGACACCCGACGGGCGCTGCTCGAAGTGCACGAGTCGGCGACCGAGGCCGCCGTCGACCGCAAGCGCAACGAGGCGCAGGGGGCGATCGGCTTCGACTTCGACAGCCTGTACGACGAGGCCGAAGAGGTCGTGCCCGCCAAGGTGCCGGCGCGCCCGGAGTGGACCAAGAAGGACAAGCTCGCCTTCGAACGCGAGATGCTCGGCCTGTACGTGTCGGACCACCCGCTGGCGGGGCTCGAGATCCCGCTCGCCAAGCACGCGTCGACGTCGATTCACGACCTCCTGGCCTCCGAAGACGTGCAGGACGGCGATCAGGTCACCGTGGCGGGGCTCGTCACGAGCGTGCAGCACCGCGTCGCCAAGCAGAGCGGCAACCCGTACGGCATGATCACCGTCGAGGACTTCGACGGCGAGGTGACGATCATGTTCATGGGCAAGACGTACACCGAGTTCCAGTCGATGCTCGTGGCCGACTCGATCCTCGTGGTACGAGGCCGCGTCTCGCGTCGCGATGACGGGCTCAATCTGCACGGGCAGACGGCCTTCGCGCCGGACCTCGGAGCCGTCGACGCGTCCGGCCCGCTCGTGCTGCTGCTGCCCGAGCATCGCGCGACCGAGTCGACGATCGAACAGCTCGCGGCGGTGCTGAACCGGCACAGCGGCAGCACCGAGGTGACCCTGAAACTGCATCGCGGCGGCACCGCGAAGGTGTTCGAGGTGCCGCGACCGGTCACGGTCACCGCCGACCTGTACGGCGAACTGAAGGGGCTGCTCGGCCCGCAGTGTCTGGGTTGACGCCCGCAACGAGCGACAAAGGTGCGGCGGGTAGGATCGCACATCAGCCACCGCTGGAAGGACCCATCGTGACCGACGACAAGACGACCCCCGACACCCCCGAAGATGCGCACGCACTCGGCGATGAGACGAGGGCGATCGTCACGCCCGAGCAGTCCACGATCGAGGGCCAGCCGGCCGCCGTGACCGCCTCGGAGCCGTCGGCTCCGGACGAGGTGGCCGACGTTGCCGCTGAAGACCCGCGCGCATCGGTCGCGGCGGACGAGCCCGTCGCTGTGGACGAACCGGATGCCGTCGTTGAGGATGCCGCCGCGCAGTACGGCATCGGTCCGTTCAGCGTCCGCGAGGTCGCGATCGGCGCCGTCTGGGTGGTGGCGTTCGTCGTCTCGTTCTTCCCGATCTACGGCCTGTTCGGCGAGGGCGGCACCTCTGTCTGGGCGCGCGGCATCGACTGGATGCTCACCATCGGCGCGCCGACGGTCGCGGTCTTCCTGCTCGCGCTGCGCCGCCTCTCTCCGCAGGGCATCCGACGTGTCGGGTCGCTCGGCATCGACCAGTTCGCATCCGTCGCCTTCAGCATCGCGTCGATCCTGTGGCTCGGGTTGCTCGTCGGCTCGTTCGTGACGGTCGGCGGGCGCTCCGTGATCCTCGCGACCTGGGTCGTGTGGGTCGAGTTCATCCTGATGCTCGCCGGCGTCATGCTGACCGTCTTCGCATCGCTGTTCCCGACCATCCGAGAAGACTTCCAGCACCGCACCGAGACGGTTGCGCACCGAAGCGCTCGCCCCGCGCGCCCGGTCGTCGCGCGCCCGACACCCGAGCCCGCCGCTCCGGCCGCTGCGACCACCATCGCAGAACCCGTCGTCGAACAGGCCGCGCAGGAGCCGGCGAGGGTCGCCGCGAGCCAGGCGTTCTGGGCGCTGGCACCGGAGGAGCGGACCGTCGTCGACGAGCAGGGCGCACCCCTGTTCACCATCGGGCCGCTCGCCTGGGCGCTCGTGATCGAGGAGCGCGGCGACGTATTCGTCGTGCGCCACGAGGACGGCCGGATCGGCTACCTGCACGACACGAGCGACGTCACCCGCGGCTGACGCGGTCGGCGCTGCCGATACCCTGGAAGCATGCTCCGCACGATCGACCTGAGGGGTCGTACCCTCAGCGCATCCGACCTGCTCGACGCCGTCCCGCGCGCCACCGCCGCGCGCGACGAGGCGCTGCACACGGCGGCGCGCATCGTGCATGACGTCGCCGAGCGGGGCGAGGCGTCACTGCGCGAGCAGGCGTCGCAGTTCGACGGCGTCGACGGGCACGACATCCGAGTGCCGCAGCACCACATCGACGAGGCCATTGCTGGCCTCGACGCAGACGTCCGCGCCGCGCTCGACGAAGCGATCCGCCGGGTTCGCATCGCGTCGGCCGCGCAGGTGCCGCCGCCGGTGCGCACCGAACTCGCGCCCGGCGCCGTCGTCGAGCAGGTGTGGCGTCCGGTGCAGCGCGTCGGTGTCTACGTGCCCGGCGGCAAGGCCGCCTATCCGTCGAGCGTCGTCATGAACGTCGTGCCCGCACAGGTCGCGGGCGTCGAGCAGGTTGCGCTGGCCTCACCGCCGCAACGCGATCACGACGGCCGGGTGCACCCGGTCATCCTGGCGGCGGCCGGGCTGCTCGGCGTCACCGAGGTCTACGCGATGGGCGGTGCGGGGGCCATCGGCGCCTACGCCTACGGCGTTCCGGGGCTGGGCCTTGACCGGGTCGACGTGATCTCGGGGCCGGGCAACAACTTCGTCGCCCTCGCCAAGCGCGTGGTCGCCGGTATGGTCGGCACCGATTCCGAGGCCGGCGCCACCGAGATCCTCATCGTCGCCGACGACTCGGCGCAACCGGCGCTCGTCGCCGCCGATCTGATCAGCCAGGCCGAGCACGACGAGCAGGCATCCGCCGTGCTCGTCACACCTTCGGTGGCCCTTGCCGACCGAGTGCTCGCCGAGATCGACGCGCGCGCGGGCGGCACGCTGCACGCCGACCGCATCGCGCAGGCGCTCGCGGGTCCGCAGTCGGCGATCGTCCTCGTCGACGACCTCGCGGCAGCGACGGCTTTCAGCAATGTGTACGCACCCGAGCACCTCGAACTGCACCTCACCGACCCGCGCGTCGACGACTTCGTCAACGCGGGCGCCGTCTTCGTGGGTGACCACGCGCCCGTCAGCCTCGGCGACTACCTCGCCGGCAGCAACCACGTGCTGCCCACCGGGGGACAGGCGCGCTACGCATCGGGGCTGTCGGCATCGACGTTCCTGCGTCCGCAGCAGGTCATCCGCTACGACCGCGCCGCGCTCGAGGCCGTCAAGGACGACATCGTCGCGCTCGCGACCGCGGAGGTGCTGCCCGCCCACGGCGAAGCGGTCACCGCGCGGTTCGAGGCGTAGGCTGGAGCGTCATGCACTGCCCCTTCTGCCGCCATTCCGACTCGCGCGTCATCGATTCGCGCACGAGTGACGACGGACTGAGCATTCGCCGCCGCAGGCAGTGTCCGGAGTGCGGCGGACGCTTCTCGACGATCGAGACGGCCAGCCTCAACGTCATCAAGCGTTCCGGCGTGATCGAGCCGTTCAGTCGCGAGAAGGTCATGTCGGGCGTCCGCAAGGCGTGTCAGGGGCGGCCGGTCACCGAGGGAGACCTCGCCGTGCTCGCCCAGGCGGTCGAAGAGGCCGTGCGGCAGACCGGATCGTCGCAGATCGACACGAACGAGATCGGCCTGGCCATCCTCCGTCCGCTGCGCCAGCTCGACGAGATCGCCTACCTGCGGTTCGCGAGCGTCTACCAGGCGTTCGAGACGCTCGACGATTTCGAGGCGTCGATCGCGCAGCTGCGTGCCGACCAGGAAGCGCGCACCGCGGCATCCGAGTGACCGCCGTGTGACGCTCGCGGCTCGGTACGGGTGTCGGGGCGCTCTACGCTGGAAGCGATGTACGACTTCGTCTTCCGCACCCTCTTCACCCGCATGGACCCCGAGACGGCCCACCACCTCGTGATGCGCGTCATCCGTGTGCTCGGTGTGCGCCCGATCGCGCCGATCGTCCGCGCCGTCACGCGACCGGATCCTCGGCTGCGCACCCGCGCGCTGGGCATCGAGTTCGACTCGCCGTTCGGTGTGGCGGCCGGGTTCGACAAGGATGCCGTCGGCGCCGCCGGACTGCACGCGCTCGGGTTCGGGCACGTCGAGGTCGGCACCGTCACCGCCATCCCGCAGGACGGCAACCCCCGACCGCGGCTGTTCCGCCTCGTCCCCGACCGGGCGATCATCAACCGGATGGGCTTCAACAACAAGGGAGCGTATGCCGCGGCATCCCGCCTCGCGCGGCTTCGCCGCCGTCGGTCGCGCCCCGTGCTGGGTGCGAACATCGGCAAGAGCCGAATCGTGGACGTCGCCGAGGCCACCGCGGACTACGTGACGAGCGCGAAGCTCGTGGCCCCCGTCGCCGACTACCTCGTCGTCAACGTCTCCTCGCCCAACACGCCGGGCCTGCGCGGACTGCAGGCCGTCGAGACGTTGCGCCCCCTGCTCGAGGCTGTGCGTGAGGCCGCGGGCGCCACGCCGCTGCTCGTGAAGATCGCCCCCGACCTGCCCGACGACGAGGTGTCGGCCATTGCGGCGCTCGCGGTCGACGCCGGCCTGGCCGGACTCATCGCCACGAACACGACGATCTCGCGCGAGGGGCTTCGAACCGACGCGGCCGTCGTCGAGGCTGCCGGGGCCGGTGGACTGTCCGGCGCACCGTTGAAGTCGCGGGCGCTCGAGGTGCTCCGCATCGTTCGTGCCTCGGTGCCCGACGGGTTCTGCGTCATCGCGGCGGGCGGTGTGGAGACCGCCGCCGACGTGCGCGAGCGCCTGGAGGCCGGCGCCGACCTCGTGCAGGGCTACTCCGCGTTCATCTATCGCGGTCCGCTCTGGGCGCGCCAGATCAACCGCGGGCTCGCCCGCGGAGCGTGATCCCCGGTCAGATCGGGCGACCGCCGCGGCGGACCTGCGGCTTCGGCAGGCGCATGAAGCGCATCTGGATGCTGCGCATCGCGGCGTACCAGCCGAGACCCTTCTCGACCCGCGTCTCGCCGAACTGCTCGCGGGCGGCCTTCTTGACGCGAACGCTCGTGATGATCATGTCGCCGATGACGAACAGGATGTACACCCACAGGCCGACGAACGCATAGAAGGTGACGGCGGTGTTCGGCACGAGGCTCAGCAGAATGACGACCACCATGAGCGGCATGACGAGCTCGCCCAGGTGCCATCCGCCGTCGACGAAGTCGCGCACGAACCGACGCTGCGGACCCTTGTCGCGCAGGGGCAGATAGCGCTCCTCGCCTGCCGCCATGCCGATGCGGGCCTTCTCGCGCTGCGCCGCGAGTTCGCTGCGCGCGCGCTTGCGCGCTTCCTTCGAGTCGCCCACGAGCGGACGCTTGCGAGCTGCCTCCTGCTCGGCGCGGGTCGGCGTCGGGCGGTTCTTTCCGGGCCCCGACGGCTGCTCGGCAGCAGCGTCGGGTGTGGAGGCGGCGGGGGTCTTGGCCACAGCGAGGTCCTCGGTTCGGGGATGGAGGTGCCACATAAGATTACCCGCATGAGCTCCGACCTGTCCCGCCCTGATGCCGTCCGTGAAGCCGCCCATGCCGCGGTCCCTGCCGCGCTGGCCGACCTCGGCACGTTGGTGCGCATCCCTTCGATCGCGTTCCCTGGCTTCGAACGGGCCGAGGTCGAGCGAAGCGCGGAGGCCGTGAAGGCCCTCGCAGAGGGGCTCGGCATCTTCGACCGCGTCGAGATCCGCACGGCCGCGACGTCGACGGGGGAGCAGGGCATGCCCGCCGTCCTCGCCACCCGCGCGGCCCGGAACGGCAAGCCCACCATCCTCCTGTACGCCCACCACGACGTGCAGCCGGTCGGTGACGAGTCGCTGTGGGAGTCGGCGCCCTTCGAGCCGACCGTGCGCGGCGGGCGCCTCTACGGGCGCGGTGCCGCCGACGACAAGGCCGGCATCATGGCGCATATCGGCTCGCTGCGGGCGGTCGTCGATGCCGTCGGCACCGACTTCGACCTCGGCGTCAACCTCTTCATCGAAGGCGAGGAGGAGGCAGGCTCGGCGTCCTTCGCACGGTTCCTCTCCGACAACGCGGACGCATTGCGTGCCGATGTCATCGTCGTGGCCGACTCGGGCAATTGGGATGCCGTGACCCCTGCGTTGACGGTGTCGCTGCGCGGGAACGCCAGGTTCACCATGAGCGTCACGACCCTCGAGCACGCCTCGCATTCCGGCATGTTCGGCGGTGCCGTCCCCGATGCCATGCTCGCGACCACGAAACTGCTCGCGACGCTGTGGGACGACGACGGTGCACCCGCGGTGAAGGGGCTGACCGAGCGCGATGCGCAGACTCCCGAGTACTCCGAGGAGACGCTTCGCAGCGAAGCGGGTCTGCCCGACGGTGTCAGCCCCGTCGGTCGCGGCACGATCCTCAGCCGCATCTGGAACAAGCCCTCGATCACGGTCACCGGCATCGACGCGCCCAGCGTCAAGAACGCGTCGAACACGCTCAGCCCGTCCGTCTCCGTGGTCATCAGCGCCCGTGTCGCCCCTGGCCAGTCGGCACAGGAGGCCTACGAGGCGATCGAGGCCCACTTGCGCGCGCACACTCCCTTCGGCGCACAGCTCGATTTCCATGACATCGAGACCGGCGACGCGTTCCTCGTCGACACGAGCGGCTGGGCGGTGTCCGAGGCCCGCGGCGCGCTCGCATCCGGGTACGGCGTCGAGCCGGTGGACATCGGTGTCGGCGGATCGATTCCCTTCATCGCCGACCTGGTTCGCGAGTTCCCCGAGGCGCAGATCCTCGTCACCGGCGTCGAGGACCCGCACGCGCGCGCGCACAGCCCGAACGAGTCGCTGCACCTCGACACCTTCCGCAATGCACTCGTGTCGGAGGCGCTGCTGCTGGAGCGACTCGACGCGCGGACGCGCTGAGCGCGGCCTGACCAGGTCGGGGGCGGCGTAGAATCGAGGCATCCTGCCGCCCCGGCTCCTGCAGAGCACCGGCGGCCCGAAACACGGGGAGGGTCCATGACCGATATCGCCAACGCCGAGACCACCGCGCCCGCCCACGGCGTCGCGCTCACCGACGACGCGGCCGCCAAGGTCAAGAGCCTGCTCGCCCAGGAGAACCGCGACGACCTGCGTCTGCGCGTCGCCGTGCAGCCCGGCGGCTGCTCCGGCCTCATCTATCAGCTCTACTTCGACGAGCGCTTCCTCGACGGCGACAAGGCCGTCGACTTCGACGGCGTCGAGGTGATCGTCGACGACATGTCGGTGCCCTATCTGGACGGCGCCACGATCGACTTCAAGGACACCATCTCGGAGCAGGGGTTCACGATCGACAACCCCAACGCGGCGGGCAGCTGCGCCTGCGGCGACAGCTTCCACTGATCGGGCCGGCACCCCTCCGAGAGTCGGGGACATCCTGGAGGGATGGCCTGAATCGGGTGAGAGGTTGCCCTAGACTGGCTTGAGTTCGACCTTCATGACCCCGAAAGGTGCACTGTGCGCGTCAAACGCCGTCTCCGCTGGGCCGTTATCCCGATCGGGATCGCCACCGCCGTCACACTGGCGGCGTGCACCCCGACCGAGCTGAACGGCTACCTCCCCGGCTTCACGGAGGATGGGACGCAGGCCACCGACAAGACCGAAATGGTGTCGGGGCTGTGGGTCAACTCGTGGATCGTGCTGCTCATCGTGGGCCTCATCACATGGGGCCTCATGGGCTTCGCTGCCATCGCCTACCGTCGCCGCAAGGGGCAGACGGGTCTGCCGGTGCAGATGCGCTACAACATGCCGATCGAGATCTTCTACACGATCGTGCCCCTCATCCTCATCGTCGGCTTCTTCGCCTTCACGGCGCGCGACCAGGCGATCCTGGAGACGCAGTACGAAGACCCCGACGTGTGCATCACCGCGATCGGCAAGCAGTGGGCGTGGGACTTCCAGTACACCGACAGTGACTGTGAGCAGGCAGACGACGCCGTCTGGACGATGGGTGTGCAGGCGCAGACCGACGAACGCGGTGACATCACCAGCGAGCTGCCCACGCTCGTGCTGCCGGTCGACAAGGAAGTGAAGATCAAGCTCGTCTCGCGAGACGTGATCCATTCCTTCTGGATCATCGACTTCCTGTACAAGAAGGACATGTACATCGGCAAGGACAACTACTGGTCCTTCACGCCGACCCGCGAGGGCACGTATGCCGGCAAGTGCGCCGAGCTGTGTGGCCAGTACCACTCGATGATGCTGTTCAACGTCGAGGTCGTCTCGGACGCCGAGTACCAGGACTATCTCGAGTCGCTGCGCGCTGCCGGACAGATCGGCGACATCAACGACGCGTATGACCGGCTGCAGAACCTGCCCGGCACCGGAGCGTCCACCGAATCCGAGGGAGATCAATGATGGCCACGACGGTTCCGCTGCAGGAGGACTCGCACGCGCGTCCGACGACCCTGCCGCCGCGTCAGGCCGCTCTGCTCAGCGCATCGCGTGTCGAGCAGAAGGGCAACATCGTCGTCAAGTGGCTGACCTCCACCGACCACAAGACGATCGGGTACATGTACCTCATCGCGTCGGTGCTCTTCTTCCTGCTCGGCGGCGTCATGGCGCTCATCATCCGCGCCGAGCTGTTCGAGCCGGGCATGCAGGTCGTCCCGACCAAGGAGCAGTACAACCAGCTGTTCACGATGCACGGCACGATCATGCTGCTGATGTTCGCGACACCGTTGTTCGCAGGATTCGCGAACGCGATCCTGCCGCTGCAGATCGGTGCGCCTGACGTCGCGTTCCCGCGCCTGAACGCCTTCGCGCTGTGGCTGTTCATCTTCGGCTCGCTCATCGCCGTCGGCGGCTTCCTGACCCCGCAGGGCGCGGCGGCCTTCGGCTGGTTCGCGTATCAGCCGCTCGCCAACGCGAGCTTCTCGCCCGGTGCCGGTGGCAACCTGTGGATGCTGGGCCTCGGTATGAGCGGTTTCGGCACGATCCTCGGTGCCGTGAACTTCATCACGACGATCATCACGATGCGTGCCCCCGGCATGACCATGTGGCGTCTGCCGATCTTCTCCTGGAACACGCTGGTCACCAGCATCCTGATCCTGATGGCCTTCCCGATCCTCGCCGCGGCGATCCTCGCCGCCGCCGCCGACCGTGTCCTGGGCGCGCACATCTACGATCCCGCCAACGGTGGCGTGCTCCTGTGGCAGCACCTGTTCTGGTTCTTCGGTCACCCCGAGGTGTACATCATCGCGCTGCCGTTCTTCGGCATCGTCTCGGAGATCTTCCCCGTCTTCAGCCGCAAACCGATCTTCGGGTACAAGACGCTCGTCTACGCGACGATCGCGATCGCCGCGCTGTCGGTGTCGGTGTGGGCTCACCACATGTACGTCACCGGTGCCGTCTTGCTGCCGTTCTTCTCACTCATGACGATGTTGATCGCCGTGCCGACGGGCGTGAAGATCTTCAACTGGATCGGCACGATGTGGCGGGGCTCTGTGACGTTCGAGACGCCGATGGTGTTCTCGCTCGGATTCCTCGTCTCGTTCGTCTTCGGTGGTCTGACGGGTGTCATCCTGGCGTCGCCGCCGCTGGACTTCGCGGTCTCGGACTCGTACTTCGTCGTCGCGCACTTCCACTACGTCGTGTTCGGTACCGTCGTGTTCGCCATGTTCGCGGGCTTCTACTTCTGGTGGCCCAAGTGGACCGGCAAGATGCTCAACGAGCGCCTCGGCATGGTGCACTTCTGGCTGCTGTTCATCGGCTTCCACATGACCTTCCTCATCCAGCACTGGCTGGGTGTGGACGGCATGGTCCGCCGCTACGCGGACTACTCCGCCGCTGACGGCTGGACGTGGCAGAACCAGGTCTCGACGATCGGCGCGATCATCCTCGGTGCCTCGATGATCCCGTTCTTCCTGAACGTGTGGATCACGGCTCGCAACGCACCGAAGGTGACCGTCAATGACCCGTGGGGGTACGGTGCATCGCTCGAGTGGGCCACGTCGTGCCCGCCGCCGCGCCACAACTTCACGTCCATCCCGCGCATCCGCAGCGAGCGTCCCGCGTTTGACTTGAATCACCCCGAGGCCGGCATCCCGGTCGGGGTCGGACCGGCGAAGGACGCTCCCGACGCCCCGGTCGTCGATCTTGCCGGCGGAGAGGTCAAGTAAGTGAAGACCAACATCAACCTCTGGTGGCTGCTGGCAGGGTTCTTCCTGCTCATGACCCTGGTGTACACGGTCTGGAACGTGATCGAGCACTCCGCGCTCCCGTGGTACAACGCCATCGAATGGGTCGGCTCGACCGCGTTGCTGTTCACCACCGCGATGTCTGTCATGATCGCGTTCTACGTCGACCGCGTGCACAAGGCGCAGGGCGGCGAGCTCCCCGAAGACGTCCTCACCGCCGACATCGACGACGGCGACCCCGAGATGGGCGAGTTCAGCCCCTGGTCGTGGTGGCCCCTCGTGCTCGCGTTCTCGGCGGCACTGGCAATTCTCGGCCTCGCCGTTGGACAGTTCCTGCTGCCGATCGGATTCGCGGTGTTCATCGTCGCGATCGTCGGCTGGGTCTACGAGTACTACCGCGGGTACTTCGCGCGCTGATCGATGGCCCTGCGCCTGCTGGCCGGCGTCTGCTCTGACGTCGGCGCGTTCCGAGACGTCAACCAGGACGCCGCGTTCGCGGCGCCGTGGGGCGGGGGTGTCGCCGACGGTGTCGGGGGCGGCCCGGCCGGCGACCTGGCGTCGGCTGCGCTTGTGCACCGCCTCGTGGCAGGTGGCGCGGAATGCGCCGACCCGGACGAGCTCGCCTCCCGCATCCGGATCGCGAACTGGGATCTGGCACAGCACGTCCGCAGGGATCCCGCACTGCGCGGCATGGCGACGACGTTCACCGGGGTGTGGTTCGACCGCTCGGGAGCGTTGCTGCTCGCACACACCGGCGACTCCCGCGCCTACCTGCTTCGTGACGGCCAACTCTCACGACAGACGCGAGACGACTCGTTCGTGCAGGCACTGGTCGATCAGGGTCTCATGACCGAAGCGGATGCTGCCGTGCACCCACGGCGCAACATCATCACGGCGTCGTTGCGCGGCGATGCGCTCGACCGTGTCAGCGTATCGCGGCGCGTCCCGGTGGTCGGGGACCGGTGGTTGCTGTGCTCAGACGGCATCAGCGACTACGTGCCCCACGACTTGCTGACCGCAGTGCTGGCGTCTGCAGGCACCGCGCAGGAGGCTGCTGAGCTCATCGTCGGCACGGCGCTGGAGGCAGCGACCCGAGACAACGCCACCGCGGTCGTCTGCGACGTCGTGGAGGTCGCGTCACCGGCGCCGTTCCGCGCGGACGACCTGCGATTCGCCGGCGCGGCGCTGGCCCGGTTCCACGAGGATCTCGAGGGGTTGACCTCGGCATCCTGAGCCGCATCGCGGTATTGGGATCCCGAGCCGGTTCGCGGGCACTGGGCGATCAGGCCCGCACGTGCATGACGAGTGGATCGAACGTGCGGGGGACCGGGCCGTCGACGTTCTCGGTCGGCTGCCCTTCACGCACCCAGTATTCGTACCCGCCGATCATCTCGCGGACGTCGTAGCCGAGCTTCGCGAACTCCACCGCGCCCTTCGCGCCCGCATTGCAGCCAGGGCTCCAGCAGTACACGACCACCGGCGTGTCCGTGGGGATCTCCTGCGGTGCGCGCGTGGCGATGTCGCGGTACGGCATGTGGACGGCCCCAGCGACGTGCCCCTGCTCCCACGCCTCGACGCTTCGCACGTCGACGAGGACGAACACCTCGCCGGCCTTCTGGGCGGCGTAGACGTCTGAGGCGTCGGTCTCGAAGCGGAGTTTGGCGGAGTAGTACGCGAGTGCATCGGTCATGACATCGACGCTACGCGAACGCAGAAGCGGCGAGGGAGACCTGAACGGTCACTCCTCGCCGCTTCTCTGCCAGCGACGGCTCGCTACTTCTTCTTGCCGCCCTTGTCGTCCTCGTCGGGGACGATCACGTTCGAGGGGCGGTTCGCCGTCTCGGTGTTGTGGCCGTCGTCGATGGGGTGGTGCGGGGCGTCCGGAACTCCGGCGCGCTCGTGCATGCCCTGGATCTCGGCATCTTCTTCAGCCGCGATGTGCTCGAGCGTGTGGTGCTGGTGCGCACGCGCGGCCTCGAGTTCGGTCTGGGTAAGGGGAGAGAGACGGTCCTCGAAGAACCAGCGCGACAGGGACGCACGCAGGTTCTCGTGCCACGGGATGCGGCCCTTGTCGTTGGGGCGCACCACGAGCGGGGCGTTGGTCTCGTAGTCGACCAGCTTGACGAGTTCATACTCGTCGACCGGCTGGTGCACCTCGATGTACTCGCCACCGGGCAGACGCACGATGCGGCCGGACTCGTAGCCGTGCAGCGCGATCTCGCGGTCCTTCTTCTGCAGCGCGATCGCGATGCGCTTGGTGACGAAGTACGCGATGATCGGGCCGACGATCAGCATCGCCTGCAGGCTGTGGATGACGCCCTCCATCGTGACCTGGAAGTGGGTCGCGATGATGTCCGACGAGGCTGCCGCCCAGAGCACGGCGTAGAAGGTGACGCCGGCCGCGCCGATGGCGGTGCGGGTCGGGGCGTTGCGGGGACGCTGCGCCAGGTGGTGCTCGCGCTTGTCGCCGGTGATCCACGCCTCGATGAAGGGGTAGAGCATGACGAGCACGATGAACAGGCCGAGGCCTCCCAGCGGCACGAGGATGTTGAACGACCAGGTGTGGTCGAACAGCACGAACTCCCAGTGCGGCGGCACGAGGCGCAGCGCGCCGTCGGCGAAGCCGATGTACCAGTCGGGCTGCGTGCCCGCCGAGACCGGCGACGGGTCGTAGGGGCCGTAGTTCCAGATCGGGTTGATCGTGAACAGCGAGGCGATCAGCACGATCACGCCGAAGGTGATGAAGAAGAAGCCACCCATCTTCGACATGTAGACCGGCATCATCGGGTAGCCCACCACGTTGTCGTTCGAGCGGCCGGGGCCGGCGAACTGGGTGTGCTTGTTGACGATCATGAGCATGAGGTGCACGGCTAGCAGCGCGACGAGGATCGCCGGCAGCAGCAGGATGTGCAGCGTGTACAGACGTCCGACGATCTCCGTGCCGGGGAACTCGCCGCCGAACAGCAGGAACGAGATCCACGTGCCGACCAGCGGGATGCCCTTGACCATGCCGTCGATGATGCGCAGGCCGTTGCCCGAGAGCAGGTCGTCGGGCAGCGAGTAGCCGGTGAAGCCCTCGGCCATCGCCAGGATGAACAGGATGAAGCCGATCACCCAGTTCAGCTCGCGGGGCTTGCGGAAGGCGCCGGTGAAGAACACGCGCAGCATGTGCACGCCGATGCCGGCGACGAACACGAGCGCCGCCCAGTGGTGGATCTGGCGCACCAGCAGGCCGCCGCGGATGTCGAACGAGATCCGCAGCGTCGACTCGAGGGCAGCCGACATCTCGACGCCGACCAACGGCGTGTACGCGCCCTCGTAGTGGGTCTCGACCATCGACGCCTGGAAGAAGAAGGTCAGGAAGGTGCCCGACAGCAGCACCACCACGAAGCTCCACAGCGCGATCTCGCCGAGCATGAACGACCAGTGGTCGGGGAAGATCTTACGCCCGAGCTCCTTGACCAGGCCCGAGATGCTGGTGCGCTCGTCGATGTAGTTCGCGGCGCCGGCGACGAAGCGCCCGCCCAGGGGCTTGTCGTTGCCGGGCTTCGCGTCGCGGGTGGTGTCCGCACCCTTATCGGTGACAGTCGCGGTGCTCAATGACGCTCCCAGAAGCTCGGGCCGACAGGTTCGGTGAAGTCGCTCTGCGCGATGAGGTAGCCCTCGTCGTCGACGGTGATCGGCAGCTGCGGCAGCGGACGCGCGGCCGGGCCGAAGATCACCGCGGCGCCGCGCTCGACGTCGAACTGCGACTGGTGGCAGGGGCAGAGCAGGTGGTGGGTCTGCTGCTCGTACAGCGCGACGGGGCACCCGACGTGCGTGCAGACCTTCGAGTAGGCCACGATGCCGTCGTACGACCAGCTCTTGCGGTCCTCTTCCTCCTGCAGCTGCTCGGGGAGCAGACGCATGAGCAGGACGATGGCCTTGGCCTTCTCCTCGAGGTAGCCGTCGTGGTGGCTCAGCTCGGCGAGGGGCTCGGGGATGACGTGCACCGCGGAACCGAGGGTCAGGTCGGCGGCGCGGATCGGCTCGCCGCTCGGATCGTGCGCCAGGCGCATCCCCTTCTCCCACATGGTGTGGCTGAGCAGGTAGACCGGGTCGCCCGCGTGCGGGTGGTCGGGGCTGCTCTGCGGCGCCAGGCCGCGGAAGAGGGTGATGCCGGGCAGGATCGAGGCGACCAGCGCGGCGATGAGCGAACCGCGGATGGCGGTGCGGCGGCCGAAGCCGGACTCCTCGTTCGCGTCGCGGAACGCCTGGACGGCTCCCTCACGCGTGGTGTCGCGCCCGCGCGTCGCGTGACGCGGCTCGATGAACTCCTTGTCGCTCATCACGGCCTTCGACCAGTGGATCGCGCCGACGCCGAGGGCGAACAGGGCGAGGGCGATCCCCAGACCGATGAAGAGGTTGTTGTGCCGGATGTCGACGATCTGGCCGCTCTCGATGGGGAACAGCATGTAGGCGGCGATCGCCCAGATGCTGCCGGCCAGCGACAGGTAGAACAGCGTGTAGACGGTGCGCACAGCGCGCGCCATGGCGGCCGGGTCCTTGTCGACGATGCGCTCCCGGTGGGGCGGGAGGCCCGGGTTCTGCACGGGGTCCGGCACGGCGACCGCGAGCCCGGGGGAGGGCTTCCACGAAGCCCTCTCGTGCTCGAGCGCGTTCTCCTCGTGTGCCATGGTGCTCCTTGCCTTGCGTCTTACGTCAGTGTGCGATCAGTTGGACTTCGCCGTGATCCACACGGTGAGGCCGATGAGCGATCCGATGCCGAAGATCCAGATGAACAGACCCTCCGAGACGGGGCCCAGCGAGCCGAGCGAGAAGCCGCCGGCAGACTCGTTCTCCTGGATCCACATCAGCGAGGAGATGATGTTGCGCTTCTCCTCGGTGGTGAGGGTCATGTCGTTGAAGACCGGCATGTTCTGCGGGCCGGTGACCATCGCCGCGTAGATGTGCAGCGGGCTGGTCTCGGTCAGTGCGGGGGCGTACTTGCCCTCGGTGAGCGCACCACCTGCGGCGGCCACGTTGTGGCACATGGCGCAGTTGATGCGGAACAGTTCGGCGCCCTCGGCGACGTCACCACCACCGTCGAGGATCTCGTCGGAGGGGTAGCTGGGGCCGGGGGAGGTCTCCTGCACCCAGGCGGCGATCGCTTCGATCTGCTCCTGGGTGAACTGGACGGGCTTGATCGGCGCCTGCGGACCCTGCATCTGCAGCGGCATGCGGCCGGTCGCCATCTGGAACTCGACCGACAACTCGCCGACGCCGTACAGCGACGGGCCGTCGTTCGTGCCCTCGAGGTTCAGCCCGTGACAGGTGGCGCAGTTGGCCTGAAAGAGCTTCTTGCCGTCTTCGACGGTGAGGCTCGAGGTGGCCGTGGTCGACGTGTCGGATGCCGCCATTGCGGCCGACGCTCCGGCGTAGACGCCGCCGGTGACCAGCAGTCCGATACCGATCAGGGCGGCGGCGGCCCACTTGCTGCGACGGCCGGCCTGTCGGCGTGCGGTCTTCGATGCCATGGAAGTGCTCAGCTCCGCTCTGATTACTTGACGAAGTAGATGACGACGAACAGGACGATCCAGACCACGTCGACGAAGTGCCAGTAATACGACACGACGATCGAGGACGTCATCTCCTTGCGTCCGAAGTTCTTGACGGCGTATGCGCGCCCGATCACGAGCAGGAAGGCGATGAGCCCGCCCGTCACGTGCAGGGCGTGGAAGCCGGTGGTGATGTAGAACGCCGACGCGTACGAGTCCGCGCTGATCGGCATGCCTTCGGCGACGAGCGTCGCGTACTCCCACACCTGACCCGAGACGAACACCGCGCCCATGACGAAGGTGAGCAGGAACCACTCGACCATGCCCCACTGGCGGAACTGCCAGATCGAGCCCTTGCGGTACGGCTGCAGGCGCTCGGCGGCGAAGACGCCGGCCTGCGCGGTGAACGACGAGAGCACCAGGATGCCGGTGTTGATCGCCGCGAACGGGATGTTCAGGAGTTCGGTGCGGTCGGCCCACAATTCAGGCGACGCGTTGCGCAGCGTGAAGTAGATGGCGAACAGGCCGGCGAAGAACATGACTTCGCTGCCCAGCCACACGATCGTGCCGACGGCGACCGGGTCGGGCCGCTTGACGGAACGCAAAGCCTGGGGATAGGTCGCAGGAGAGGTCGTCACGCACCCCATTATGGCTGATTTCGTCGCTCGGTTTTCGCATCCCTGAAGGTGATTCCCCTCCGAAGGGAGGTTAGGGCAACCTAAGAGGCAGCCGAGAATCCCGTCGGAGAGTGCCGATAGGATCGCCAGCATGGCTGAGCTGTTCTCCTGGCCCGGAATCCTTCAGAATCTCCTCGACCGGCGCGACCTCAGCGTCTCCGAGGCGACCTGGGCGATGCGGCGCATCATGTCGGGCGATGCGACCCCCTCGCAATTGGCGGGATTCCTCGTCGCACTGCGGGCCAAGGGGGAGACAGTCGACGAGATCGTGGGGTTCCGTGATGCGATCCTCGAAGCCGCCGTTCCGCTCCCTGTCCCCGCCGCGGTGCTCGACATCGTCGGCACCGGTGGCGACCGCTTCGGCACCGTGAACATCTCGTCGATGGCATCCATCGTCGCGTCGGCCACCGGCATCCCCGTCGTGAAGCACGGCAACAAGGCGGCCAGTTCGAAGTCGGGATCGTCGGATGTGCTGGCGGCGCTCGGCGTCGACCTCACGCTGTCCGGCGAGCGCGTGGCCGAGGTGCTGGCCGAAGCAGGGATCACCTTCGCGTTCGCGTCGGCCTTCCACCCCGGGTTCCGCCACGCCGGAGCGACCCGCGGCGAACTCGGCATTCCGACGGTGTTCAACTTCCTCGGACCGCTGTGCAACCCGGCGCGCGCCGAAGCGAACGCCGTCGGTGTCGCAAGCCTGGACCGTGTGCCGCTCATCACGGGCGTCTTCCGGACGCGAGGCGCAACGGCGCTCGTGTTCCGCGGCGACGACGGCCTCGACGAATTGACCACGACGGGGCACAGCAGGCTGTGGGAAGTGAGTCGGGGCGACGTGCACGAGCACGACATCGACCCCCGGGATCTCGGCATCCCGTTGGCTGAGATCGGTGACCTGCTCGGCGGCGACGCCGACCACAACGCCGCGGTCGTTCGTCGCGTGCTCGACGGCGAGGCGGGTCCCGTGCGCGACATCGTGCTGCTCAACGCCGCAGCCGGCATCGTCGCGTACCGGCTCTTCCAGGACGGCGCGGAGATGACCCGTCCGATGCTCGACCGGCTCGCTGAGGCGCGCGACGCCGCTGCGAGCGCGATCGACTCGGGCGCGGCTGCGGCGAAGCTCGACGCGTGGGTGGGCGCCACCGCCCGCTGATCCGGTCGCGCGCACCTCGCCTGAGTCGGGGCGCCGCCGTAGGGTCGACCCATGGATCCCCACGCCGCCCTCGTCGAGATCGCGACCCTGCTCGAACGGGAGCGCGCGTCGCGCTACCGCTCCAAGGCCTTCCGGGCCGCAGCTGACGCGATCGCGGGACTCGACGAAACCCATCTGCGCGACACGCCGGCGCTGCGTCGACTGAAAGGCGTCGGCGACTCGACGCTTGCGGTCATCCAGCAAGCCCTCGCCGGCGGGGTGCCCTCCTACCTCGCGGAGCTGCGTGGATCCGGCGAGTCGGTTGCACCCTCGGCGCTGCGCGGACTGCTGCGCGGCGACCTCCACGCGCACTCGGAGTGGTCGGACGGACTCACCTCGATCGACCTGATGGTCGACGCAGCCAAGGCGCTGGGGCACGAGTATCAGGCCCTCACCGACCATTCGCCGCGGCTGACGGTCGCGCGCGGGCTGTCTGCGGAGCGTCTGCGTGCGCAGCTGGACGTCGTCCGTGGCTTCCGCGACGACCACTTCACGCTGCTGACCGGCATCGAGGTCGACATCCTCGAAGACGGCTCGCTCGATCAGGAGGACGCCCTGCTCGGCGAGCTCGACGTCGTCGTCGCTTCGGCGCATTCGAAGCTGAGGATGGAGCGGGCGCCGATGACCCGCCGCCTCGTCGCAGCCGTCTCGAACCCGAGCGTGGATGTGCTCGGTCACGTCACCGGCCGGCTCGTCCAGGGTGAGCGCGGCACGCGACCGCAGTCCGAATTCGATCCGCAGGCCGTGTTCGCCGCATGCGCCGAGCACGGCGTGGCGGTCGAGATCAATTCGCGTCCCGAGCGACAGGACCCGCCCGACGAGCTCATCGCGATCGCCCTCGCAGAGGGATGCCTGTTCGCGATCGACTCCGATGCGCACGCGCCGGGGCAGCTCGCACTGCTCGATCACGGCGCGGCGCGCGCTGAAGCCGCCGGCATCCCGCCGGAGCGGATCGTCACGACGTGGCCGCTCGACCGCCTGCTGGCCTGGACCCGCGGCTGACGGCGGTCACACGCGCGCGCTGATCGCCTCCGCCGCGCGGGTCGCCGATGAGCCCAGCGACCACGCGGCCGCAAGGGCCTCGACCGCAGCCGGATCCGGCGCGGTCAGGCGGGTGTCGGGGGTGCCGAGATCGAGGTCGCGCACGACTTCGACGACCTTGGGTGCGACCGCGATGTAGTCGGCGGCGCCGAGCACCTTCGCGCGCACACCGGCGGACATGCCCTCGCCACGCTCTGCGGCCGCCACGATGCCCGCGAGGTCGCCGTGAGCGGCGAGCAGGGTCGCTGCGGTCTTCTCGCCCACGCCGGGCACGCCAGGCAGCCCGTCGGACGGGTCGCCGCGCAACGCCGCGAAGTCGGCGTACTGCGTGGGAAGGATCTTGTACTTCTCGACGACAACGGCGTCGGTGAGCAGTTCGAGATTGCTCATGCCGCGCCCGGTGTAGATGACCCGCACCCCGGTCGCGTCGTCGACGAGCTGGAAGAGGTCGCGGTCGCCGGTGACCACGTCAACCGGAATGGCCGCCTGCGTGGCGAGGCTGCCGATGATGTCGTCGGCTTCGTGTGCGGCGCGTCCGACGATGGGGATGCCGAGCACTTCGAGCGCCTCGCGGATCACCGGGATCTGCACCTCGAGCGGATCGGGCACTTCTTCCACGTCGGGTCCCGTCTCGACGACCTCGGCGACCCGGTGCGCCTTGTAGCTGGGGATGAGGTCGACACGCCACTGTGGCCGCCAATCGTCGTCCCAACACGCGACGACGTGCGTCGGCTCGAAGGTGGCGACGAGCTTCGCGATCATGTCGAGCAGGCCGCGCACCGCGTTGACGGGTCGCCCGTCGGGTGCTTTGACGGTATCGGGCACACCGTAGAACGCGCGAAAGTAGAGGCTGGCGGTGTCGAGGAGCATGAGTCGGTCGGCCACGGCACTCATCCTGGCACGCACGCGCGCTCCTTCGGCCCGGCTACACGGCAGCCGAGCGGCTGGGCCTTCTCGAAGCGATCCTCGCGCACGGCGGTGCGCGTCAGCCCAGTGCCCCGGGTCGCGTGGGGCCCCGTGTCGCGCGGCACAATGGACGCATGTCGTTCGGAGCCGCCGCATCCCGCCGAGGGCGCCGTCCCGCACCGGGAGCTGCCTGTCCGTGTGGATCGGACGCTGCGTTCGACGTCTGCTGCGGTCCCGTCCTCGACGGGCGTGTCGCGGCGACCGCCGAGGCGCTGATGCGTTCGCGGTACACGGCGTTCTCGCTCGGCGATGCTGCGCACCTCGAGGCCACCTGGTTCCCTGCGAACCGGCCGAAAGACCTCGTCCTCGACGGCGCGCACCACTGGGACGGACTGGAGATCTCATCCGTCAGCGGTGGCGGACCGGGGGATGCGACGGGCACCGTGACCTTCCGTGCGCGCTGGCACGACCTCGCGACCGGGGAGCGCGGCGTGCTGGATGAACGGAGCTTGTTCCTGCATCGCGCCGGTCGCTGGTGGTACGTCGCGCCCGCCGCCGAGTGAGGTCATTCGTCAGGGACGAATCGCGGGCCCAGGTGGCCGTCGCGCTCGACCGTCTCGTTCCACAGGGTCAGCGGGCGCACCCAGAGGCCGCCCTCGCCGTACAGCGCCCGGTACACGACCATCGCGTCTTCCGACTCGCTGTGCCTGGCGATGCCGACCACCTCGTAGCGTCCGCCCTTGAAGTGGCGGTAGATGCCCGGGGCGGGTTCATCGGTCATGGACTCACCGTACCGCCGCGCGATCCCGCGTTCTGATAACCTGGAGTGTCACTCGCGTGGCTCAATCGCCGTGCGTCCGTGACGAGCAATCCATCCACTTCGCTTCATCCGAGGCATCCGTTCGTCTTCGAGCGGTTCGGACGAGGCCCGAGTATCCAACCCAACAAGGACAACCCACTACATGACTACCGCAACGACCGCCCCGGCCACCAAGCAGGTCGCCATCAACGACATCGGATCTGCTGAGGACTTCCTGGCCGCGGTCGAGAAGACCCTGAAGTTCTTCAACGACGGAGACCTCATCGAAGGCACCGTCGTGAAGATCGACCGCGACGAGGTCCTCCTCGACGTCGGCTACAAGACCGAGGGTGTCATCCCCTCGCGTGAGCTCTCCATCAAGCACGACGTCGACCCGAACGAGGTCGTCAAGGTCGGCGACGAGGTCGAAGCCCTCGTTCTCCAGAAGGAGGACAAGGAAGGCCGTCTCATCCTGTCCAAGAAGCGCGCCCAGTACGAGCGCGCCTGGGGCGACGTCGAGAAGATCAAGGAGAACGACGGTGTCGTGACCGGTTCGGTCATCGAGGTCGTCAAGGGTGGACTCATCGTCGACATCGGCCTGCGCGGCTTCCTGCCCGCATCGCTCATCGAGCTGCGCCGCGTCCGCGACCTCACGCCGTACCTCGGCCAGGAGCTCGAAGCGAAGATCCTCGAACTCGACAAGAACCGCAACAACGTGGTGCTCTCGCGCCGCGCGCTGCTCGAGCAGACCCAGTCGGAGTCGCGCTCGAACTTCCTCAACAACCTGCACAAGGGTCAGGTCCGCAAGGGCACCGTCTCGTCGATCGTCAACTTCGGTGCGTTCGTCGACCTCGGTGGCGTCGATGGTCTCGTCCACGTGTCGGAGCTCTCGTGGAAGCACATCGAGCACGCATCCGAGGTCGTCGAGGTCGGGCAGGAGGTCACCGTCGAGATCCTCGAGGTCGACCTGGACCGCGAGCGCGTCTCGCTGTCGCTGAAGGCGACCCAGGAGGACCCGTGGCAGGTCTTCGCCCGTACGCACGCGATCGGTCAGGTCGCACCGGGCAAGGTCACCAAGCTCGTTCCGTTCGGTGCGTTCGTGCGCGTCGCAGACGGCATCGAGGGCCTCGTGCACATCTCCGAGCTGTCGGGCAAGCACGTCGAGCTCGCTGAGCAGGTCGTGTCGGTCGGCGAAGAGGTCTTCGTCAAGATCATCGACATCGACCTCGAGCGTCGCCGCATCTCGCTGTCGCTGAAGCAGGCCAACGAGTCGGTCGACCCCTACGGCACCGAGTTCGACCCGGCCCTCTACGGCATGGCGACCGAGTACGACGAGAACGGCGAGTACAAGTACCCCGAGGGCTTCGACCCCGAGTCGGGTGCTTGGAAGGACGGCTTCGACGAGCAGCGTCTGGCCTGGGAAGCCGAGTACGCGGCCGCGCAGGCTCGCTGGGAGGCCCACAAGGCTCAGGTCGCCAAGGCGATCGAGGCCGAGGCAGCCGCTCCCGCCGACCTGGGTGGTTCGTCGTTCACGTCCGACGCCCAGGGTGGCGCCGGCACGCTGGCCGACGACGAGGCTCTCGCCGCGCTGCGCGAGAAGCTGTCGGGCCGCTGAGCTCGCGAGCAATCGCCGCGTCACTGATTCACAGCTGACCGCTCACAGGGGTCGGGACCTTCGGGTTCCGGCCCCTGTGGCGTTCCCGGCGAGCGTCGCCGTGTGACAGGCTGGGCGCATGCCGCTTGTCGCACTGACCGGGGGGATCGCGTCGGGAAAGTCCACGATCGCCCACCGCCTCGCAGAGTACGGTGCCGTCGTCATCGACGCCGATCAGATCGTGCGCGACGTGCAGTCGCCTGGCGGGCCGGTGCTCGCCGAGATCGCCGAGCGATTCGGTGACGCGGTTCTCCGCGAAGACGGCAGTCTTGACCGTGCCGCGCTCGGAGCGCTCGTCTTCGGCGACGGGGATCGCCTGGCGCAGCTGAATGCGATCGTGCACCCGGCGGTTCGGGCCGAGTCGCAGCGGCGCTTCACCGCAGCCTTGGAAGCGGACGCCGACGCCGTCGTCGTCTACGACGTGCCCCTGCTCGTCGAAGCCCGCGTCGACGACCCATGGGATCTCATCGTCGTCGCACACGCACCGGCCGAGCTGCGCGCGCGCAGGCTGGTCGAGTTGCGCGGGCTGACCGAAGCAGCGGCGGCGGCGCGTCTGGCCTCGCAGACCCACGACGCGCAGCGGCTCGCGGTGGCCGACGTGGTGATCGACACTTCCGGTGATCTCGACGAGACGTTGGCGCAGACCGACGCGCTGTGGCGTCGCCTGGTCGCCCCGGGCGTCGTCGCCGACTGACTCAGGTCGTCGCGCGGGCCGCCGCCTTCGCGGCGCGACGTTCGGCCACGATGCGTCGGCGTCGTCGCAGCAACAGCACCGCGGCCACGACGAGTCCGACCAGCAGGATGCCGGCGACGACCGGCACCAGGATCGCGGTTGCCACCAGTGCGAACGCCGAGACGTCCTCGGCCGCGCTGATCGCCGGCGCCGCGAGGCCCGCGGTCGCGACGTTCGCCACCGGGCGCACGGTCGCTTTGACGGCGTGGACGGCGAGCGCGATCACGACGCCGACGACGATCGGCACCCAGCCGCCGTCGGCGAACAGGGTCGACGGGTCTTCGACTCGGACGGTCTCCGAGCTCGCGCCCGCGCCGAAGACGATGCCGCCCGCCGCGGGGCGGATGACCGTCTGGATCACGTCGTTGACGGAGTCGACGGCCGGGATCTTGTCGGCGACGATCTCGAGCACGAGAAGGATGCCGGTGATCCACAGTGCGATGTCGCTCGAGAGCCACGTCCATCCCGCGGGCAGGTCGACCACGCCCAGGAAGCGATCCGCGAGGCCGAGCAGGAACAGTGGCATCCAGGCGTTGAGGCCTGCCGCGGCGGCGAGTCCCGATCCGACGAGGAATTCCATGGCGCCCAGACTACGGTGCACCCGACCGCTGCGCCCTTGGCGGCGCTCGACCGCCCTGATGTCGTATGCCCCGCCTACGCTGGATGCATGCAGACCACGCGATCCGTGCGACCATTCGAGGTCATCAGCGAATATGCGCCCAGCGGCGACCAACCGCAGGCGATCGCAGACCTCGCGGCACGCATCAACGCCGGCGAGACCGATGTCGTGCTGCTGGGTGCGACGGGAACCGGAAAGTCGGCGACGACGGCATGGCTCGTCGAGCAGGTGCAGCGGCCGACCCTCGTGCTCGCCCACAACAAGACGCTCGCGGCGCAGTTGGCGAACGAGTTCCGCGACCTGATGCCCAACAACGCGGTCGAGTACTTCGTCAGCTACTACGACTACTACCAGCCCGAGGCATATGTGCCGCAGACGGACACCTTCATCGAGAAGGATTCGTCGGTCAACGCCGAGGTCGAGCGGCTCCGGCACTCCACGACGAACTCGCTCCTCAGCCGCCGCGACGTGGTCGTGGTCTCGACCGTCTCATGCATCTACGGGCTCGGCGCGCCCGAAGAGTACCTGCGGGCGATGGTGGCACTGCAGGTGGGGGAGCGGTACGACCGCGACGCGCTGATCCGCAAGTTCATCGCGATGCAGTACAACCGCAACGACGTCGACTTCTCGCGCGGCAACTTCCGGGTCCGCGGCGACACGATCGAGATCATCCCCGTCTATGAGGAGTATGCGGTCCGCATCGAGTTGTTCGGCGACGAGATCGAAGCGCTGTACATGCTGCATCCCCTCACGGGCGATGTCGTGCAGAAGCTCGACAGCGTGCCGATCTTCCCCGCATCCCACTATGTCGCGGGGACGGACACGGTGCAGCGGGCGATCGGCACGATCGAGACCGAACTCGCCGAGCGGCTCAAAGAACTCGAGGGGCAGGGGAAGCTGCTCGAGGCGCAGCGACTGCGTATGCGCACCACGTTCGACCTCGAGATGCTGCAGCAGCTCGGGTTCTGCTCGGGTATCGAGAACTACTCACGGCACCTCGACGGCCGCCAGGCGGGCGAGCCCCCGCACACACTGCTCGACTTCTTCCCCGACGACTTCCTGCTCGTCATCGACGAATCGCACGTCACCGTTCCGCAGATCGGTGCCATGTATGAGGGGGATGCATCCCGCAAGCGCACACTCGTCGACCATGGGTTCCGGCTGCCGAGCGCGATGGACAACCGTCCGCTCCGCTTCGACGAGTTCAAGCAGCGCATCGGGCAGACCGTCTACCTGTCGGCGACGCCTGGTCGCTACGAGATGGGCATCGCAGACGGCGTCGTCGAGCAGATCATCCGTCCCACCGGACTGGTCGACCCGCACATCATCGTCAAGCCGTCGAAGGGACAGATCGACGACCTGTTGGAAGAGATCCGCGTGCGCGTCGAGCGCGACGAGCGCGTCCTCGTGACGACCCTCACCAAGAAGATGGCGGAAGAGCTCACCGACTTCCTCGGTGAGCACGGCGTCCGGGTGCGCTACCTGCATTCCGATGTCGATACCCTTCGTCGCGTCGAACTGCTCACCGAGCTTCGCCAGGGCGTCTACGACGTGCTGGTCGGCATCAACCTGCTCCGCGAGGGACTCGACCTGCCCGAGGTGTCGCTCGTCGCGATCCTCGATGCCGACAAAGAAGGATTCCTGCGCTCGGGCACCTCGCTCATCCAGACGATCGGCCGTGCCGCCCGAAACGTCTCCGGCGAAGTCCACATGTATGCCGACACCATGACCGACTCCATGCGTGCCGCGATCGACGAGACCGAGCGGCGGCGTGAAAAGCAGATCGCCTACAACCTCGAGCATGGGATCGATCCGCAGCCGCTGCGCAAGAAGATCGCCGACATCACGGATGCGTTGGCGCGCGAAGCGAGCGACACCGCCGACCTGCTGTCGAAGAAGAACAAGAGCGGAAAGGGTAAGAGCCCCACGCCGCAGCTGCGACGCGAAGGCATCGCGGCCGAAGGCGCCAATCAGCTGGAAGCGACGATCGAAGACCTCTCGAAGCAGATGCTCTCGGCCGCGGCGGAGTTGAAGTTCGAGCTTGCAGCACGACTGCGAGACGAGGTGCAGGACCTGAAGAAGGAGCTGCGAGCGATGGAGCGTGCCGGACATGCCTGAGTCGGACGAGGAGGGCGCACAGCCCGCGATGGAGCAGTCGGCGCTCAGGCTCGACGCGGGTTGACGCGGCCAGGCATCAGGGGCAGTGCAGGAGCGGCTTCGGGCCGCTGCGGTCGACGGTGTGCGCCGACATCGGCGCACCGCACAGCGGGCACGCCCGTCCAGCTCGTTCGGGTTCGGGTTCGGTGTCGTAGGGGCCGACCGAGGCCGGCCCTGCCACGCGGATGAGCCGGGTGTTGAGGTAGGCGTACCAGCCGCCGGCTTCGCGCACGCGCTGTCGGAGCGGTGCGCGGTCATTGTGTGCCATGATCATTAGTGTACTAAGGAATGGGGGAGGACGGATGTCGAGCGACGAAGACCTGCTCAAGCTCGAGAGCCAACTGTGCTTCGCGATCGTGACGGCCGCGCGCAACGTGGTCTCGATCTACCGACCCGTGCTCGAGCCCCTCGGGCTCACACATCCGCAGTACCTCGTCATGCTCGCACTCTGGGAGCAGGCGCCGCGTTCGCTGTCAGAACTCGCCGACGAACTGGCGATGGAGCCGGCCACACTCTCGCCGCTCGTCAAACGACTCGAAGCGCAGGGGCGAGTCGTGCGCGCCCGCCGGGCCGACGACGAGCGCGTGCTCGACATCGGCTTGACCGACACCGGCCGCGCGCTGCGTGCACAGGCGGTCGCGGTGCCGGCGCAGATCATGGCGCGCGTCGGAATGGACCTCGGTCAGATCGAGGCCGTACGCGACGGGCTCGCACCGTTCGCGGGTCGCCGCTCGGGAGCGTGACTGCGCCGCTCGAGGGGTGCGCACCACCCGCGCGGAGCCGATGTCGGAGGGGCGACCTAGACTTGTCGGGTGCCCATCGTCCCTGTCGCCACGCCTTCGAAACTCAGCGTCCGCGGTGCCCGCGTCCACAACCTCAAGAACGTGGATCTCGACATTCCGCGCGACTCGCTCGTCGTGTTCACGGGCCTGTCGGGGTCCGGAAAGTCGAGCCTCGCGTTCGACACGATCTTCGCCGAAGGGCAGCGCAGGTACGTCGAGTCGCTGAGCGCCTACGCCCGCCAGTTCCTCGGTCAGGTCGACCGTCCCGACGTCGACTTCATCGAGGGACTGAGCCCCGCCGTCTCGATCGACCAGAAGTCGACCAACCGCAACCCCCGGTCCACCGTCGGCACGATCACTGAGATCCACGACTACATGCGTCTGCTGTGGGCGCGGATCGGCGTGCCCCACTGCCCCGAGTGCGGTGAGCAGATCCAGCGGCAGACCGTGCAGCAGATCGCCGACCAGCTCGCCGACCTGCCCGAGCGCACCCGCTACCAGATCGTCGCGCCCGTCGTGACACAGAAGAAGGGGGAGTTCGTCGACCTCTTCAAGGAGCTCTCGGCGAAGGGGTACGCACGTGCCGTCGTCGACGGTGACCTGATCCAGCTCGCCGAGCCCCCGACCCTGAAGAAGAGCTACAAGCACGACATCGCGGTCGTCGTCGACCGGCTCGTCGCGGCACCCGGCATGCTCTCGCGCATCACCGACTCCGTCGAGACGGCGCTGGGCCTCGCGGGCGGCATCCTGCAGGTCAATTTCGTCGACGAAGAGGGCGATGCCGCGTGGCAGAGCTTCTCCGAGAAGCTCGCCTGCCCCAACAACCACCCGCTGCAGCTGACCGAGATCGAACCGCGCACGTTCTCGTTCAACGCCCCCTTCGGTGCATGCCCGGCCTGTTCCGGCCTCGGCACACGCATGTCGGTCGACACCGAGTTGATGATCGGCGACGACGAACTGTCCATCAACGACGGTGTGCTGCTGCCGTGGACGACGCAGGGCAAGGGACTCTATCAGTACTACGAACGACTGCTGCAGGGGTTGGCCGACGACCTCGGCTTCTCGCTCGACACCCCCTGGCGCGACCTGCCCGACGACATCCAGAACGCCGTCCTGCGCGGCGAGAACTACAAGGTCACCGTCCGCTGGAAGAACAAGTACGGCCGTGAGATGCGGTATTCGTCCGGGTTCGAAGGCGTCGTGCCCTACATCGAGCGTCAGTACCTGCAGGCCGAGACCGACACGCAGCGCCAGCGCTGGGCCGAATATCTGCGCGAGGTGCCGTGTCCCGTCTGCGACGGCGCACGACTCAAGCCAGAAGTGCTCGCCGTGCTCGTCCACGGCAAGTCGATCGCCGACGCCTCGAGACTGAGCCTCGGTGAGGCGCAGCAGTACTTCGCGAAGCTCGAACTCACCGAACGCGAGGCGAGGATCGCCGCGGCAGTGCTCCGCGAGATCCGCGCGCGACTGGACTTCCTCATCCAAGTCGGTCTCAACTACCTGAGCCTCGGCCGTGCGGCCGCCACACTGTCGGGCGGCGAGGCGCAGCGCATCCGCCTCGCGACCCAGATCGGGTCGGGATTGACCGGGGTGCTCTATGTGCTCGACGAACCGTCGATCGGGCTGCACCAGCGCGACAACCGGCGCCTCATCGAGACGCTGCTCAAGCTCAAGAGCCTCGGCAACACGCTCATCGTCGTCGAACACGACGAAGAGACGATCCAGGCTGCCGACTGGATCGTCGACATCGGGCCGCGCGCCGGTGTCGACGGCGGTGGTGTCGTGCACTCCGGCCCGTTCGACGCGCTGCTGAGCGACGAGAACTCGCTGACCGGCGACTATCTCTCGGGGCGCAGGGCGATCGCGACGCCGAAGAAGCGCCGCAAGATCGACAAGAAGCGCATGGTCAGCGTCGTCGGCGCGCGCGAGAACAACCTCAAGAACGTGACCGCCGACTTCCCCCTCGGGGTGCTCACCGCCGTCACCGGCGTGAGCGGGTCGGGTAAGTCGTCGCTGGTCAACGGCATCCTCTACGAAGTGCTCGCCACGCGCCTCAACGGTGCCCGACGGGTCGCCGGCAAGCACACGCGGGTGACCGGCCTCGACAACCTCGACAAGGTCGTGCACGTCGACCAGGCGCCGATCGGCCGCACACCGCGATCGAACCCCGCCACCTACACGGGCGTGTTCGACCGCATCCGCACCCTCTTCAGCGAGACGCCCGAGGCGAAAGCGCGCGGCTACCAGCCGGGGCGGTTCAGCTTCAACGTCAAGGGCGGTCGCTGTGAAGCGTGCTCGGGTGACGGCACGATCAAGATCGAGATGAACTTCTTGCCCGACGTCTACGTCGACTGCGAGGTGTGCCACGGCAAGCGGTACAACCGCGACACCCTCTCCGTGCACTACAAGGGCAAGAACATCGCTGAGGTCCTCGAGATGCCGATCGCCGAGGCGGCCGACTTCTTCGAGCCGATCCAGGCCATCCACCGGTACCTGCGCACCCTCGTCGACGTCGGTCTCGGCTACGTGCGGCTCGGGCAGTCGGCGACGACGCTCTCAGGTGGCGAGGCGCAGCGCGTGAAGCTCGCGACCGAGCTGCAGCGGCGTTCGAACGGCCGCAGCATCTACGTGCTCGACGAGCCGACGACCGGGTTGCACTTCGAAGACGTGCAGCGACTGCTCGAAGTCCTGAACGGCCTGGTCGACAAGGGCAACACGGTCATCGTCATCGAGCACAACCTCGACGTCATCAAGTCATCGGACTGGATCATCGACCTCGGACCGGAGGGCGGCTCCGGCGGTGGCGAGATCGTCGCGACCGGCACGCCAGAACAGGTCGCCCGCGTCGAGGGCAGCCACACTGCGACCTTCCTCGCTGAGATCCTCGAAGGAGCGACCCCGGCGCGCAAGGCGGGCTGACGTGGCCTCGCAACTGCCGTACAAGCCGAAGCCGGGGGAGATCCCGACCAACCCAGGGGTCTACCGCTTCCGGGATGTCGATGGCCGGGTGCTCTACGTCGGCAAGGCGAAGAACCTCCGGTCGCGACTGTCGAACTACTTCGCGCCGCTGCACACCCTGCATGAGCGCACGCGGCGCATGGTCACGACGGCGGCATCCGTCGAATGGACCGTGGTCGCCACCGACGTGGACTCGCTGCAGCTCGAGTACATGTGGATCCAGGAGTTCTCGCCGCCGTTCAACGTGCGCTACAAAGACGACAAGTCCTACCCGTACATGGCGATCACGCTCGGCGATGAAGCCCCGCGCGTCATCGTGACGCGTAACAAGCGCATCCGCGGAGCGAAGTACTTCGGCCCGTACCCGAAGGTGTGGGCGGTGCACGACACGATCGACCTCATGATCAAGGTGTTCCCGATCCGCACCTGCAGTGACTCGTCGTACAAGAAGGCGATGGCCACCGGACGCCCGTGCTTCCCGGGGCAGATCGGACGTTGCGGCGGGCCGTGTTCGATGAAGGTGACGGTCGAGGAGCACCGGGCGATCGTCGACGACTTCGTCGCGTTCATGGCCGGTGGCGACCAGCGCTTCGCGCGCGACCTGACGAAGCGAATGAACGAGTCGTCGGCGGCCATGGACTACGAGTCGGCCGCGATGTACCGCGACAAGCTCCAGGCCATCGATGCCGTGCTCAGCCGCAGTGCACTCGTGCTCGCCGAAGACACGGATGCCGACCTGTTCGGCATCGCCGAAGACGAACTGTCGGCGGCAGTGCAGCACTTCGTCGTGCGGGGCGGCCGCGTGCGAGGCGTGCGGGCGACGACGATCGACAAGGAGCTCGACATCTCCGGCGCCGAACTTGTCGATCAGGTGCTGCAGCGCACCTACGGCGACGCAGACGCGGCCGATATCCCGCGCCGGGTGCTCGTGCCCGCGCTGCCCGACGACGCCGACGAGCTCGCCCAGTGGCTGCGAGACCGCAGAGGTCGACCCGTCGAGATCCAGGTCGCTCAGCGGGGCAAGAAGGCTGAACTCATGAAGACGGCGCACCTGAACGCCCAACAAGCGCTCATGCTCCACAAGACGCGCCGCACCAGCGACTACACGGCGCGGACCCAGGCCCTGAACGACCTGCAGGAGGCCCTCGGACTCGACGAGGCGCCACTTCGCATCGAGTGCTTCGACGTGTCGCACCTGTCCGGCACGAATGTCGTCGCGTCGATGGTCGTCTTCGAAGACGGACTGCCCCGCAAGGACCAGTACCGCTCGTTCGGCGTCGCCGAGACGACCGATGACACCGATTCGATGTACCAGGTGCTCACCCGTCGGCTCGCCTACCTCGATCGGCCCGACGAGGAGACCGACGGTGCGGGCATCGCCGACCCGCTCGCAGACGGCGGTGAAGCGCCCGTGGTCACCGATCGCCGCAAGCCGCGGTTCGCGTACCGGCCACAGTTGCTCGTCGTCGACGGCGGTCGCCCGCAGGTGGAGGCCGCGGCGCGTGCCCTGGCCGATGCCGGGCACACCGAGATCGCCTTGTGCGGCATCGCGAAGCGGCTCGAAGAGGTGTGGCTTCCGGGCGACGAGTATCCGGTGATCCTGCCGCGCACGTCAGAAGCGCTGTACCTGCTGCAGCGCCTGCGCGACGAGGCGCATCGGTTCGCCATCACGCACCAGCGCAAGAAACGCAAGCGCGATATCTCGTCGGTGCTCGCCGAGATCCCGGGTCTCGGACCATCGCGCATCAAGGCGCTGCTACGGCATTTCGGATCGGTCGCGAAGCTCAAGAACGCCGACGAGTCGCAGATCGCCGAAGTGCCCGGTATCGGACCGGCCCTCGCGGCGACGGTGCGGGAGCGACTCGCCGCACGGGACGCCGTCGCCAGTCGATAGGCTGGAGCGGCGAGGACGGGGAGGATCTGTGAACGACCAGAAGCCGACCGGTGAGGTACTCATCGTGACCGGCATGTCGGGTGCCGGCCGCACCACGGCAGCGAACGCGCTCGAGGACCTCGGATGGTACGTCGTCGACAATCTGCCGCCGCAGATGCTCGGTCCCCTGCTCGAGCTGACGGAGCTCGCGGCCGGCGCGCTCCCGAAGATCGCCGCGGTCGTCGATGTGCGTGGGCGCGACCTGTTCGGGCAGCTCCCGGCCGTGACCCGATCGCTGCGCGACGCCCGCACGCTGCGCACCTTGTTCCTCGATGCGTCGGACGATGTGCTGGTGCGACGATTCGAGTCGGTGCGCAGGCCGCACCCCTTGCAAGGGGACGGCACGATCATCGACGGCATCGAGCGGGAACGCGAACGCGTGTCAGCCGTTCGCGAGAGCGCCGATGTCGTGATCGACACGAGCACGCTCAACATCCACCAACTCGCCAACCGCATCGTCGATGAGTTCAGCGAGAGCGGCGCGGCGCGCCACACCCTCACCGTCATGAGCTTCGGCTTCAAGTACGGCCTGCCCACCGACGTCGATCTCGTCGCAGACATGCGCTTCCTGCCGAATCCGTTTTGGATTCCCGAACTGAAGGCGCTGACGGGGGAGGACCCGGAGGTGCGGGAGTACGTGCTCACGCGGCCCGGGGCGGTGGAGTTCATCGACGCGTATGCGAAGGCGCTCGAGCCGGTGCTCGCGGGGTACCAGCGCGAGAACAAGCGGCATTCCGTCGTCGCTGTCGGGTGCACGGGCGGCAAGCATCGGTCGGTCGTGACAGTCCGTGAACTGGCGGATCGACTGTCGGGGACGTCCGGAGTAGAGGTGAAGGTGAAACATCGCGACCTCGGTCGCGAGTAGGCTGGAACATCGTCCCTCCACCGAGGGCCCGATCTCGACCCCCCCTGAATCGCAGAAGGATCGCCGTGCCGCTGACCGCTGACGTGAAGACCGAATTGGCGGCCGTCCGCGACCCTCGTCCCACCGCTCGCGTGGCTGAGCTCACCGCGGTCCTCCGCTTCGCCGGCGGACTGCACTCGATCGCCGGACGTGTCGCGGTCGAGGCCGAGGTCGACAGCGACGTGCTGGCCCGCCGGGTGGCCCGGGACCTCATGGAGATCTACGGCGTGCGTCCCGAGCTGGCGCGCGTGCAGGCGTCGGGTGGACGCGCAGGCGGCCACTTCGCCGTCCGCGTGATCGACGGCGGTGAGACGCTCGCCCGTCAGACGGGGCTGCTCGACCAGCGTCGACGTCCCGTGCGCGGCCTGCCGAACCGGCTGACGACCGGAAACCGGGGCGACCTGGCTGCGATCTGGCGTGGTGCATTCCTCGCCGCGGGTTCGCTGAGCGAGCCGGGTCGATCTGCCGCGCTCGAGATCTCCTGCCCGTCCGCCGAAGCGGGCATGGCGCTCGTCGGCGCGGCGCACCGCCTCGGGATCTCCGCGAAGGCTCGTGAGGTGCGTGGCGTGCCCCGCGTCGTCGTGCGCGACGGCGAAGCCATCCGCCAGACGCTCGCCGAGATGGGAGCTGCGAAGACCGCGTCGGCGTGGGAGGAGATGCGCCAGCGCCGCGAAGTGCGCGCCGGGGTGAACCGTCTGGTGAACTTCGACGACGCGAACCTGCGCCGTTCGGCGCAGGCGGCCGTCGCCGCGTGCGCACGCGTGGAGCGCGCACTCGAGATCCTCGGCGACGAGGTGCCCGACCACCTCAAGCAGGCCGGCGACCTCCGTCTGGCACACCGTGATGCAAGCCTCGATGAGCTCGGGCACCACGCCGACCCGCCACTGACGAAGGATGCCGTCGCGGGGCGCATCCGTCGCCTGCTGGCCATGGCCGACAAGAAGGCTGCCGCCGAGGGCCTGCCAGATACCGAATCGGCAGTGCCCGCCGGACTCGAGGACTGACTCGTCACACCGCGTTACCTGCGGGAAGCTTCCCCGTGCGGCTCGCGTTGCCAGTCAATAGGATGGGATCTGTCCGTCCCCGCACGCACCGTGTGCGGCCTTGACAGGAAGTGAGAACATGGCGACCTATACGCTGCCCGACCTCCCCTACGATTTCGCGGCCCTCGAGCCCCACATCTCGGGCAAGATCATGGAGCTGCACCACGACAAGCACCACCAGGCGTACGTGACGGGTGCGAACACCGCCCTCGACCAGCTCGCCGAGGCGCGCGAGAGCGGCAACCTCGCGAACGTCAACAAGCTCGAGAAGGACCTCGCGTTCAACCTCGGCGGCCACGTCAACCACTCGATCTTCTGGACCAACCTGGCCCCGGCGAACGACGGTGGCGGCGGTGAGCCCGAGGGCGAGCTGCGTGCAGCCATCGACGAGTTCTTCGGCGGGTTCGACAAGTTCCAGGCGCACTTCACCGCCACGGCCATGGGCATTCAGGGTTCCGGTTGGTCGGTCCTCAGCTGGGACTCGATCGGACAGCGTCTGATCATCCAGCAGCTGTTCGACCAGCAGGCCAACGCCGCGCAGGGCACCGTCCCGCTGTTCCAGCTCGACATGTGGGAGCACGCCTTCTACCTCGACTACCTCAACGTGAAGGCCGACTACGTCAAGGCGGCGTGGAACATCGCCAACTGGCAGAACGTCGCTCAGCGCTTCGAAACAGCCCGCGAGAAGACGGCGGGTCTGCTGTAGGGTGACACACAGGTGAGGATGCCGGGTTCCTCCTCGGCGACGGGGCGGGAGTCGGCATCCTCCTCTTTTCACGCACACCGCGTGCGGGTGCGCATCGCAGCGATCGCACCCACGCAAACCAGAAATACGGGAGACAACGTGTCTGTCAAGATCGGAATCAACGGCTTCGGCCGCATCGGACGTAACTTCCTCCGCGCGGCGCTTGAGCAGGGCGCGGACCTCGACATCGTCGCGGTGAACGACCTCACCGACAACAAGACCCTCGCCCACCTGCTCAAGTACGACTCCGTCGGTGGCGTGCTCGCCGCCGACGTCAGCTACGACGACGACAGCATCACGGTCAACGGCAAGGAGATCAAGGCGTTCGCCGAGCGCGACCCCGCCAACCTGCCCTGGGGTGAGCTGGGCGTGGACATCGTGATCGAGTCGACCGGCTTCTTCACCAAGGCCGACCTCGCGAAGAAGCACATCGAGGCGGGCGCCAAGAAGGTCGTCATCTCGGCACCCGGCACGGGCGTCGACGGCACGTTCGTCATGGGTGTGAACGAAGACACCTACGACTCGGCCACGCAGCACATCATCTCGAACGCGTCGTGCACGACGAACTGCCTCGCGCCCCTCGCGAAGGTGTTCAACGATGCCTTCGGCATCGACCGAGGCTTCATGATGACCGCGCACGCGTACACCGCGGACCAGAACCTGCAGGACGGGCCGCACGGCGACCTGCGCCGTGCACGTGCGGCCGCGATCAACATCGTGCCCGCCTCGACCGGTGCTGCGAAGGCGATCGGCGAAGTGCTGCCCGAGCTCAACGGCAAGCTGTCGGGCTCCTCCTACCGCGTTCCGGTCCCGACCGGCTCGATCGTGGACCTGACGCTCATCACCGAGCGTGACGACCTGACCGTCGACGAGGTCAACGCGGCCTACGAGGCGGCAGCCGCGGACGGTCGTCTTGCCGGCTACCTGCAGTACAACGCCGACCAGATCGTCTCGAGCGACATCGTGCACAACCCGCACTCGTCGATCTTCGACTCGACGCTGACCAACGTCAGCGGCAACCTCGTCAAGGTGTCGAGCTGGTACGACAACGAGTGGGGCTACTCGAACCGTCTGGTCGACCTCACCGAGCTGGTCGCCGAAAAGCTCTGACGATCATGGCTCTGCGCACCCTCGAATCGTTGGGTTCGCTGGCCGGAAAGCGTGTCATCGTCCGTGTCGACTTCAACGTCCCCCTGCGGGATGGAGTCATCACGGACGATGGCCGCGTCCGGGCGGCGCTTCCCACGCTGAATCACCTCATCAATCAGGGTGCGCGGGTCATCGCCTGCTCGCACCTGGGCCGTCCCGACGGCGCTCCCGACGACAAGTACAGCCTCGCCCCTGTGGCGCAGCGTCTGTCGGAGCTGCTGGGCAAGCCCGTCGCGTTCGCGCGTGACACCGTGGGCGCCTCGGCGACCGACGCGGTCGCAGCGCTCGAAGACGGCGACGTCGCAGTCATCGAGAACCTCCGTTTCAACGCGGGCGAAACCGCGAAGGACGACGCCGCTCGTCGTGCGTTCGCCGAGGAGCTCGCGCAGCTCGGAGACGTGCTCGTCTCGGACGGCTTCGGCGTCGTGCACCGCAAGCAGGCGTCGGTCTACGACCTCGCTGAGCTGCTGTCGTCGGCCGCGGGGCTGCTCATCGAGAAGGAGGTCGACGTGCTCGACCGCCTGACCGAGAAGCCCGAGCGTCCCTACGCCGTCGTGCTCGGCGGATCGAAGGTGAGCGACAAGCTGGGTGTCATCGAGCACCTCCTGCCGCGCGCCGACAAGATCCTCGTCGGCGGCGGCATGCTGTTCACGTTCCTCGCCGCGCAGGGCCAGAAGGTCGGCACGTCGCTGCTCGAGGCCGACCAGATCGACACCGTCAAGGGGTATATCGCGACGGCCGCCGAGCGCGGGGTCGAGCTGATCCTCCCCGTGGACGCCGTCATGGCATCCGGGTTCGCGGCCGACGCCGACCACGTCGTCGCGGCTTCGGACGCACTGGAGGACACCCCCTTCGGTGCCGGCGGCATGGGCCTGGACATCGGGCCCGAGACGTCGAAGATCTTCGCCGACGCGATCGCCTCGTCGAAGACGGTGTTCTGGAACGGCCCGATGGGCGTCTTCGAGATGCCGGCGTTCGCCGCCGGCACGAAGGCCGTCGCGCAGGCACTCACCGAGGTCGACGGACTGTCTGTCGTCGGCGGTGGCGACTCGGCTGCGGCCGTTCGACAGCTGGGCTTCGCAGACGACCGGTTCGGGCACATCTCGACCGGTGGTGGCGCGAGCCTGGAATTCCTGGAGGGCAAGAAGCTCCCCGGGCTGGAGATCTTGGGATGGGAGGGCTGATGGCGCGCACACCGCTCATCGCCGGCAACTGGAAGATGAACCTCGACCACCTGCAGGCGGTCGCGTTCGTGCAGAAGCTGCACTGGACGCTGAAGGATGCCAAGCACGAGGACGGATCCGTCGAGGTCGCCGTCTTCCCGCCGTTCACCGACATCCGTACGGTGCAGACGCTGCTCGATGCCGACAAGATCCCGTTCGCGCTGGGCGCGCAGGATCTGTCGGCACAGGACAGCGGTGCCTACACGGGTGAGGTCTCGGGCGCGTTCCTCAGCAAGCTCGACTGCGGCTACGTCATCATCGGTCACTCCGAGCGTCGTCAGTACCACGGTGAGACCGACGAGGTCGTCGCGGCGAAGGTGCAGGCCGCGCTGCGGCACGGCATCGTGCCGGTGATCTGCGTGGGTGAGACGCTGGAGCAGCGTGAGGAGTCCGGTCCCACCGCCGTATCCGTCGAGCAGCTGCGGGTCGCACTCGCGGGTCTGCCCGCCGACGCCGATGTCGTCATCGCGTACGAGCCGGTCTGGGCGATCGGCACCGGCCAGGTCGCCTCGCCCGAGCAGGCTGAAGAGGTCTGCGGCGCGCTGCGCGCCGTGATCGGCGAGGTGCTCGGCGCCGATGCGGCCGAGCGCACCCGCATCCTCTACGGCGGCTCGGTCAAGGCCGCCAACATCGCCGCCTTCATGCGCGAGCCCGACGTGGACGGTGCGCTCGTGGGTGGTGCGAGCCTGCTCGTCGACGAGTTCGCGGCGATCATCCGCTACCAGAAGCACGTCGGGGTCTGACCTCGTTCCTCGCTCGGCGGCCGGTCGACGGTCGCCGAGCGAGGATGCCCGGTATACTCGACCCTTGTGCGCCCCGACGGGGCACCCGAAAGGCTTTCAACGACTGTGGACATTCTCGAGTTCGTGCTCCAGGTGCTGCTGGGCATCACCAGCCTCCTGCTGACCCTCCTGATCCTCCTGCACAAGGGCCGCGGTGGCGGTCTGTCCGACATGTTCGGCGGTGGCATGAGCTCCGCCATGGGCTCGTCGGGTCTCGCGGAACGCAACCTCAACCGGTTCACCGTCGTGCTCGCACTCGTCTGGTTCGTCGCGATCGTCGCGCTGGGCCTCATCACGAAGTTCCAGGGGATCTGATGGCTGCCGGAGGAAACGCGATCCGAGGCACCCGTGTCGGTGCCGGCCCGATGGGCGAACAGGACCACGGGCACCACGCCGACCGCGTCGCCGTGTCGTACTGGGATGCGCTCGGCAACGAGACCGTGCGGTACTTCGCCGCCGGCATCCCCGACGAAGAGATCCCCGAGACGATCGACTCGCCGCACTCCGGTCTCCCCGCGGGTCGCGACAAGGCCAACCCTCCCGCCGTCGCGAAGACGGAGCCCTACAAGACGCACCTCGCCTACGTGAAGGAGCGTCGCACCGACGAGGAAGCCGCCGAGCTCCTCGACGACGCGTTGCGTCAACTGCGCGAGCGCCGCGGCCAGGGCTGAGCCCCGCCGCACGCGGAGTTCGCGACAGACTGCGGCGTTGCGGCCGCGGCCCGCGCGGAGTCAGTAGTCCTGGTCGATGAGTTCGTCTGGCACTTCGCTGGCGGCAGCCTCGTCGACGAACAGGATCGTGCGTTTGCGGCCCTTGGCGCCCGCTGCGGGCACCTGGTCGTAGCTCGCACCGGCGAGCACGAGGCCGAGAGCCGAGGCCTTGTCGGTGCCGCTGAGCACCATCCAGACGCGCTTGGACGCGTTGATCACCGGGCGGGTGAGGCTCACGCGCTCCGGCGGCGGCTTGGGGGAGTCGCGCACGGCGACGGCCGCGCGATCGGTGATCTGGATCTCGCCGCGATCGGGGAACAGCGACGCGATGTGGCCGTCGGGTCCGACACCGAGAAAGCACACGTCGAACGCCGGCCACGACTGCTCACCCGAGCCGAATCGCGCCAGCTCGGCGGCGTACTGCTCGGCCGCCTCATCGAGGGTGACACCGTCGTCCGAGGCTGCCATCGTGTGCACGTTGGCCTCGGGGATGTCGATGTGGTCGAGCAGTCCGCGCCGGGCGCCGGTCTCGTTGCGTTCGGCGTCGCCGCGCGGCAGGAACCGCTCGTCACCCCACCACACATGCACGCGCGACCAGTCAAGGCCCGCGCGGGCTTCGCTGCGACCGGCGGCTTCGAGCACGGCCGTACCGCTCGTACCGCCGGTCAGGGCGACGTGGACGGTCTTGCCGTCGGCGAGACGCTTGGCGACCCGGTCCAGGAACCGCTCGGCAACGGCATCCGCCATCGACTGCTTGTCGGGGCTGATGACGACCCGCTTCTCCGTCCAGAACTCGGCCACAGTTGCTCCTAGGTCGTGGGCGGGCCGAGCAGTTCCCAACCCTCCGTGATCACTCGACCATACAGGAGGTCCGGATCCAGTCTGCGCAGCTCCTCCGCGAGGCATTCGCGCAGCGACCGACGCGGCAGCACGATGTCGTGCGAGGGCTGGCCCGGCTGAGTGAGCGTCGCGTCGATGTCGTTGCTGCGCTCGAGGTGCACCTCACCCGATGCGCGCGTCAGGATGACCTTCTGGATGCCGTGATCCCACTCCTGCTTCGGTGCGTAGCGCCACACGACGGGCACGTCGAGCTTGAGGCGCAACCAGGCAGCGAGCAGTCCCGTCGAGGGCGAACTGCCGGCGCCGACCACCTCGACGCCGGTGACCTCTTCGTACGGAGGCTGGTCGAGCACGGCGGCCAACTGTTCGCGCCAGTGCGTGAGTCGCGTCCAGGCGAGGTCGGTGTCTCCCGGCTGGTAGCGGGGGCCGAGGGCCGCGAGTCGGTTGCTCACGAACGGCTTCGTCGACGCATCCGTGATGCGCCGCTGGGCCATGCGGCCGATCTCGGACTGAGCCGGCTCTGCCGGCGGATCCTCCGGCCACCACGCCACGACCGGCGCATCGGGCAGCAGCAGCCCCGTGATGAGGCTTTCCTCGTTCTCGGCGGCGGCACCGTAGGCACGCAGCACGATCACTTCGCTCGCGCCGGCGTCGCCACCGACGCGGATCTCCGCGTCGAGCAGCGGCGCGTCGCCGTCGGGATAGGTCTCGAGCACGATGACGCGCATCGGGTGCTCACGAGACGCGTCGTTCGCCGCGTCGATCGCGGCTTCGTCCACGCGCCCCTTGGAGCGGATGACGAGGGTCAGCACGCGGCCGAGGGCCACCGCGCCGCCCTCTTCGCGCACGCTCACGAGGGAGCGTGCGATCTTCGACACAGTGGTGTCGGGCAGGTCGACGATCACGGGCGCCTCCAGACGCGGCCGTCACGGGCCAGAAGTTCATCGGCGGACGAAGGACCCCACGAACCGGGGGAGTACTGCTCGAGCGGACCGCCCTCTGCGGCCCAGAACTGCTCGATCGGGTCGAGGATCTTCCACGAGAGCTCGACCTCTTCGTGCCGCGGGAACAGCGGCGGGTCGCCGAGCAGCACATCGAGGATGAGACGCTCGTATGCCTCGGGGCTCGACTCGGTGAAGGCGTGGCCGTACCCGAAGTCCATCGTGACGTCGCGCACCTCGGTGGTCGCGCCCGGCACCTTCGACCCGAACCGGATTGTGACGCCCTCGTCGGGCTGCACGCGGATCACGAGCGCGTTCTGGCCGAGTTCGCGGGTCTGGTTCCGCAGGAAGAGGTGCTGCGGTGCGCGCTTGAAGACGACCGCGATCTCGGTGACGCGTCGCCCGAGGCGCTTGCCGGTGCGCAGGTAGAACGGGACGCCCGCCCAGCGGCGCGTCGCGATCTCGAGCTTGACCGCGGCGTACGTCTCGGTCGTCGACTCGGGGTTCATGCCGTCTTCGTCGAGGAAGCCGGTGACCTTCTCGCCGCCCTGCATGCCGCCGGCGTACTGGCCGCGGGCCGTCGCGTTCGCGAGGTCGTCGGGCACGTGGACGGCGGCCAGCACCTTCTCCTTCTCGGCGCGGAGGTCCTTCGCATCCAGCGAGATCGGCTCCTCCATCGCCGTGAGGGCGAGTAGCTGCAGCAGGTGATTCTGGATGACGTCGCGGGCGGCGCCGATACCGTCGTAGTATCCGGCCCGGCCGCCGACGCCGATGTCTTCGGCCATCGTGATCTGCACGTGGTCGACGTAGTTCGCGTTCCAGATCGGCTCGTACAGCTCGTTGGCGAAGCGCAGCGCGAGGATATTCTGCACCGTCTCCTTGCCGAGGTAGTGGTCGATGCGGAAGATCGAGTCGGCCGGGAACGCGACCTCGAGCGCCGCGTTCAGCTCACGCGCGGTCTGCAGGTCGCTGCCGAACGGCTTCTCGATCACGACGCGGCGCCAGCTGTCGTCGTCCTTCTCGTCGACGAGCCCGGAGTCCTTGAGCTGACGGGCGACGATCGGGAAGTCCTTGGGCGGGATCGACAGGTAGAACGCGTGGTTGCCCATCGTGCCGCGCTCCGTGTCGAGGCGTTCGACGGTCTGACGCAGGCGTGCGAACGCGTCGGGGTCACCGAACTCGCCCGAGACGAAGCGGATGCCCTGCAGCAGCTGCTTCCACGTCTCTTCGCGGAACGGGGTGCGCGCGTGCTGGCGGACGGCGTCGTGGACGACCTTCGCGAAGTCCTGGTCCTCCCAGTCGCGTCGGGCAAAGCCCACCAGCGCGAAGCCGGGTGGCAGCAGGCCACGGTTGGCCAGGTCGTACACGGCCGGCATGAGCTTCTTGCGGGACAGGTCGCCGGTGACGCCGAAGATCACGAGGGCGCTGGGCCCTGCGATCCTGTTCAGGCGCCGGTCTTCTGGGTCGCGCAGCGGGTTCTGGCCGCGCGAGATCTCGGCAGTCATCGGGGGAGTGGCTCCTCTGGTGGGGCGGGACTACTGTGCTGCTTCGAACAGCGAGAGCACGTCGGCCTGCCGGTCGGTCAGCGTCAGGGTGACGACGGGGCGGCCGTGTGCGGCGAGCACCTGGGCGTCGCCTGCGGCCTGGGCGCGGATGAGCTCACCGAAGGTGAACGGGCGCCCCGGGATCTCGAGGTCGACCTCGGTCGACTCGAGGATCTGCACGAACACGCCTTCTGCGGGCCCGCCCTTGTGGTACTGGCCGGTCGAGTGCAGGAAGCGCGGGCCCCATCCGAACGTCGTCGGGCGACCGGAATCGGCGGCGACCAGTTCGCGGAGTCCCGCCAGCTGCGGCAGTTCGTTGCGGTCGACGTAGGCCTGCAGGGCGACGTAGCCGGTGTCGGTGAGCTGCGCCCAAAGCGCATCGAAGACCGATTCGATCGTGCCGCCGGCCGCCAGTGCGGGGTCGGTCACGCGGACCTCGATCCCGTCCTGCACGAAGGCGGGGGCGCCGAGTTCGGGTCGGGCCTCGAGCAGGCCGCGTGCGGCATCCTTTGCCGATTCCACATCGGGCTGGTCGAACGGGTTGATGCCGAGCATCCGACCCGCGATCGCGGTCGCATACTCCCACACGACGAACTGCGCACCGAGCGAACCGCTCACCAGCACTTCGTCGGGGTGCTGCTCGATGAGCTGGAAGTGCACGGCGTCGTCGACGATGCGCACGATCTGCACGTCGGTCTGGGGGCGGTCGGCCTCGGGCGAGACCGGCAGCAGCACGACCGGCAGGATGCCGGTGCCGCCCTTGCCGGTGGACTCGGCCACCAGCTGCTCGATCCAGTCGGGCAGCCCCTCGATGTGGGTGCCGTCGGTGATGAGTCCGAGCTTGTCGCGTCGAGGGTCGCCACCGGCGATCGCCGCGGCCAAGACGATGGCGGGATTGCGGGGGTCGTCGATCGCGACCTCGAGCATCGTCGCTTCGGCTTCGTCGAGCAGTTCGGCGATGTCGACACCCGCGAGGCCCGTCGGCACGAGGCCGAACGCGGTGAGCGCCGAGTAGCGTCCGCCGACCGTCGGGTCGGCGTGGAAGACGCGATAGCCGGCCTCCTGCGAAGCGACATCGAGCGGCGATCCGGGATCGGTGACGACGATGATGCGTTCGGCGGGGTCGATCCCGAGGTCGCGCCAAGCCGCCTCGAAGGCGCGCTTGGCGGAGTCGGTCTCGACCGTCGATCCGGACTTGGAGGCGACGACGAGAACCGTCTCACGCAGTCCGGCGTCGGCGTCGCCGTCGATCGCGGCGAGCACCTGCCCGGGCGCGGTCGAATCGAGGATCACGAGCGGCACGCCGGCCGTCTGCGCGATGACCTCGGGTGCGAGCGAGGAGCCGCCCATGCCCGCCAGCACCACGCGTGTGATGCCGGCGGCCGCGAGCTCGGCGCGCAGTGCCGTGATCTGTGCGACCAGCGGTCGCGACACCGAGACGGCCTCGACCCAGCCGAGGCGCTTTGCCGCCTCCGGCTCGGCCTCGGGGCCCCACAGGCCCGCGTCACCCGCCGTCAGGCTGCTGGCGACGAGGCTGTCGACGAGCGTCGGAACCGTGTGACGGACGACGTCGGCGATGTGCCCCGAGACGTGGATCTCGAAACTCACCGGGATGCCTCGGGAGCGGCGGCAAGCGCCTCGGTCACGGTGTTCTGCAGGTCGTGCCACGAGACGATGAACTTCTCGACGCCTTCGTCTTCGAGCACCTGGGTGACGTCGGCGAAGTCGACGCCGACGTCGGCGAGTCCGTCGATGACGGCGTGCGCGTCTGCGTAGTTGCCGGTGATGGTGTCGCCGGTGACGACGCCGTGGTCGAAGGTGGCCTCGAGGGTCTTCTCGGGCATCGTGTTGACGGTGCCCGGCGCGACGAGTTCGGTGACGTAGAGGGTGTCGGGCAGAGCCGGGTCCTTGACGCCGGTCGAGGCCCACAGCGGGCGCTGGACGTTGGCGCCGGCGCCGGTGAGGGCAGTGGCGCGGTCGCTGCCGAACGCCTGCTCGAACAGCTCGTACGCGAGACGCGCGTTGGCGACGCCGGCCTTGCTCTTCAGCGCCGCGGCCGCCTCGGTGCCGATCGCGGCGAGGCGCTTGTCGACCTCGGTGTCCACGCGCGACACGAAGAACGATGCGACCGAGTGGATGCCGGAGAGGTCGATGCCGGCATCCTTCGCCTGCTCGAGTCCGGCGAGGTAGGCCTCGATGACCTCGGCGTAGCGCTCAAGCGAGAAGATGAGGGTGACGTTGACCGAGATCCCCGCGCCGATGACTGCGGTGATGGCGGGCAGGCCCGCCTTGGTCGCCGGGATCTTGATGAGCGCGTTGGGGCGGTCGACGGTCGCCCACAGCTTCTTCGCCTCTTCGACGGTCGCGTCGGTGTCGTGCGCGAGGTCGGGGGAGACTTCGATCGACACGCGGCCGTCGAGACCGTTCGTGGCGTCGAACACCGGGCGGAACACGTCGGCCGCTGCGGCGACGTCTTCGGTGGTGAGGGCGAAGATCGCGGCATCCGCGTCGGCGCCGGTTGCGGCGAGCTTGGCGATCTCGCCCGCGTAGTCGGCGCTGCCACCGCCGATGGCGGCCTGGAAGATCGACGGGTTCGTTGTCACACCGGTGACGTTGCGGGTCGCGATGAGGTCGGCGAGGTTGCCGGTCGTGATCCGCGAGCGCGAGAGGTCGTCGAGCCAGATGCTGACGCCCGCTTCGGAGAGGGCGTGGGTCGGGGTGGTCATGCGTTCTCCTTGACGGTTGCGCGAGCCGCTTCCACGACCGCGTCGGCGGTGACGCCGAACTTCTCGAACAGGGTCTTGTAATCGGCCGAGGCGCCGAAGTGGTCGATGCCGACGCTGCGGCCGGTGTCGCCCACGATCGTGCGCCACAGCGGTGTCGCGGCGGCCTCGACCGAGACGCGCGCCTTCACGGCGGACGGCAGGACTGCTTCGCGGTAGTCGGCGTCCTGCTCGGCGAACCACTCGAGCGACGGCGCCGACACGACGCGCGCGTTGACGCCCTCGGCGGCGAGCGTCTCGCGGGCGGCGACGGCCAGCTGCACCTCGGAGCCGGTCGCCACGATGATCACGTCGGGCGTGCCGCCGGGGGCTTCGGCGAGCACGTAGGCGCCCTTCGCGGTGCCGTCGGCCGAGGCGAACACGTCGCCCGACGCTGCGCCGTCGCCGCGCTCGAACACGGGGATGTTCTGGCGGGTGAGCGCGATGCCGGCGGGGCCCGCCTGGCGGCGGAGGATCTCGAGCCACGCGTGCGCGGTCTCGTTCGCGTCCGCGGGCCGCACGACCGTGAAGTTCGGAATGAGGCGCAGCGACGCGAGCTGCTCGATCGGCTGGTGGGTCGGCCCGTCCTCGCCGAGGGCCACCGAGTCGTGCGTCCAGACGTAGATGCTCGGGATGTTCATGAGGGCGGCCAGACGGACCGCGGGGCGCATGTAGTCGCTGAAGATCAGGAAGGTGCCGCCGAACGCGCGCGTCTTGCCGTGCAGCACGATGCCGTTGACGATCGCACCCATCGCGTGCTCGCGGATGCCGAAGTGCAGGACGCGGCCGTAGGGGTCACCCGACCATTCCTCGGTCGACCAGTCGGCGGGGATGAAGCTCTTCGCGCTCTTGATGGTCGTGAGGTTCGATTCGGCGAGGTCGGCCGAGCCGCCCCACAGCTCGGGCATGACCTCGGCGATGGCGTTGATGACCTGGCCCGATGCGGCGCGTGTCGAGACGTCCTTGCCGGACTGGAACACCGGCAGCGCGTCTTCGATGCCGTCCGGCAGCGCGCCGGACTCGAGGCGGTCGAGCAGCTGCTTGCGCTCGGGGTTCGCCGCCGCCCACGCGTCGAACGACTCCTGCCATGCGGCGCGCTGCGATGCGGCGCGCTCGGCGAGTCCGCGGGTGTGCGCGAGGACGTCGTCGGGCACCTGGAAGGTCTGCTCGGGGTCCCAGCCCAGCACCGACTTCGTCGCCGCGAGCTCTTCCGCGCCGAGCGCGGAGCCGTGGATCTTGCCGGTGTTCTGCTTGCTGGGCGCGGGCCAGCCGATGATCGTCTTCAAGACGATGAGCGACGGCTTCGAGGTCTCCGCCTTGGCCGCTTCGAGGGCCGCGAAGAGCTCGAGTGCGTCTTCGCTGTACTCGCCGGTGCGCTTCCAGTCGACGGTCTGCACGTGCCAGCCGTAGGCCTCGTAGCGCGCCGCGACGTCTTCCGTGAACGCGACGTCGGTGTCGTCCTCGATCGAGATCTGGTTCGCGTCGTAGATCGCGATGAGGTTGCCGAGCTGCTGGTGCCCGGCGAGGCTCGAGGCCTCGCTCGTGACGCCCTCCTGCAGGTCGCCGTCCGAGGCGATCACGAAGACGTGGTGGTCGAACGGGCTCTGCCCGGGCGCCGCCTCGGGATCGAACAGGCCGCGCTCGTAGCGTGCCGCGTACGCGAAGCCCACCGAGGACGCCAGGCCCTGCCCGAGCGGGCCCGTGGTGATCTCGACGCCCTTGGTGTGGCCGTACTCGGGGTGGCCGGGCGTCAGCGAGCCCCAGGTGCGAAGCGCCTTGAGGTCGTCGAGCTCGAGGCCGAATCCGCCGAGGTACAGCTGGACGTACTGCGTGAGCGACGAGTGCCCGGCCGAGAGGATGAAGCGGTCACGGCCGAGCCAGTCGGTGTCGGCCGGGTCGTGGCGCATGACCTTCTGGTACAGCAGATACGCAGCGGGCGCGAGGCTCATTGCAGTGCCGGGGTGGCCGTTGCCGACCTTCTCGACGGCATCCGCCGCCAACACCCGCGCGGTGTCCACCGCGCGCCGATCGATCTCTTCCCATGCCAGCTCTGACACCTGGTCGCCTTTCGTCGGGGGAGCGCCTCACAGTCGAGCCGAACCGCGGCCATCGGGACCGAGACCCACGGTGTGCGGCGCTGGGCGCGCGTGTGGGTTCAGCATATCGAAGGGGGGTGCGGGCCAGACGGCCGGAAGCTGTTGTGTGACGCAGTCTTGCTGAATGCCCGGTCGCCGATGTGTCGCCATCGTGACGCGTGGGAGTCTATTCGCTCACCGCTGCCTTTCGGCGGGTGTGAGGCGCCGGAAGGGCGCGGGCGGTGGCATAGACTGGCGGAGGAATCTCGGCGGCGATAGTGGGGGCGATGGACATCACGATGACGCGCGGTACCGCGGCACCCGTGAACCGCGGCTCGATCGGCCGCACGATTCGTGCGTATGTGACGTTGACCAAGCCCCGCGTGCTCGAGCTGCTGCTGGTGACCACCGTCCCGGTCATGCTGCTCGCCGAGGGCGGGATGCCGTCGCTGTGGCTCGTGCTGGCGACCGTCATCGGTGGTTCGTTGAGCGCGGGGTCTGCGGCGACGTTCAACATGTACATCGACCGTGATATCGACGCGCACATGCAGCGCACCGAGAACCGCCCGCTCGTGACGGGTGAGGTGTCGCCGCGCGGCGCGCTCGTGTTCGCGTGGGTCCTCGCCGTCGCCTCCACGGTGTGGCTGGCTGCCACCACGAACTGGTTGGCCGCGGCCCTCAGCGTCACCGCGATCTTCTTCTACGTCGTGATCTACACGATCATCCTCAAGCGCCGCACCGAGCAGAACATCGTGTGGGGCGGCATCGCGGGCTGCTTCCCGGTGCTCATCGGCTGGACCGCCGTCACGGGGTCGCTCTCGTGGACGCCGTTCATCCTGTTCTTGCTCGTGTTCCTGTGGACGCCACCGCACTACTGGCCGCTGTCGATGAAGTACAAGGCCGACTACGACGAGGCCGACGTGCCGATGCTGGGCGCGACCCGCAACGGCTCACAGGTGGGCCTGCAGGTCATCTTGTACGCGTGGGCGACCGTCGCGTCGTCGCTGCTGCTCATCCCGGTCGCGCCGATGGGGCTCGTCTACACGGTGTCGGCGGTCGTGTTCGGGGGCTGGTTCATCTACGAGTCGCACGTGCTCTACACCCGCGCCGTGCGCGGTGAGCAGATGAAGCCGATGCGCGTGTTCCACGCATCCATCACCTACCTGACGCTGCTGTTCGTGGCGATCGCGGTCGATCCGCTGCTGCCGATCTGATCTCGCGGCCCCGCGCGCAGCGCGCGGCAGGCCCGGCCGCCGCGACGCCCGGCACACCTTCGGAGTTCTGCAGTTCCTCGGACACTTTGACGTCCGCGCGTCCGAAGTTGTCGTGATCTCCGTAATTGCGCCCGCCCTCGTTGCCTCCTCCACAGGGCAGGCTGGATGCCACACCTTCCACAGATCGCGACGATCCCTTCTCCGGGCTGACGCCTCCCGGCCAGGCTGGGCACATGACTGAGGTTCGCCGCATCGACCTGCTGGCCGCCGTCGCTGCCCGAGACGGGGTCGCGCGGGCGTCGTCGCTGTCTCGCGCCGGCCACTCCCGGCATCGCATCGCGCAGGCAATCGAGGCAGGGGATCTCGTCCGGGTTCGCCGCGACTGGGTGGCGGCACCGGATGCGGATGCCGAACTGATCGCCGCGGCCCGCGCGGGGGTGGTGCTGTCCTGCATCACGTGGGCGCGACGGGCGGGGCTCTGAGTGTTGGCCGAAGATCGCTGCCACGTCGCCGCGGATCCGGGGGCTGCGGGAGGCAAGCCGCCCGCGGCGAAGGTCCACTGGTCCAAGCCGCTCGCGCTCCGGCATCCTGATGCCCTCGTCGACGCTGCGCCCAATGCGCTCGTCCTCCTGGCCAGGTGCCAGCCGTTCGAGGCGGCGCTCGCGGCGTGGGACTCGGCGGTGCGCAAAGGGATTGCGGTCCCCGATCAATTCGCGCGTCTGCCGTTGCCGCCCGCTGCGCGAGACGTCCTGGCATCCGTCTCGTCCTTCGCGGACTCGGGACTCGAGACGATCTTCCGCGTGCGATTGCGATGGATGCGGGTGCGCATCCTCACGCAGATCTGGATCGCCGGCCGTCCCGTGGACTTCTTGATCGGCGAGCGACTCGTGGTGCAACTCGACGGCGGTCACCATGTCGATGCGCAGCGCGCGGGCGACATCGCGCACGACGCGCAGCTGAAGCTGCTGGGCTATCACGTGATGCGCTTCACGTACGCGCAGATCATCGGTGATTGGCCGGCCGTGCAGGACACCATCATGCGAGCGGTTGCGCAGCGTCTCCATCTCGCCGCGTGATGCGGCACAACTGCGGAGATCTGCACGTCTGCGGAACGAACCGGGCGAGGGGCTCCGAAGTTGTGCAGATCTCCGCAGTTCGCAGGTCAGCGGGCGGCTGCCGGCTCGGCGGTGCGCTCGTCGGCGTCAGCGCTCGCATCCGCCTCGGCGGCAGCTTCGGCGTTCGCCTGGTAGCCCAGGTCCGAACGGTAGCCGTTGTCGTCGCTCGTCGCCTCCTCGGCAGTCGGCTCCTCGTCGACGTCGTCGGCCCACGCGGGCGGTTCGACGACGGCCGGTGCTGCGGCGGGCACGAGCGCGCGTGCGGCGCCGAGGGTCAGCGCCAGCAGCAGGCCGATGGCGCCGGCACCGATCAGCACGGTGCCGAGGACTGCCCACATCTGCCCCACGTACACGTCGACAGTGGTCGCCGTGCCGTCGGTGAGTCCCACCGTCATCGTGCCGAGCTTGTCGATCAGCAGCGACGCGCCGCCGGCTGCGCTCGCGAGCGAGGCGACGATCAGCAGCCAGTAGGGGATGCTCGTAGTGAGTCGTTTGCGCATGGTGCTCCTTCCGGGGTGGCATGCCGCAATGGCGGCACGGCCCCACTGTCGCGCGGCAACCCGTGCGGGAGCGATGCGGACCCTATGCGTCGCCTGTGCGCGACCCGACGACCAGCGGTTCGGTTGCTTCGGCGGTTGCGAAGGTCGCGACGGGCGCCTTGAGATGCATGACGACGGCGGTCATCGCGGCGACGAGGGTGACCGCGAGCACCATGTGGATGTTGACGAGCGCGATCGGCAGTCCGGTGCGGGCCTGCCACAGGCCGACGGCGATCTGCACGAGCTCGACACCGAGTAGCAGCAGCGTCCAGCGGCGAAGCCCGAGGTGCGCCGGTGTGCGCCATGCGCCCACGACGAGCGCGATGGTCAACGCGACGGTGACGTACGCGGGCCAACTGTGCACGTGCTGCCAGAAGACGGGGTCGAGTCCGTTGCGGGCTGCGGCTTCATCGCCGGCATGGGGGCCGGCGCCGGTGAGCAGGATACCGACGACAACCGTCACGAAGACCGCCGCGCTCGTGATGTGGGTGAGGATCGCGAACGGCTTCGCCACTGCACGTCGCCGGGGACCCGGCTCCGCATACACGCGCGCCACGAGCACGGCGGCGAGCGCGACGAGGCCCGCCGAGATGAGGAAGTGCACGCCGACCACGCTCGGGTGCAGGTGCACCCAGACGGTGATGCCGCCGACGACGGCCTGCAGGATGATGCCCAGACCGATTGCGAACGAGATGCGCGCGAGGTCGACCCGACGCGGACGCACGCGCAGCACGGAGAGGTACATGAGCAGTGCGACGACGATGAGGACACCCGTGAGGGTGCGGTTGCCGAATTCGATCAGGCCGTGGATGCCGAGCTCTTTCGTGGGGACGAGTGAGTCGGCGGTGCAGTACGGCCAGGTCTCGCACCCCATCCCGGAGCCGGTGAGTCGCACGAGACCGCCCGTGCCCACGATGCCGATGTTGACCACGAGCGACAGCCATGCCATGGCGCGCACCCAGCGGGTGATCGTCGTCGGCATGAGGAATGCGCGCACGGGATGGGCGGCCGGGTCTTCGGGCATGGGGATGTCGCCTCCAGCGGACAGCGCGGGGTGTGGGTCGGTCACAGGCGCGCCCGGTGGGGCCGGTGCCTGTAGACTTGCGGGGTGGAGACGCAGGGCGTCAGTCCAACGTCCCCCCAAAAGTCTAAGCGTCGCCGCAGTCCGTAGGCGACGGCACAGGAACGGCCCTGGAAGCGGCATCCCACCCCCCGCATACTCCCGAGGGGAAGGGAATGCCGGGACGGATGACACCGTTGCGGCCTTGAAGGAGGAAAGCCATGTCGGATGTGCTCATCGACCGACCGGAACTCGACGGTCTGGGGGTGTACGAGTTCGGTTGGCACGACCCCGATGCCGCCGGTGCGAGCGCGAAGCGAGGGCTCAGTGAAGCCGTCGTGCGCGACATCTCCGCACTGAAGGCCGAGCCCGAGTGGATGCTGAAGACCCGTCTCAAGGGACTCCAGCTGTTCGGCCGCAAGCCGATGCCCACGTGGGGCGCCGATCTGTCGGACATCGACTTCGACAACATCAAGTACTTCGTGCGCTCGACCGAGAAGCAGGCGCAGTCGTGGGAGGACCTCCCCGAAGACATCCGCAACACGTACGAGAAGCTCGGCATCCCCGAGGCGGAGCGCCAGCGGCTCGTCGCCGGCGTTGCCGCGCAGTACGAGTCGGAGGTCGTCTACCACCAGATCCGCGAGGACCTGGAGGAGCAGGGTGTCATCTTCATGGACACCGACACGGCGCTGCGCGAGCACCCCGAGTTCTTCGAGGAGTACTTCGGCACCGTCATTCCGGCCGGCGACAACAAGTTCGCGGCGCTGAACACCGCCGTCTGGTCGGGTGGCTCGTTCGTGTACGTGCCGAAGGGCGTGCACGTCGAGATCCCGCTGCAGGCTTACTTCCGCATCAACACGGAGAACATGGGCCAGTTCGAGCGGACCCTGATCATCGCCGACGAAGACAGCTACGTGCACTACATCGAGGGCTGCACGGCGCCGATCTACAAGAGCGACTCGCTGCACTCGGCCGTCGTCGAGATCATCGTGAAGAAGAACGCCCGCGTTCGCTACACGACGATCCAGAACTGGTCGAACAACGTCTACAACCTCGTCACCAAGCGCGCCGTCGCCCACGAGGGCGCGACGATGGAATGGGTCGACGGCAACATCGGCTCCAAGGTGACGATGAAGTACCCGTCGATCTTCCTCATGGGCGAGCACGCCAAGGGTGAGACGCTTTCGGTCGCCTTCGCGGGCCCCGGCCAGCACCAGGACGCCGGCGCGAAGATGATCCACATGGCGCCGTACACGCAGTCCTCGATCGTCTCCAAGTCGATCGCACGCGGCGGCGGCCGTGCCGGCTACCGCGGTGAAGTGCGGGTGGATGCCAATGCGCACCACTCCGCGAACACCGTGCGCTGTGATGCGCTGCTGGTCGACACGATCTCGCGATCCGACACCTATCCCGCGATCGACATCCGCGTCGACGACGTACAGCTCGGCCACGAGGCCACGGTCTCGAAGGTCAGCGAAGAGCAGCTGTTCTACCTCATGAGCCGCGGACTTCCCGAGGACGAGGCGATGGCGATGATCGTCCGCGGCTTCATCGAGCCGATCGCGCGCGAACTGCCCATGGAGTACGCCCTCGAACTCAACAAGCTCATCGAGATGGGCATGGAAGGATCCGTCGGCTGATGACGACAGCGACCCAGGCCCCCGCATCCGCGAAGGGCCACATCGACCCTGCCGCCGCGTTCGTGCCGGTCCAGACCCGCTCCGAGCGGCCGACGTCGTTCGACGTCGCCGACTTCGGCGTCCCGACCGGGCGCGAGGTGAACTGGAAGCACACGCCGATCGACCGCGTCCGGCCGCTGCTGGTCGACGAGCCCGGCGCCCACGGCGTCGTCGCCGTCGAGGTCAGCGCCCCCGCGGGCGTCGAGCAGCGCCGGCTCGCCGTCGGCGAGGCGCCCCGCGGCGAGGTGTTCCGCCCCGAGGACGTCGCGGCCGCGATCGCGTGGACGCAGGAGGCCGACGCGCCTCTCATCCGCATCCCGGCGGGCGTCGAGCTCGATAAGCCGATCGTCGTCCGCCTGACCGGAACCGGCGGCGTCGCCCACGCGCACGTCGTCATCGAGGCGCAGGCGCACGCCCGCGGGACGGTCGTCCTCCGCCACGAGGGCACCGCCCAGCAGGCGCAGAACGTCGAGATCATCGCCCGCGACGGCTCGGCCCTCACCGTCATCTCGCTGCAGCGCTGGGACGACGACGCGGTGCACCTCGCGTCGCACCAGGCGCGCGTCGACCGCGACGCGTCGCTCACCCACATCGTCGTCACCCTCGGCGGCGGCGTCGTGCGGGTGAACCCGTCGGTCGAACTCGCCGGCGCCGGCTCCGAGGGGAAGCTCTTCGGTCTGTCGTTCGCCGACGCCGGGCAGCACTTCGAGAGCCAGGTGTACCTCCACCACAAGGGCCCGCACACCACCGGTGACGTGCTCTACAAGGGGGCGCTGCAGGGGGAGAGCGCTCGCAGCGTGTGGATCGGCGACGTGCTCATCGGCCCCGATGCCGTCGCGACCGACTCGTACGAGGCCAACCGCAACCTGGTGCTGACCGACGGCGCTCGCGCGGACTCGATCCCGAACCTCGAGATCCAGACCGGTGACATCCAGGGTGCCGGGCACGCCAGCGCGACCGGCCGCTTCGACGACGAACAGCTCTTCTATCTGCAGGCCCGCGGCATCGCCGAAGACGAGGCCCGCCGCATGGTCGTCCTCGGCTTCCTCAGCGAGATCGTGCAGAAGATCGGCATCCCCGACCTCGAGGAAGAGCTGACCACGGCGATCATCGCCGAACTGGCCGAAGGGGCCTCCGCGTGAGCGCGCAAAAGGTGCTCAGCCTCAGCGAGCTGACGCAGGACACTGCGGTGCGTGTCGAGGTTGACGGTGTGCCGATGGCCGTCGTGCTCGACGGCAACGGCGAGGTGCACGCCATCGGTGACCTGTGCACCCACGGCGACATCTCACTCTCCGACGGGTTCGTCGAGGGTGAGACGTTGGAATGCTGGGCGCACGGCTCTGCCTTCTCGCTGCGCACCGGACGCCCACTCAACCTGCCGGCCTACGAGCCGGTGCCCGTTTATGTCGTCACGATCGACGGGGACGATGTGCTCATCGACCCGACCGTGACCAAAGAAGTGAACTGACGAAGGAAAGACGCACACATGGCTGTTCTGGAGATCCGCGACCTGCACGTCACGGTCGAGACCGAGGCGGGGGAGACCCCCATCCTCAACGGTGTGACCCTCACCATCAGTACCGGGCAGACGCACGCGATCATGGGCCCCAACGGCTCGGGCAAGTCGACGCTCGCCTACACGATCGCCGGTCACCCGAAGTACACGGTCACGAGCGGTTCTATCACGCTCGATGGTGAAGACGTGCTCGAGATGTCGGTCGACGAGCGTGCCCGCGCGGGCCTGTTCCTCGCGATGCAGTATCCGGTCGAGATCCCGGGCGTCACAGTGACCAACTTCCTGCGCACCGCGAAGACCGCCATCGACGGCGAGGCCCCCGGCATCCGCACCTGGACCAAGGATGTCAAGGGCGCGATGGCGAACCTGCGCATGGACGGCAAGTTCGCCCAGCGCAACGTCAACGAGGGCTTCTCGGGCGGCGAGAAGAAGCGTCACGAGATCCTGCAACTCGAGCTGCTCAAGCCGGCCATTGCAGTCCTCGACGAGACCGACTCCGGTCTTGACGTCGACGCGCTGAAGATCGTCTCGGAGGGCGTGAACCGCGCGAAGGCCGAGACCGACCTTGGCGTGCTGCTCATCACGCACTACACGCGCATCCTTCGCTACATCAAGCCCGACTTCGTGCACGTCATGGTCGCGGGGCGCATCGCGGAAGAGGGCGGCCCCGAGTTGGCGGATCGCCTCGAGAACGAGGGCTACGACCGCTACCTCGTGGCGGCCGAGCCGGCTGCCGACGCCGAGGTCTAGGATCGACGCATGACCGCGACCCTCACACCCGAGAAGTACGACGAGGTCACCGAGGCCCTCAAGGACGTCATGGATCCCGAGCTCGGGATCAACGTGGTCGATCTCGGTCTCATCTATGACCTCAGCTGGGATGAGGAGAACGACGCGCTCGTCATCCACATGACCCTGACGTCGGCCGGCTGCCCGCTGACCGACGTGCTCGAGGAGCAGACGGCGCAGTCCCTGGACGAGGTCGTCGACCGGTTCCGCATCAACTGGGTGTGGATGCCGCCGTGGGGCCCCGAGCGGATCACCGACGACGGGCGCGACATGATGCGCGCGCTCGGCTTCGCCATTTGACGCGACCCGGAGCAATGCCGCACGGCGGCGTTGATGCGGGTCGAGTCAAGGTTGAGCGAGCGCAGCGAGTCGAAACCCCGCCGCCGTGACGGCGCGTGTCGGCTTCACGCCGTGCGTGCGCTGCCGTCGGTAGGCTCGAACGGTGAGCATCGCACCACTCGACGCCCTTCCGCTGGAGACGCTTCGGCGCCGTTCGAGCACGAAGTGGCGCACCTACCCCGAGCACGTCATCCCGATGTTCGTCGCTGAGACGGACTTTCCGCTCGCACCGCCGATCACGGCCGCGTTGCGTGAGGCCGTCGAGATCGGCGATACGGGGTACACGCCGCCCGAGCCGGGGCTGCGCGCCGGATTCGTCGAGTTCGCGAAGCGGCGCTTCGGCTGGGAGCTCGAGCCCCGTCGCGTGCGCAGCACGGGTGACGTCATGATGGGCGTCGTCGAACTACTGCGGGCGACGATCGCGCCGGGTGACCGGGTCATCATCACGCCGCCCGTGTATCCGCCGTTCTCGATGTGCATTCCCGAGGCCGGCGGCGTCGTGGAGTCGGTGCCGCTCGTCGACACCGGCGAGTCGTGGCAGCTCGACCTCGACGGCATCGAAGCGGCACTGGCGGCAGGGGCGCGCGCTGTGCTGCTGTGCAATCCGCACAACCCCACCGGCACCGCGCACTCCCGCGAGTCGCTCGCTCGACTCGCGGCGATTGCGAAGGCGCACGACGCGGTCATCGTCAGCGACGAGATCCACGCGCCGCTCGTGCACCCCGGCACGGTGTTCACGCCGTTCCTCACGGCGTCGCCGGATGCCGCGGCTGTCGGGTATGCGGTGACGAGCGCTTCGAAGGCGTTCAACCTGGCCGGGCTCAAGTGCGCCCTGATGGTGACGGCGGATGACCGCACCACGGCGGTCGTGGAGGGGCTCGACCCGGAGGTGGAGTGGCGAACCGGGCTGTTCGGGGCGTTGGCCGGTGTGGCCGCGTTCGACGAGGCCTCCGACGCGTGGCTCGACGCGCTGCTCGCGACCCTCGACGGCAACCGCCGACTGCTCGCGGACCTGCTCGCCGAGCACCTGCCGCTCGCGCGCTACCGCATGCCCGACGCCGGCTTCCTCGCGTGGATCGATCTGTCGGCGTACGGATGGGGAGATGACCCCGCGGAGTCGATCCTGCGTGGCGCGGACGTCGCGCTGCACCACGGCCCGCACTTCGGTGATGAGGGGCGAGGGTACGTGCGCCTGAACTTCGGATGCGACAGCGACCTCGTGAGGGAGGCCGTGCAGCGGATCGGCTCGCTCGCCCGCTCGTGACCATCGCACCGACCGGAGTCTGGCGCCCGCCCTTCGGTTGGGTGACCGCCGGCGCGGTCGCCATGGTGTTCCTCGCAGCGACGCAAGCCCTCGCGGTCACGACCGTCATGCCGGCCGTGAGCGAAGAGCTCGACGGTGCCGGGCTGTACGCCGTTGCCTTCTCGGGTGTGCTCGCGGCGAGCGTGGTCGGCATGGTCGTGGTCGGCGTGTGGTGCGACCGCGCAGAGCCGGCACATGCCCTGACGCTCTCGGTCGCCCTCTTCGTCTTGGGGCTCGTCGTCGCCGGGGCCGCTCCAGACATGACCACGCTCGTGGTGGGCCGGCTCATCCAGGGGCTCGGAACCGGTGGGCAGACCGTCGCCCTGTATGTCGTCGTCGCACGGGTGTACCCGTCCGAACTGCACGGCAGGGTGATGGCGGCGTTCTCAGCAGCCTGGGTCGTGCCCTCGCTCGTCGGCCCTGCGGTGGCGGGAGCGGTCACCGAGTATCTGCACTGGCGCTGGGTGTTCTTCGGCGTCGCCGCGCTCGCGGTCATCGCGTTCACGATCGTGTATCTGCGGCTGCACGGCACCCCGCTGCGGGCCTCCGAGGTCGACACCGGCCCGTACGCCGTGCGGGTGTTGTGCTCGGTGGTGGTCGCGGTCGGTGCTGTCGGGCTGAGCCTCGCAGGCGAGTTCGGTGCGCTCGCGCCGCTCGTCGCCGGAGCCTCGCTGGTGATCGTGGTCATCGCCGTCCGGCCGCTGCTGCCACCGGGAACGCTGACGGTGCGACGGGGCCTGCCGAGTGTCGTCCTGATGCGCGCGCTCATCGCCGGCGCCCTGTTCGGTGCCGAGATCTACGTGCCGTACCTGCTGGTGGACCGATACGGGTTCAGTACGACCTTCGCCGGTTTCGGGCTCACGGCCGCGGCGCTGCTGTGGGCGGCAGGCGCTGAGGTGCAGGGGCGGTTCGGCGATCATCTCGGCAGCACTCGGATCGCCGTCATAGGCGTGTCGTTGTTGACTGCGGCCACGGTGCTGGCGTTCATCACCGCAGCGCTGGGTCTGCCCCCGGCCGTCGTGATCGGCGGCTGGTCGCTCGCCGGCGCGGGAATGGGCCTCATGTACCCGCGGCTGACGGTGCTGACCCTCGCGTACTCGACACCGCAGAATCAGGGGTTCAACTCCGCAGCGCTGTCGATCAGCGACGCGGCGGGCGCCGCCGCCGCGATCGCCGCGATGGGTGTCGCCTTCGTCGCCCTCACCGGTTCTGGGGCGGCGTTCCCGGCCGTCTTCCTGCTCGCCGCGGCGCTCGCGCTGCTCGCGCTCGTGCCGGGGCTCCGCCTCAGCCGGGTGAGCGGCTGACGCTCAGGCGTTCTCGGCGCGGCCCAGTCGCCAGTAGCCCATGAACGCGACGGCGCGTCGGTCGACGCCGAGCTCGGACACCAGGTGGCGGCGCAGCGCCTTGATCGCCCCCGCCTCGCCGGCGAGCCACGAATACAGCGGTGCGCTCTTGAGTGCGGCGCCGCCCTTCGCGGTGCGCGGCACCTCCCACAGGATGCCCTCGTCGATGTCGACTTCTTCGACGTCCGCGCCGCGACCGGCCGGCGCGAGGGATGCCGCGGCATCCTGCACGGCCGACACGAGGTGCCGGTGGCGGTCGGCGTCGTCGACGCGCGCGGCGACACGGAACTCGAATCCGGGATGGCGCGGCAGATAGCCGGCGTCATCGATGTGCGGCACTTCGAGCACGACCACGCCGCGCGCGTCGGCGGGCAGCTGCTCGAGGATGACCGCGATCGCCGGCGCCGCGGTCTCGTCACCGGCCAACAGGATCTGCTCGGAGCGCGCCGGCGGCACGAAATCGATGCCGTAGCTCACGCCGGTGTGCGCCGTCGTGGGCGCCCAGATCAGCAACTCGTCACCGATCGCGGCACGCTCGATCCATGCCGACGCCGGGCCGAGCACATCATGCGAGACCATGTCGATGTCGACTTCGCCCACGTCGTGGCGCACGGCGCGGGTTGTGTAGGTGCGGAACGGCGGGCGCGCGGCGTCCGGCAGCTCACGCCACGCGGTGTACCAGTCGTCGTCGGTGGGCATCGCGTCGACGCCGACCGATGAGGTCGGGAAGACGACCTTGATGCGCTGATCGAATCCGGGGTCGCCGAACTCGTGCAGGTCATCACCGGTGAATGTGAAGCGGCGGAAGCTCGGGGTGAGGTCGGTGATGGCGCTCACGCGGGCACGGAAGAATCCGCTCGTGCGGACGGCGGTTTCGGTCATCGCGGGTCCTCCTGGAGGGCGTCGGTGGAGTCGGCCGGGTCGCTCGGTTCGGGGGTCGGGAGCACCCGGTGGCGGCCTCGCGGCAGCACCAGTGGCGTGCCCGAGACGGGGTCGGTGATCACATGGCACTCGAGGGCGAACACATCGCGGATCAGTGCGGCATCCATGACGTCGGCCGGGGCGCCCTGCGCGACGATGCGGCCCTGGCGGAGCGCGACGATGTGGTCGGCGTAGCGGGCGGCGAGATTCATGTCGTGCAGCACCATCACGACGGTCGTGCCGCGGTCTTGGTTGAGGTCGCGGATGAGGTCGAGCACCTCCACTTGGTGCGACACGTCGAGGAACGTCGTCGGCTCGTCCAATAACAGGATGTCGGTCTCCTGCGCGAGTGCCATCGCTATCCAGACCCGCTGGCGCTGGCCGCCGGACAGTTCGTCGACGGGACGGTCTGCGAGTTCGGTCGTGCCGGTCGCTGCCAGCGACTGCGTGACGACCTCGTAGTCGTGTTCGCTCCACCGGGCCAGCAGCTTCTGATGCGGGTGGCGGCCGCGACCGACGAGATCTGCCACCGCAATCCCTTCCGGGGCGACCGGAGACTGCGGAAGCAGCCCCAGCATCCGCGCCACCTCCTTCGACGGGCGACTGTGCAGGTCTTTGCCGTCAAGGATGATCCGCCCTCCCTGGGCGGGGATCAGACGGGCCAGCGCACGCAGCAGTGTGGATTTTCCGCAGCCATTGGCGCCGATGATCGCTGTGACGGCACCGGGAGCGACAGCGAGATCGAGGGTGTCGACGACGGTGCGGTCACCGTACGCAAGGGTCAGCTGTTCTGCGAGCAGCGAGCGGGAGTCGGTCATAGCGATCCTCCGGTGCGGTTCGTTCTGATCAACAGCGCGATCAGGTAGGGGGCGCCGAGGATGCCGGTGATGACACCCACGGGGTAGACGGTGGGCAAGGCGTACTGCCCGACGAGATCCGCGGCGAGGACCAGGACGGCCCCGACCAGACCTGCGGGCACGAGCGGGGAGCTGCCGGCACCGACCAGGCGCGCGGCGATGGGGCCGGCCATGAACGCGACGAAGGCGATCGGGCCGGCAGCCGCGGTGGCGAAGGCGAGGAGCGCCACTGCGCCGAGAATGAGCGCGAGTCGGGTGCGGTCGACCTTCACGCCGAGCGCTGCCGCAACGTCGTCGCCGATGCGCAGCGCGTGCAGACTGCGGGACTGCAGTGCGAGCAGCGGCACCAGCACGACGGCGGCGAGGGCGAGCGGCGTGAGTGATTCCGCGGATGCGCTGTTGAGGCTGCCGGTGAGCCAGCGCATCGCGGACTGCAGATCCCACGCGGCGGCGCGGGAGAGCGCATAGGTGACGATCGACTGCAGCATCGCGGCCAGGCCGATGCCGATCAGGATGAGTCGGGTTCCCGCGAATCCCCCTCGGATCGACAGGAGGTAGATCGCAAGCGCTGTGGCCAGGGCACCGCCCAGCGCCAGTGCGGACAGTGCGAGCCCGCTGACGGAGAAGAACACGATGCCGATGACGGCCGCAGCACTCGCGCCGAAGCTGACTCCGATGATGTCGGGGGAGGCGAGCGGGTTGCGCAGCAGCGTCTGGAAGGTCGCCCCTGCCATTCCGAATGCGACACCGACCAGGACCGCCATCGCTGCTCGCGGCAGGCGGCGGTCCGCGATGGAGAACGACGCGCCAGGCACCTGCTCGCCCAGCAGCACTCTGATGATGACATCGGGCCCGTAGAAGGTCGATCCGACCATGATGCTCGTGGCGAACAGCGCGGCGACGACTGCGGCCAGGACGATGACCACGACCGTCCGGCGGCGCGCGCGGCGACGGCGACCGGCGATGACGGCCTGGACGTCGGGAGCAGTGGAGCTGACGGCGGTCACAGTTCACGCACCCGCTGGCGTCGGACGATCCAGATGAAGAACGGCGCGCCGATGAGCGCCGCGACGATCCCGACCTCGACGTCGGCAGAGGGCAGCACGAGGCGGCCGATCACGTCGGCGATCACGAGCAGTCCGGCACCGGCGATGGCCGATGCCGGCAGCAGCCAGCGGTGGTCGGTGCCGATCGTGAGGCGGCACACGTGCGGCACGATAAGCCCGATGAAAGCGATGGGTCCGGCGATTGCGGTCGCCGCGCCGCACAGGATCACGGCGCCGATCGTGGCGACGACACGGGTGCGCCCGACGTGCTCGCCGAGGCTCGCGGCGAGGTCGTCGCCGAGCGCGAGGGAGTTCATCCCGCGGGCCATCGCGAACACGACGAGCGCTCCGACCACGAGAACCGGAGTGAGCAGGCTGATGCGATCCCACGTGGCTCCGCCGACGCCGCCGATCTGCCAGAAGCGGAACTGCTCGAGCAGGTCGACGCGGGGGAGGAGGACGGCGCTGATAAGGGATTGCAGCGCGGCGGTGGTCGCGGCCCCCGCCAATGCGAGTTTGAGGGGTGTGGCCCCGCCGCTGCCGAGCGAACCGACACTGTAGACGAAGACCGCGGTGACGGCCGCGCCCGCGATTGCGACGACCATCGTCGGGTACGCGCCGCTCAGCCCGAAGAAGGCCAAGCTGCCGACCACAGCCAGGGAGGCGCCACTGGTGATGCCGAAGATGCCGGGGTCGGCGAGCGGGTTCCGCGTGACCGCCTGGAAGGTGGTGCCAGCAAGCCCCAGCGCCGCTCCGACGAGCAGTCCGAGCGCTGTACGCGGGATGCGGGCGGCGACGGCGGCTTCAGAGATGCCGCTCGTGTCTCCGGAGAGCCCGCGGAGGATCTCCTCGAAGGTGACGTCGCGCACGCCGAACGCGAACGACGCGAGACACGCGGCCGCGACGACCACCAGGGCCGCCGCGAGCCACGCGAGACGCACCGCTGCCGGACGCTTCAATGCCGCACGTGCGGCATCGGCATCCGGCAGCGGTGCGCGGAGCGTGGTCTCGCTCAATCGGTGCCGTCGAGCGCACCGGCCAGCAGCGCAAAGTAGTCGTCGATCGCCCACTCGATGGACAGCGGCGACGGGTTGGCGGAAGCGGCGAGCGGCGTGCTGTTCTCGAGGATGGCGATGCGTCCCTCGGCGACCGCGGGGATCTTCGAGAGCAGCGGGTCGGCCTGCATCGTTGCGATGAGTGTGCCCTCGGGGTCGCCGTAGGTGACGAAGATGTCGACATCGTCGAAACGGTCGGCCTGCTCAGTGCTCACGCTGACGTAGAACGCCTCCGTGGCGGCGGATTCCTCTTCCACGATCGCGGGGAGCGGCATGCCGAGGTCTGCGAGGAAACCGGGACGGGTGTCGTGGCTCGTGTAGAAATCGATCTTGCTGAGATCGGTCTCGTCGATCCACGAGAACATCGCGGTCGATTCTGCGAGTTCTGGCTGTGCGGCCAGCGCGGTGTCCACGACCTCTTCCAGGTGGGTGACGAGCTCTTCGCCTTCATCGGCCAGCCCCATCGCGGTGGCGTTGATGCGGATCATGTCCTGGTAGGACGTGCCCCACGCGACATCGGGGTACGCGACGACCGGCGCGATCTTCGACAGGGTGTCGTAGTCCTCCTGCGTGAGCCCCGAGTAGGCGGCGAGGATGACGTCGGGCTGCGTGTCGGCGATCTGGTCGAACGGCAGGCCGTCGGTCTCGTCGAAGAGCACGGGCGTCTCGGCACCCAGCTCCTCGAGCTTGTCCTCGACCCAGGGCAGGACGCCGTCGCCGTCGTCGTCACCCCAGGTCGCCTTGCTCATGCCGACCGGGACCACGCCGAGCGCGAGCGGGACTTCGTGGTTGCCCCATGCGACGGTGGCGACGCGTCCGGGCTGGCTGGTGATCTCGGTCTCGCCATAGGCGTGCTCGATCGTGATCGGGAAGGTCGCGTCCGAGGCGGGCGCGTCGGTGGTGTCGTCGGTGGCGGCGGGCGTCGAGGTGGCGCAGCCGGCCAGGAGCAGCAGGAGCGAGGCCGCGGCGAGGCCAGCGGCGAGGCGAGTGCGGGGCACGGGTTCTCCAAAGGGGATTTGCTAAGGGTCGCCTAACCTTACCTCTCGGGGTCGTGCGTGCAAATTCTCGCGTCACATTTCGGCGGGGTGCCGCAGCGCGTCGCAAATTGCCTGGCGCGCGCCCTCCCGGCCGGGAGTATCGTCGCACGGACAGCAGAACCGGAACACCGCAGAGGAGCGCGCCATGGCACGGGATACGACATCGAGGGTCAATCCGAGAGTGATCGGGATCGCCGCAGCCGCGGCGCTCGGCGGATTCTTGTTCGGGTTCGACACGGCGGTCATCAACGGTGCCGTCGACGCGCTCGCCGGTGAGTTCGCGTTGGATGCCGCACTGAAGGGCTTCTCGGTCTCCTCCGCACTGCTGGGCTGCGCCGTCGGCGCGTGGTTCGCCGGACAGCTCGCCAACCGGTGGGGGCGCATCCCCGTGATGCTCGTGGCGGCGGCGCTCTTCCTCATCTCGGCGATCGGTTCCGGACTCGCGATCGGCGTCGTCGACCTGATCGTGTGGCGTGTGGTCGGCGGCTTGGGTGTCGGTGCGGCATCCGTCATCGTCCCCGCCTATATCGCCGAGGTGTCGCCGGCCCGGGTGCGGGGCATGCTCGGGTCGATGCAGCAGCTCGCGATCGTGACGGGCATCTTCGCGGCGCTGTTGTCGAACGCGCTCCTGGCAGGGATCTCCGGCGGTGCCGCAGAAGTCCTGTGGTGGGGGCTGCCGGCATGGCGGTGGATGTTCATGCTCGAGGCGATCCCCGCGCTCGTGTACGGGTTGATGGCGCTGCGGCTGCCGGAGTCACCGCGATTCCTCGTCGCGCGCGGCGATGTCGACAAGGCCTCGCAGGTGCTGCTCGATTTCAGCGGCGAACCCGACGTGAATCTGCGGATCGAGCAGATCCGCGTCTCGCTGGAGCGCGAGGACCGCGAGTCGCTGAAAGACCTGCGGGGGCACGTGCTCGGACTCAAGCCCATCGTGTGGGTCGGCATCCTGCTGTCGGTGTTCCAACAGTTCGTCGGCATCAACGTGATCTTCTACTACTCGACGACGCTGTGGCGTTCGGTGGGCTTCGACGAGTCCGCCGCGCTGCTGACGAGCGTCATCACCTCGATCACCAACATCGTCGTGACGATCGTTGCGATTCTGCTCGTCGATCGGATCGGGCGGCGCATCATGCTGCTGGTCGGGTCGGTCGTCATGGCGGTCTCCCTCGGCACGATGGCGCTCGCGTTCTCGTTCGCCGAACTCGTCACCGAGGACGGTGTGACCTCCGCAACGCTCGAGGCCCCGTGGTCGGTCATCGCGCTCATCGCCGCGAACCTGTTCGTCGTCGGATTCGGTGCCACCTGGGGGCCGCTGGTCTGGGTGCTGCTGGGGGAGATGTTCCCCAACCGCATCCGTGCCAGCGCGCTCGCCGTCGCGGCCGCGGCGCAATGGATCGCGAACTTCGCCATCTCGACGACGTTCCCGGTCTTCAGCGACATCAGCCTCACCTTCGCATACGGCTTCTACGCGTTCTTCGCGGCCCTGTCGTTCTTCTTCGTGCTGTGGAAGGTGCCCGAGACGAAGGGCGTCGAGTTGGAGGACATGACCGACGAGGTGCCGCACCGCGAGCGCAAGCGCGGGTAGGCGCTCGCCGGCGTCTGGAAGGTCACGCAGGCCGGGCGGGCTGCGGGCCGGTAGACTCGGATGCTGGCCGGTCGGCCGCATCCCAACTCTGAACGAACGGACGTCTGCTGTGCTCGCCGTGCACGACCTCGAGATCCGCGTGGGCGCACGCGTGCTCATGTCGGAGGTATCGTTCCGCGTCTCACCAGGCGACAAGATCGGGCTCGTCGGACGCAACGGCGCCGGCAAGACCACCCTCACCAAGGTGCTCGCCGGTGACCTGCTGCCCAGCGAGGGCGGCGTCGACCGTTCTGGAGAACTCGGCTACCTCCCGCAGGATCCTCGTTCGGGCGACCCCGAGATGCTCGCACGCACCCGCATCCTGGATGCCAGGGGCCTGGGCACGCTCGCCCTACAGATGCACGAGGCGTCGCACCAGATGGGTGACGATGACGCCGATGTCGCGGCGAAGGCCATGCGCCGCTACGGCAACCTGACCGAGCGGTTCGAAGCACTCGGCGGGTACGCGGCCGAAGCCGAAGCCGCCTCGATCGCGCACAACCTCTCGCTGCCCGACCGCATCCTCGACCAGCCGCTGAAAACCCTCTCCGGCGGTCAGCGCCGCCGCATCGAACTGGCCCGCATCCTGTTCTCGGACGCGCAGACGATGATCCTCGACGAGCCCACCAACCACCTCGACGCCGACAGCGTCGTGTGGCTGCGCGAGTTCCTCAAGGGCTACAAGGGCGGGCTCATCGTCATCAGCCACGATGTCGAGCTCGTGGGCGAAACGGTCAACCGCGTCTTCTACCTCGACGCGAACCGCCAGGTCATCGACGTCTACAACATGAACTGGAAGAACTACCTGCGTCAGCGGGTGGCCGATGAGGAGCGCCGCAAGAAGGAGCGCGCCAACATCGAGAAGAAGGCGACGGCCCTGCAGCTGCAGGCCGCCCGCTTCGGTGCGAAGGCCTCGAAGGCCGCCGCCGCGCACCAGATGGTCGCCCGCGCCGAGAAGATGCTCTCCGGGCTGGAGGACGTGCGTCAGGAGGACCGCGTCGCCAAACTCCGCTTCCCCAAGCCCGCGGCGTGCGGCAAGACGCCGCTCATGGCCTCCGGCCTGTCGAAGTCGTACGGGTCGCTGGAGATCTTCACCGACGTCGACCTTGCGATCGACCGCGGCTCGAAGGTCGTCGTCCTCGGCCTCAACGGCGCCGGAAAGACGACGCTCCTGCGCATCCTCGCGGGCGTCGACAAGGCCGACACCGGGATCATCGAGCCCGGTCACGGCCTGAAGATCGGGTACTACGCGCAGGAGCACGAGAACCTCGACGTCAGCCGGTCCGTGCTCGACAACATGATGTCGGCCGCGCCCGACATCAACGCGACCGAGGCGCGAAAGGTGCTCGGCTCGTTCCTGTTCACGGGCGACGACGTCCTCAAGCCCGCGGGCGTGTTGTCGGGCGGCGAGAAGACGCGCTTGTCACTCGCAACCCTCGTCGTGTCGTCGGCCAACATGCTGCTGCTCGACGAGCCGACCAACAACCTCGACCCGGCATCCCGCGAAGAGATCCTCGGTGCCCTCGCGCACTACGAAGGCGCCGTCGTGCTCGTCTCGCACGACGAGGGCGCCGTCGAGGCGCTCAACCCCGAGCGGGTGCTCATCCTGCCCGACGGTGTCGAAGACATCTGGGGGCGCGACTACATCGACCTGATCACTCTCGCGTGACGCGGTCAGGCACGCTGGCCTGAACCGTCACCGGACGCTGTCGAGCAGCTCATCCTCTTCCTGCATGTCGCGATCTCGGCGGCGCTTGGGTTCGCTCGGAGCGCGGCCCTCGGCCTCTTCGCGGCGGTGCCGACGTTCGGTGCGGATCATGTACCAGACGAACCCGAATCCCATGACGGCGAACAGGATCCACTGGATCGCATACGACAAGTGTGAACCGGGGTCATCCGACGGGCGGTCCAGCGCCTGCGGGCGCTCGGCAGGTGCCGGCTGTTCCGCGACCATCAACCCGTACAGCCCCGTCAGGGTCGTCGGCTCCTCGATGGTCTCGGCGATGGTCGGCACGTGGATCGTCGGAACCTGTCCGTCGGGCGCCGATCGGCCCGAGGACGGCAACGGCTCCGTCTCACGCAGCCGCACGACGACCGTCGTGGTGCCCTCGGGGGCTGCCGGGATCACATCCGGTTCAGGCTGCTCCTTGCCGGGAGCCACCCAACCCCGGTCGACGATCACGACGCGGCCGTCTTCGAGACGGAACGGCACGAGCACCTCGAAGGCGCTCGTGCCACCGTGCGGGCGGTTGCGCACGAGCAGTTGGTCGGCGTGGAGGTAGGTGCCGACGAGCTCGACCTGGCGCCATTCGTCTTCGGGGCTGAGCGCCCCGTCTGCCGTCACGAGCTCATCGAGCGGGGCGGCATCGGCGTCGTAGTTCGCGGCGATGAGCGCAAGTTCGGCATTGCGTTCGGCTGACCGTGAGAACTGCCAATTCGACAAGAACCCGCACGCGACCGCGAACACGATCGCGAATGCGACGTACCCGGCCCACCGGGCGATGCGATTGCCGCTCACGAGGCGGCCGCCGGATCGAACGGTTCGACCGTGACGGGAAAGTCCCGTGCGGCCAGGTAGTCGCGCAGATAGTCGACGTGCGCATCGCAGGCCGTCCAGATCTTGCGGCGATCGGCGCTGTGGATGCGAGGGTTGCGCCACACCACCTGCCACGTCGCGATGTCACGGCATCCGGCGCGCGAGCAGACGACACCGGTCATGCGTCGCCCTGCCGCGGTGCGTCGGGTGTTTCGGGCGCGGGACGCGACTGCGATTCCGGCTTCGTCTCGGTGATGCGGATGACGGATTCTGGCTCGGGTGCGTCGGCGGGGGGCGCGGATGCCTCGATCTCACGCCCTGGGGGGACTGCCCGCACCGGGCGCGAATCGGACCCGACGTTGGCGACGACGACGGCGATGTAGGGGAGCAGGATGGCGCCGACCGCGAGGATGCCGGTGTGCCAGCCATACGGGGTGATGACGACCATGAGCACGAAACAGCCGACGCGCACGCTCATCATGATGAAGTACTTCGTCATGCGCGCGTGCGCGTCGTCCCGCGGTGCGCGGGGAATCGAGGTCGCCGACTGCGGCGAGGAGGAGTGCTTCACGGTCACTCCAGCCTACGCTCGCAGGCGGCTCACGTCGGCGTCAGTAGCTGTACGAGCCCGAGCCCTGCGACACGGCCCATGCCATGAGCGAGAACCAGGCGATGATGCCGATGACCTGCAGCCCGATGCCGACCCAGCCGACGATGACACCGGCGAGGGCCATGCCGCGGCCGTTCTCACCCGTGCGCTTGATCTGACCGAGGGAGATGTGCCCCATGATGGCGCCGGCGATCGGGCCGATGACGGGCAGGATCAGGACGAACCCGACGATCGATGCGATCATCGAGACGATGGCGAGCACGTTCGTCTTCGGGCCGCTCTGGTACGCGCCGTACGCGCCGGGTGCTGCACCGTAGGCGGGCGCGGCGCCGTAGGCGGGTGCCGCCTGCGGGTACCCGGGCGCCTGGTACGACGGCGGGGTCGCTGCGGGTGCGGCCGAGCCGGGGTATGCCGGAGCGGCGTACCCCGGGGCGGCGGGTGCTGCCGGCGGTGCGGGCGGCATCACGCCGGAATCCGCGGCGGGCTGAGAGTCGGGCGTTCCCGACGGGGTGGTGTTCGGATCGCTCATGAGCGTCCCCCTTTCCAAACTCGTATGACGCCAGCCTATCGTCGGTGCGCTCGGCGACCCGACTAGGCTGAACGGGTTCTCAGCACGTCATTCGAGGAGTTCCACCATGTCCAGTGATCGCGTCGTCCTCGTCACCGGCGGCAACCGCGGCATCGGCCGTGCCATCGCGGAGCGCTTCGTCGCAGCCGGGTACCGCGTCGCCGTGACCGCCCGCTCCGGTGAGGGCCCCGAGGGCACCCTGACGGTTCGAGCCGACGTGACCGACGCGGCATCGCTCGACGTGGCCTTCACCGAAGTCGAGCAGCAACTCGGTGCGCCAACGATCGTCGTGGCCAACGCAGGCATCACGAAAGACACCCTGCTGCTGCGCATGACGGAGGAGGACTTCGACTCGGTCGTCTCGACGAACCTCGGCGGCACGTTCCGCGTCGTCAAGCGTGCCTCGAAGGGCATGCTCAAGGCCAAGTGGGGTCGCGTCATCCTCATCTCGAGCGTCGTCGGCCTCTACGGCTCTGCGGGGCAGATCAATTACTCGTCCTCGAAGGCGGCGCTCGTCGGGTTCGCACGCTCGCTCACGCGTGAACTCGGCGGCCGCGGCATCACGGCGAATGTGGTGGCGCCCGGTTTCATCGAGACCGACATGACCGCTGAGCTTCCCGAAGCGACGCAGGCCGACTACAAGAAGAACATTCCGGCGGGCCGTTTCGCGACGGCAGACGAGGTCGCCGGAGTCGTGACCTGGCTCGCGGGTGAGGATGCCGCGTACATCTCCGGCGCCGTCATCCCGGTCGACGGCGGCCTCGGCATGGGGCACTGAGCGCGCGTTTCGTCTCGCTACGCTCGCTCAACGACCGGGGAACGCTCGGTCATCGACCGGTGCGCGCCACCGCGTCGTTGAGAGGCGTCGGATCAGGGGAGGAGCGGGATCACTTCTGCCAAGTCGATCGGGCCGATCACCACGTCTGCCTGCGCACGCACCGCCGGCTTCGCGTTGAACGCGATGCCGAGGCCGGCCGCAGCCATCATGCGAAGGTCGTTCGCGCCGTCGCCGATCGCGATCGTGCGCGCGATCGGCACACCGTTCGCGCCCGCCCACTCGCGGAGCGCCGCTGCTTTGCCCTCGGCATCCACGATCGGTCCGTCGACGACGCCCGTCAGGATGCCGCCGGCGACCGCAAGTCGGTTCGCGCGCCACACGTCGATGCCGAGATCGGGGGCGACGGTGTCGAGGATCTCGTGGAAGCCGCCGGAAACGACTGCTGCGACGCCGCCGCGCGCATGGATCGCCTCGATGAGCTCGCGCACGCCCGGGGTCGGTTCGATCCGGGAACGGACCCGCTCGAACGCTGAGACCGGCACCCCGGCGAGCGCCTCGACACGCGAACGCAGACTCGTCGCGAAATCGACCTCGCCGCGCATCGCGGCTTCGGTGGCCGCAGCCACCTCGGCGCCGCGGCCCGCCTCGTCGGCGATCAGTTCGATGACCTCGTTGCGGATGAGCGTGGAATCGGCGTCGAACACGACGAGAAAGCGGGCGTCAGGCACCCCACCACGCTAGCGTGCCGCTCAGGCGGTGACGTGCACGCCCTTCGCCACCACCGTGATGCCGGTGTCGGTCACCGTGAACCCCCGTGCGAGGTCGCGCTCACGGTCGACACCGACCGTCGCGCCCGGTTCGAGCGTGACGTTCTTGTCGAGGATGGCCCGATGCACTCGGGCACCCGCGCCGACGTTGACGTAGTCGAACAGTACGGAGTCGGTGATCGTCGATCCGCCGCCCGACAGCGTCCACGGCCCGACCACGCTGCGTTCCAGGTGCGTGCCCGACAGCACAGAGCCGAGCGAGACGATCGAGTCGATCGCGTTGCCCATGCGGCCCACGCCGTCGCGCACGAACTTCGCGGGCGGCGAGTTGACGGCCTGCGAGTGGATCGGCCAGTCCATGTTGTACAGGTTGAAGATGGGCAGCGTCGAGATGAGGTCCATGTGGGCGTCGAAGAACGACTCGATCGTGCCCACGTCGCGCCAGTAGTCCTTGTCGCGCGCGGTCGATCCCGGCACGTCGTTCGCCTTGAAGTCGTAGACGGCCGCTTCGCCGCGGTTCACGAAATAGGGAATGATGTCGCCGCCCATGTCGTGGTTGCTCGCTGGCAGTTCGCCGTCGGATTCCACCGCTTCGATGAGGGCATCGGTGTTGAAGATGTAGTTGCCCATCGACGCGAGCACTTCGTTCGGGTTGTCGGGCAGTCCTGTCGGGTTCTGCGGCTTCTCAAGGAACTCGCGGATCGACGTGCCGTCTTCGGGGTCGACGTCGATGACGCCGAACTGGTTCGCGAGTCCGATCGGCTGACGGATGCCGGCGACGGTCGCACGTGCGCCCGATTCGATGTGGGCCTGCAGCATCTGGTCGAAGTCCATGCGGTAGACGTGATCGGCGCCGATCACCATCACGATGTCGGGCTTCTCGTCGTGGATCAGGTTGAGGGACTGCAGGATCGCATCGGCCGAACCCGAGAACCATCGCTTTCCCAGTCGCTGCTGCGCCGGTACCGACGCGACGTACGAGTTCAGCAGCGCCGACATACGCCAGGTCTGCGAGACGTGACGGTCGAGGCTGTGCGACTTGTACTGCGTGAGCACGACGATCTGGCGAAGACCCGAATTGATCAGGTTCGATATCGCGAAGTCGATCAGCCGATACTGCCCGCCGAACGGCACTGCAGGTTTGGCCCGATCGACCGTGAGGGGCATGAGTCGCTTGCCCTCGCCGCCGGCGAGGATGATTCCGAAGACCTTCGGGGCTGGCATGTTCCCCACACTAGGCCCCGATCCGTCGTCTGTACTAGGTTTCGAACCATGCGAGTGGACATCGTCACCAAGGAATATCCGCCGGAGATCTACGGGGGAGCGGGCGTGCACGCCACCGAGCTCGTGAAGGCGCTCCGGGAGCGCATCGAGGTGCAGGTCCGCGCTTTCGGCGCTGGGCGTGACGAGGCCGATACAGCGTCGTACGGCGTGCCCGCCGAGCTGTCGACGGCGAATGCCGCCATCCAGACCCTCGGCACAGACCTCGAGATCGTCGGTGACGTCGCCGGCGCCGACGTTGTGCATTCGCACACCTGGTACGCCAACTTCGCAGGGCACCTTGCGGGGCTCCTCCACGGCATCCCGCACGTCGTGACAGCCCATTCGCTCGAGCCGTTGCGGCCGTGGAAGGCCGAGCAGCTCGGCGGCGGCTACGCCGTCTCGAGCTACATCGAGAAGACCGCGTATGAAGGCGCCGCAGCGGTCGTCGCCGTCAGCGAGGGGATGCGGAAGGACATCCTGCGCAGCTATCCCTCCCTCGACCCCGACAAGGTGCGGGTCATCTACAACGGCATCGACATCGACTCGTGGCGCCCCGTCGACGACCCTGCCCTGCTCGCCGCCCACGGCATCGACCCCACCCGGCCCTCGGTCGTGTTCGTGGGTCGCATCACGCGGCAGAAGGGGCTGCCGTACTTCTTGCGTGCTGCCGAACTGCTGCCGCCTGAGGTGCAGATCGTGCTGTGCGCGGGCGCGCCCGACACTCCGCAGATCATGGCCGAGGTGCAAGAGCTCGTGCGCGGGCTGCAGCGCCAGCGCGAGGGCGTCGTGTGGATCGAGGAGTTCTTGCAGCGCGATCAGCTGTGCGCGATCCTCACGGCTGCGACGACGTTCGTGTGCCCCTCGATCTACGAGCCGCTCGGCATCGTGAACCTCGAGGCCATGGCGTGCGGTGCGGCCGTCGTGGGCACCGCCACGGGTGGCATTCCCGAAGTCGTCGTCGACGGCGTCACGGGGCGCCTCGTGCCCATCGAGCAAGTGCAGGACGGCACCGGCACCCCCACCGACCCTGACCGATTCGTCGCCGATCTCGCCGCGACGCTCACCGAGGTCGTCGCCGATCCGGACCGTGCCCGCGCCTACGGCGAGGCCGGGCGCGAGCGGGCGGCACAGGCGTTCAGTTGGGCGGCGATCGCCGACGCCACGGTGCAGCTCTACCGCGAGGTGACCGGCAACTGACCTCGCCCTGCAGATAGGCTGGACGACATGCCGCAGGTCCTCGAGTTCGCCGACGTCGTCGTCCGCCGCAACGCCCGCAACATCGTCGATGAGGTCTCGTGGACCGTCAGCGACGATCAGCGCTGGGTCATCCTGGGGCCCAACGGAGCGGGAAAGACCACCGTGCTGCAGCTCGCGGCCACGCTGATGCACCCGACCTCGGGGATCGTCGGCATCCTCGATGAGGTCATGGGGCACACCGACGTGTTCGAGCTGCGCCCGCGCATCGGCTTCGCCTCGTCCGCGATGGCCAAACGCGTGCCGCAGGACGAGACCGTGCTCGATGTCGTGCTGACGGCCGCGTACTCGGTGCTCGGCCGTTGGAACGAGGACTACGAGTCCATCGACGAGCGCCGCGCGCGTCGCGTGCTGGCCGAATGGCACCTCGACGATCTTGCAGATCGCACGTTCGGGACCCTGTCGGACGGTGAGCAGAAGCGTGTGCAGATCGCGCGCGCCGTCATGACCGACCCCGAAGTGCTGCTGCTCGACGAGCCCACCGCGAGCCTCGACCTCGGTGCCCGCGAGCAGCTGCTCTCGCTCCTCGGCGGCTACGCACAGGAGCCGACGACGCCGGCGATGATCATGGTCACCCACCACGTCGAAGAGATCCCCGTCGGCTTCACCCACGTGCTGCTGCTGCGCGACGGCAAGGTCGTCGCGCAGGGGCCGATCGCCGAGACCCTGACGGCAGAGGCGCTCACCGAGACCTTCGGGGTGCCGATCGCACTCAGCGAAGACGGCGGCCGCTTCGCCGCGCGTGCCGCCTCCTGACGAGGTTTCCGACTGCCCCGCGAGCCTGATAGAATCGCTCTTTGGTGCGCTCCGCACCGCAGACTTCAATCCCTCCTGGCAAAAACCAGGGCATCAGGCGAAGGACCATCATGCGAACTGACATCCACCCCGAGTACAACGCGGTCGTCTTCCGCGACCTCGGCTCCGGCGAGACCTTCCTGACCCGGTCGACGGTCACCAGCGAGAAGACGATCGAGCTCGACGGCGTCACCTACCCCGTCATCGACGTCGAGATCTCATCGGCTTCGCACCCGTTCTACACGGGCAAGCAGCGCATCATGGACTCGGCCGGTCGCGTCGAGAAGTTCAACCAGCGCTTCAAGAACTTCGGCAGCAAGTAAGCAGCCGTCCTCGAAGGCCCCGCTCCGGCGGGGCCTTCGTCGTCCCCACGCGTGCGACGTGCGATGCTGGGCGCGTGGGTGAGAACGAACTGCAGGCGCTCCGGGCCCGTGCGTACGGTCCTGGCGGTGCGCCACTGACGGATGCCGACGTCGAACGCCTCGCCCGACTCGAGCGTTCGCGCGGAGGCGAGGGGCCTCGTCCGCTGCCGGCGACGGCGAATGACGCGACCTCACGTGACGATGGGTCGCGCGAGCCCACTGCGCCGACCCCGGCGGGCGAGTCGGCCGCGCGAAACCGCACGGTGACACGCGTCGCGCTCATCACGCTCGCGGCGCTCGTGCCGGCCGCGGCCCTCGGCGGCTACTTCCTCGGCGCGTTCGTCCAGCCACAGGCCTCGGATGCCGCACCTACGCCGACGATCACGTACGACACGTCGACGTCGAACAGCGAGGGCGCGCTGCTGCAGACGTCCGGCAGTTCGGGCGCCGCGACGGCGGCCAGCGAGGACCGTCTCCTCGATGCGCAGCCGGGATGGGATGACGCGCCGCGACTCCTCGCCGCGACCGGTGAAACCGTCGTGTGGGCGGGGACGAAGGCTCGTGGTGCGCAGACGTGCCTCGCGATCGATGTCCGTGAGGCTGGTCCGATGATCGTGTGCGGCGCGACCGACGAGGTCGAGGAGAACGGGCTGAGCGCGGAGTTCAGCATAGCCCCGGTCGTCGTCGTGTCGGACGAAGTGGAATCGGAGACGGAGGGGGCTGAGACGGAGTACATCGTCGATGAGGCTGACGGTCCGTGGGCCGCGGTCTCGGTCTTCGCGAATCCATACACGGGCGTCATGTCGATCTCCGTCGAGGACGCCGACGAACCTCTGCAATGACGGGTGTCAGCGGATCGGCCAGCTGCCGTCCACGGTGTCATCGGGATCGAGCCGACCGACGCTGATGAAGTACTCGGTGAGGCTTGCGGCCTGCGCGCGTGCCCAGCCGATCTGGCGGGTGTGCAGCTCGTGCGCGGTGGGCGGCACCGGAAAGCGCGCGGCGATCGCCTGCGCCACCCGACCGGCGGCGATCGCGTCGGCAGACGCGTCGTGCGCGCCGTCCAGCGCGACCGCGTAATGCGCCGCGACCACCTCGAGGGTGCGCTTGCCGCGCCGGTAGCGATCGAATGCCTTGTCCATGACGAGCGGGTCGATCACCGGCGACGGATCCGCGATCGGGGTCACACCGTGCCGCAACGCCTCGTACTTGAGCAACGAGAAGTCGTACGGGGCGTTGTATGCCACGACCGGGATGCCGGCGTCGAACAGCTGCTCGAGCGCCTGGACGACTTCGGCGACGACGTCCGCCGCGGGACGGCCATGCTCGCGGGCGTGCGCGGTGGTGATGCCGTGCACGGCGGTGGCGCCCTCGGGGATCTCGACGCCGGGGTCGGCGAGCCAGTCGCCCGTGCGGTGGATGACGCCACCAGTGCCGAGCAGTCCGACGTGCGCCGTCACGATGCGATCCGTCGTCACGTCGATGCCGGTGGTCTCGAGGTCGAAGACGCCGACGACGCGCGACCACGCCGGTGCCTCGGGGTGCCAGAGCGGCAGCGTCTCGGCGACCCACGTGTCCATGCCTTCGACGTTATGCGGGGCCGCCGACATCACGGCCGAGGCCACGCCGTGCTCGTACACTCGAAGGGTGACCGCGCCGAACCCGTATGCAGGACTGCTCGAGGCGATCCCCGTCGTCCGTCGTGAGGTCGAGGTGTTCGGATCGACGACGGCGTACTGGGTCTACGGCGACGACGACGCCGAGCAGACCGTGCTGGCGGTGCACGGCTTCCGCGGTGAGCACCACGGCCTCGAGCCGGTCGTCGCGCACCTCGACGGCATCCGCATCATCTCGCCCGATCTTCCCGGATTCGGTGAGACCCCGCCGCTGCCTGGCACGCGCCACACTGTGCAGGCGTACGCCGACTGGCTCACCGCGTTCGCCGCAGCGGTCGCCCCCGGCGCCGACATACTCGGGCACTCGTTCGGCTCGATCGTCGTTTCGGCCGCGGTCGCCGCAGGGCTGCCCGCTCCTCGCGTCGTGCTCGTCAATCCCATCGGCGCGCCGGCGCTCGAGGGACCGCGCGGCATCCTCACGCGCCTCGCCGTCTTCTACTACTGGGCTGGTGCGCGGCTGCCGCGTCGACTCGGCGACGCGCTGCTGCGCAGCCGACTCATCGTGCGCGTCATGAGCGTGTCGATGGCGAAGACGCGTGACCGCGATCTTCGTGCGTTCATCCACGACCAGCACGACACCTACTTCTCGCGCTTCGCCGACCGCGACGTGCTGCACGACGCGTTCGTGGCGTCGGTGTCGAACGACGTGCGCGCCTTCGCTCCGCAGATCGCGCAGCCGACGCTGCTCGTGGCCGCCGAGAAGGACGACATCACCCCCATCGAGGCCGAGCGTCACCTGCAGACGCTCTTTCCCGACGCCGAGCTCGTCGAGATCGCAGGCGTCGGTCACCTGATCCACTACGAGACGCCACAGCCGGCGGCGACCGCGATCAGGCGGTTTCTTCGGACTTCCGCTTCCGATAGGCGATGACGTTCATGCGATTGCCGCAGTTGCCGGTGTCGCAGTAGCGCTTCGATCCGTTCTTGGAGAAGTCGACGTAGACGGCTCCGCAGTCGTCTGCCTCACAGCGACGCACGCGGTCCCACGCGTCTGCGCGGATGACGTCGACGAACGCCATCGCGGCCTCCACGAGGATGCGCATCGACAGGTCGGCCTCGCTGTCGGTCGCGTGGATGTGCCAGTCGTAGTCGTCGTGGATGACCAGCTGGGGGAGTGCTTCGCCGTCGCGCAGCATCGTGTTGACGAGCGGGACCGCATCGTCGCGCTCGACGTCCCACAGCTGCCGCAGGCGCACCCGAATCTCGCGGACGGCGGCGACTTCGGCGTCGTCCCGGCGCATGCGACCGGTGTACGGGAACTCCTGCAGCCAGGCCTGGAGATCGGCGGGAGAGGCCATGCCGTCGGCCCCGTCGAAGTCGATGCCGGGGAGGGTGTTCACGAGCGAGGCGGCGGCACGCAGCGAGAGCTCCGTGTCACGACCGAAAACCATATTGACTCCTGACGGTGGCGGGCAGTACTCTCAGCTTAGCTGTCACGAGTGTATGCATACTTGACTCCTGACAGATCATCCCCTGAGCAGCACTCGAGCACGAGGACCGCCGATGTCGCACACCGCCGCCATCCCGACCATCGCCGCGCCCGTCTCCCGCGTCGCGACGGCGGGAATCGTGATGGCGGTCGTCTCCGCGTTCGCGTTCGCATCGAGCGGCCCGCTCGTGAAGCCGCTGCTGGAAGCCGGGTGGTCACTGTCGGCCGTGCTCACGGTACGCATGGGCCTGTCGGGGCTCATCCTTTCACCGGCGCTCGTGCGAGCCGCGATCCGGCAGCGCGGGTTCCTGCGCCGTCACTGGCTCGCCCTCCTCGCGTTCGGGCTCATCCCGGTGGCCGGTTGCCAGCTCTTCTTCTTCTCGGCGATGCAGCGGATGCCGGTGGCTGTCGCGCTGCTCATCCAGTACCTCGCGCCGGTGTTCCTCGTCGCGTTCGTGTGGATGCGCACCAGACGCGTGCCGTCGCGGCTCGTGCTCGGTGGCTCGGGCATCGCTGTCGCCGGTCTCGTCCTCGTCGTCGACATCGGCGGTGCGCGGTTCGACCTGTTGGGGACGCTGCTGGCCCTGGCTGCGGCGTTGTGCGTGTGCGTCTACTTCGTCATGTCGGAGCGGACAGGTGACACGCTGCCGCCGCTCGCCCTCGCCGCCGGCGGCCTGCTGGTCGGCGCCGCGACGATGGCACTGCTCGGCGCTACCGGCATCATCCCGTTCGTCGTCCTCGACACGACGGTCACGTTCCAGGGCGCGACCGTCCCGGCATGGCTGCCGCTGGTATGGGTCGGCGCCGTCGGCACGACGCTCGGCTACGCGCTGGGGGTCATGGCGGTGCCCCGGATCGGCTCACGCCTCGCGTCGTTCATCGGCCTGAGCGAAGTGCTGTTCGCGCTGCTGTTCGGCTGGCTGCTGCTGGCTGAGACGCCGGCGCCGATTCAGGCGGTCGGTGGTGCGCTCATCCTCGCGGGTGTGCTGCTGATCCGTCGTGATGCGGACCGGCCGATCACCGCTCCCGTCGAGCCTCTTCCAGGAGCGGTCGCACCCGATATCCGATGACTTCGCCCATCACGAGCGACGTCTCGGTGCGCTCGACGCCGTCGATCGAGAGGATGCGGGCGTCGATGTCGAACAGGTGCTTCGTGTCGCGCGCCGCGACGCGCACCATCAGGTCGACCTGACCGCTGAGTCCGTGCGCCTGGACGACTTCGGGAACCCGGGAGAGCTCTTCGGTGATGCGGGGGAGGTCGGCCTGGCGCACGAGGACGGCGATCATCGCCTCGATCGGGTAGCCCAGCGCCTGCGGCGCCATCGCCCGCTCGAACGACAGGAAGACTCCGGAGCGCTCGAGCTTGCCCATGCGTGCCTGCACCGTGTTGCGCGACATGCCGAGGCGTTCGGCGAGTGCGACGACGGTCGCGCGTGGGTCATCGGCGAGCGCGTTCAGCAGTTCGAGATCGACGTGATCAAGGGGGCCCATAGTGCGAAACATTAGCACGGTGATTCGGGCTGATCTGCGCAACATGCTCAAGACGACCTCGAATGCTTGAGCGAGGTGCGACACGCGCGTAGCCTCGTGGCATCCCGGCGACGATGCCGGGTGCACGGAGCCGGCCCCGATCATCCACAAGACGACGGGCCGCGATCTGGAGGGACGACGATGACGCACACCCTGACCCCGGCCGCCGATCAGGCGACCGACATCGATGACCTCGCCCGGCTGCTGACGCCGGACGGCGAGCGGATTTCAGACCCCGACCTCGACCGCTGGATCGAGGGGATCGATGCCGACACGCTGCGCGGCCTGTACCGCGACATGGCGATCGCCCGGCGTGCCGACGCGGAGGGCATCGCGCTGCAGCGCCAGGGCCAGCTCGGCCTCTGGGCGCCGGCACAGGGGCAGGAAGCCGTGCAGATCGGCACCGCCCGCGCCTGCCGCGACGACGACTTCCTCTTCCCCAGCTACCGAGAGGTGGGGGTCGTCATCACGCGCGGCGCGAAACCCGCCGACACCGTGATGGCGTGGCGCGGCGAAGAACTGTCGACCTACGACCCGTACGACCTCAACATGGCCGGGATGCAGATCATCATCGGCGCGCAGTCGCTGCACGCGACCGGCTACGCCATGGGCATCCAGCGTGACGGCGGCGACCAGGTCGCGGTCGCCTACTTCGGCGACGGCGCGACCAGCCAGGGCGATGTCAACGAGGCGATGGTGTTCTCATCGTCGTTCCGCAGCCCCGTCGTGTTCGTCTGCTCGAACAACCAGTGGGCGATCTCGGAGCCGGTCACCGTGCAGGCCAAGTTCCCGATCGCCGGCCGGGCGCCCGGCTTCGGCATCCCGAGTCTGCGCGTCGACGGCAACGACGTGCTGGCGTGCCTGGCGGCGATGCGCTGGGCCCTCGACAACGCACGCCGTGGGCGCGGACCGGTCTTCATCGAAGCCGTCACCTACCGCATGGGACCCCACACCACGTCGGATGACCCCACCCGCTACCGCTCCAAGGACGAGGTCGAGTCGTGGAAGCGCCGCGACCCCATCACGCGCCTCGAGGCCTACCTGCGCGCGCAGGAGCTGCTCGACGACGACTTCGTCGCGCAGGTGCAGGCCGATGCCGACCGCTACACCGCGGGCATGCGCGAGGCGGCGCTCGGCGCGGTGACACGCGCGCCGCTCACCGTGCTCGACAACGTCTACGCCGAGCCGCACCGCGGGCTGGACGAGCAGCGCACCCGGTTCGCGGCGTACCTCGACGGGTTCGAGGCGGCGTCATGAGCACGATGACGATGGGTAAGGCGCTCGGCGCGGGACTGCACCGGGCGATGGCCGATGACGACAAGGTGCTCGTCATGGGGGAGGACATCGGCAAGCTCGGCGGCGTCTTCCGCATCACCGACGGCCTGCTCGACACGTACGGCGCGCAGCGGGTCATCGACACGCCGCTGGCCGAATCAGGCATCGTGGGCACGGCAGTCGGACTCGCGTACCGCGGGTTCCGGCCGGTCGTCGAGATCCAGTTCGACGGGTTCGTGTACCCGGCTTTCGACCAGATCGTCTGCCAGGTCGCGAAGCTGCATTACCGCACCCGCGGCAACGTGAAGATGCCGATCACGATCCGCATCCCGTGGGCAGGTGGCGTCGGCGCGGCTGAGCACCACTCCGAATCGCCCGAGGCCTACTTCGTGCACACCGCCGGGCTGCGGGTCGTGGCGGTCTCCAACCCGCAGGACGCCTACACGATGCTGCGCCAGGCGATCGCGTGCGACGACCCGGTGGTCTTCTTCGAACCCAAGCGGCTGTACCACTCGAAGGGTGAGGTGGACCTCGACGTCGACATCGCCGACGCGCCGCCGATGGGCCTTGCCCGCGTCGCCCGCGAGGGCACCGATGTGACGCTGCTGACCTACGGCGCACAGGTCGGGGTCGCGCTGGATGCCGCGACGGCAGCCGAGGACGACGGCATCTCGATCGAGGTCGTCGACCTCCGCTCGCTGTCGCCGGTCGACTACGACACCGTCACCGCGTCGGTCCGCAAGACCGGGCGCGTCGTCGTGACCCACGAGGCCGCCCGCGAGGCCGGTGTCGGCGCTGAACTCGTCTCGAGCATCACCGAGAAGTGCTTCTACCACCTCGAGTCGCCTCCCGAGCGCGTCACCGGGCACGACATCCCGTATCCGCCGGCGAAGCTCGAAAAGCACCACCTGCCCGACCTCGACCGCATCCTGGATGCCGTCGACCGGGTCATGGATCGCCCGCACAGCCTGTCGGGGGTGGACCTGTGATCGTCGAGTTCCGCCTGCCCGACCTTGGTGAGGGTCTTCCCGAGGCAGAGATCGTGCAATGGATGGTCGCCGAGGGCGACACCGTCACCCTGAACCAGACCATCGCCGAGGTCGAGACCGCCAAGGCCATCGTCGAGCTGCCTTCTCCGCACGCGGGAACCGTGTCGAAGCTGCGTCACGCGGCCGGTGATGTCGTCGAGGTCGGCGACGTGCTGATCGCTTTCGACGTCGCAGGTGAGGCGGGGCCCGAGGATGCGCCGGCAGTCGACGCCGCCGGCGCGGTGGCCCCCGAGGAGACTGAGGACGAAGAGAAGGCGCAGCCGAACCTCGTCGGCTACGGGGCGGCGCCCCGTGCTGCCGGCCGGCCGCAGCGTCGCGCGCGGCAAGGTGCGCGTGCGCCCGTATCCGACACGGCCGTCCTCGAAGCGGCACCGCACGACGCGGTCGCGCCCGCAGTCGCAGACGATGGGAGGTTCGAGCGTCCGCGTTCGACGCCGCCGGTCCGAAAGCTCGCGAAAGACCTCGGCGTCGACATTTCGCTCGTCGAGCCGACCGGCCCGACCGGGCTCGTCACGCGCGACGACGTCGAGTCGTACGCGCAGCGGGTGGGGGCGGCGCCCCGCCCCGAAGCGCCCGCAACGGACCGCCCTGCCGCGCCGACCACGGTGCCTGTCGCCGGGGAGCGCGAGACCCGCATTCCGATCCGCGGGGTCCGCAAGCACACCGCGGACGCGATGGTGCGCAGTGCCTTCACCGCGCCGCACGTGACGACGTTCCACACGGTCGACGTCACCGCGACGATGGAGCTCGTCGAGGAGCTGCGTGCGGATCGACGGCTCGAAGGCCACCGGATCGGCGTGATGGCCGTCGTCGCGAAGGCGGTCTGCGGCGCGCTGCTGCGGCATCCCGAGCTCAATTCTCGCTGGGATGACGCGGCCGGCGAGATCGTGCAGCACCGCTTCGTGAACCTCGGCATCGCTGCGGCCACCGATCGTGGCCTCGTCGTGCCGAACGTGAAGGATGCCGACGCGATGACGCTCGTCGAACTCGCCGACGCCCTCGGAGCCCTCGCCGCCACCGCTCGCGCGGGCAAGGCGTCGATGGCGGACCTCACCGGCGGCACGTTCTCGATCACGAACTTCGGTGTCTTCGGCATCGACTCGGGCACGCCGATCCTGAACCCGGGGGAGGCCGGCATTCTCGGCCTCGGCGGCGTGAACCGTAGGCCCTGGGAGTACCGCGGCGAGCTGGCCCTGCGCCAGGTGATGACCCTCAGCCTGTCGTTCGACCACCGCCTGGTCGACGGCGAGCAGGGCGCAAAGTTCCTGCGCGACGTTTCCGATGTGCTCGAGCAGCCAGGGCGGGCGATGCTTCTGCGCTGACGGTCTCTCGGTCGTTGAGCGAGGAGCGCAGCGACGTGACGAAACGTCAGGTCGTCCCGACCCACTCGTGAGCACTGAGCGCAGCCGTGAGACGAGGCATCAGGCGGCGTCCGGGAGTGTCAGCGTGTAGCGGGCGCGTCCGGCGCGTCGTGGGGTTTGGGT